>NZ_JBEZJI010000008.1:0-243571 GCF_040649435.1 Actinomadura sp. NPDC048955
CCGGCATGGCCATGGGCGACATCGACATCACCGAGATCAACGAAGCCTTCGCCGCCCGCCCCTGGGGCTTCGCCCCTAGACCCCCCTCGGGCTTCGCCCTTCGAATTCCGGTTGGCCTTTTTGGGTCAGGGCTGTTGCGGGGTGGTCTGGCCCTTTTTTAGTTCGGCGGTCAGGGTTTCTTCGCCTAGGGCCTTTTGCAGGGTGGTCATGGTGCGGGCCGCGTCTGTGTCGGCGGCGCTTGGTAGTGGGGCGCCTGTTGATTCGCGGGCGGCGGTGGCCGCGCCCAGGAGGCGGGCGGCCTGGTGGTGTTCGTTCATCAGGGTGTGCGCGGCGGCTAGGCCTTCCAGTGCCAGGGCCGTTGCCCTTGGGTCGCCTGTGCGGCGCGCTACCGTCAGGGCGTCCAGGTGCGCCTGGCGGGCGGAGCGGGCGTCGCCGCGTTGCTCGGCTACGAAGCCCAGTTCGGACAGGGTCAGCGCCACCCCGGGGTCGAAGCCGACGCGCTGCTGCCAGTCGAGGGCGTCGCGCAGCAGCCCCTCGGCCATGTCAAGCCTTCCCTGCCGCCGTGCGCCCATCGCCAGGCCGAGTTCGGCGAACACCTCTCCGGGGCGATTGCTCTGCTCTGTCGCCAGTCGCATGGCCTTCTCGTGCAGCCGCTCCGCACCGGCCAGGTCGCCGGTCATCAACGCGATCCTGCCCAGCCCGGACAGCAGGTACGAGACCTGCGTCCAGATGCCGAGGGTCTCGGCCAGCTGCAGGCCCTCACGCAGCAACCCGGCGGCGCCCTCGTAGTCGCCTCGGATCTCCGCGAGCCTGCCCAGCAGGTCGGCCGCCCGCAACCGGCCCCAGCGGTCCCCGAGCGCGTCGAACAGCGCCGCGCCCCGCTCAGTGTGGCGGGCGCAGACGGCCAGGTCGCCTCGGATCAGCGCGTAGTGGGCCAGCGTGGTCAGCGTGGCGGCCGTGCCCCAGCGGTCCCCGGCCTCGCGGAAGGCGTCCAGGGCCCGCCGCGCCAGCCGTTCGCCGGTGGACGAGTCCGCGCCGCCCAGCAGGATCTCGGCGAGGAACCACTCCGCCCGGGCCCGGCCGCTCGGATCGTCCAGGCGGTCGAACGGCTCCAGGGCCGCGCGGACCTGCCGCGTCCGGTCGGCGCCGTGGCGGCCGAGCATCTCCATGCCCGTCCGCCAGGCCCCGGCCGCTGCCCTCGCGGCCGTCGGGGCCGTGTCGACCCGGGCGAGCGACAGGTCCAGGAGGCGTCGGCCCTCGCCGAGCCTTCCGCGCAGGAACCAGTACCAGGCCATCGCGTTGACCAGGCGCAGCGCGAGATCCGGGCGGTCGTGCCGCACGGAGCTCTCGACGGCGGCGCGCAGGTTGGCGTGTTCGAGATCGAGGCGCTCCAGCCACCGCCCCTGGTCGGGGCCGTGGAGCCGCTCAGCGGCCCGTTCGGCGAACTCGGCGTAGTACTCGTCGCGCCGGGTCCGGGCGCGCTCGGACTCGCCGGCCTCCCGCAGGCGCTCGGCGCAGTAGACCGCGACGGACTCCAGCAGCCGGTAGCGGTGCCCTCGCGGGTCGGCGGCGACCACGACCATGGAACGGTCGACCAGGCGCGACAGCAGGTCCGCGACGTCCTCGACCGCCACCCCGTCCCCGGCGCACACCGCCTCCGCCGCCTCCAGCGAGCAGCCGTCGACGTGCACCGACAACCGCCGCAGCACGGCGCGCTCGGGCCCGGCCAGGAGGTCCCAGCTCCAGTCGATCGCCGCGCGCAGCGTCCGCTGCCGCCGCGGGACGTCCCGCCGGCCGGCCGACAGCAGCCGGAACCGGTCCCGCAACCGGGCCGCCACCTCGTCCGCGCCGAGCGCGCGGACCCGGGTGGCCGCCAGCTCCAGCGCCAGCGGGATGCCGTCGAGGCGCCGGCAGATCGCCGCGACGGCGCCCGCGTTGCCGGCGGTGAGGGCGAAGCCGGGCGAGGCGGCGGCGGCGCGGGCGACGAACAGCCGGACGGCGCTGGAGCGGCGCAGGGCCGCCGGGGCCGTCTCCCGCACCGCGTCCGGCGGCTCCAGCGGCGGCACCGCCCAGACCGCCTCCCCGCCCACTTCGAGAGGCTCCCGGCTCGTCGTCAGGATCCGCACCTCCGGCGCCGCCGCCAGCAGCCGGTGCGCCAGCTCGGCCGCCGGGCCGATCAGGTGCTCGCAGTTGTCGAGGACCAGCAGCAGCCGCCTGCCGCGCAGCGCGCGGGCCACCCGGTCGGCGGCCGGGACGGGCTTCGCCGCAGGGTCCTGGACGGCGTCGTCGCGGACGCCCAGGGTCGCGGCGACCGCCTCCGCCGGCGCGTCCGGCCGGTCGTGGCCGCCGAGTTCGACCGCCCACACGCCGTCGGGGAACCCGTCGACGAGCCGGGCGGCGACCTCCAGGGCCAGCCGCGTCTTGCCGACCCCTCCCGGCCCGGTCAGGGTGACGAGACGGTACGCCTCCAGCAGCCCCCGCACCTCCGCGACCGCCTCCTCCCGGCCGATCAGCTCGCCGGGCGGCGCGGGCAGATTGGTCCGGGGACGTCCCGGCGCCAGATCCGGGTCCTGGGTGAGGATCGCCCGCTGGAGTTCCGCCAGCTCGGGGCCCGGGTCCAGGCCCAGCTCCTCGCGCAGGCGGTCGCGCAACTCGGCGAAGCCGTCCAGGGCCTCGCTCTGCCGCCCGGCGCGGTAGAGGGCGCGCATCTGGGCGGCGCGCAGCCGCTCCCTGAGGGGGTGCCGGGCCACCAGGTCGCGCAGCTCACCCACCAGCGCGGTGTGCTCGCCGAGGTCGAGCCGGGCCTCGACGAGATCCTCCACGGCCGTCAGCCGCTGGTCTTCGAGGCGAGTGATCGTGGCCCGCGCGAACGGCTCGTCGGCGAAGGGGGCATAGGCGGGGCCCCGCCACAGCGCCAGCGCGTCGGTGAGCAGCGCGGCCCTGGCGCGAGGATCGGCGGTGCCCCGGGCCCGTGCGAGGAACGCGGCGAACCGGCCCGCGTCCACCTGCTCGGGAGCGGCCCGCAGCAGGTATCCCGGCGCCTGGAACGCCACCAGCGCCCTGCCGCCCGGCTCGGCGTCCTCCAGAGCCCGGCGCAACTGCGACACCTTGACCTGGAGGGCCCCCGCCGCGTCCGCGGGGCGCGCCTGCCCCCACAGATCGTCGATCAGCCGCTCCGCCGACACCGGCCGCCCCTCCTGGACGAGCAGGTCGGCCAGCAGCGTCCGGACCTTCAGCCCCCGCACCGCCACCAGGGTGCCGTCGGCCGTCCAGACCGCCAGCGGTCCGAGCACCCCGAAACGCATGGCCCCACGATAACGCGGTGATCGCCGCCTACGGCGGCGGGCGGCGGACGGTAGGCGGAGGGAAGGCGAACGGTAAGCGCGCGGCCGCATAGTCGGGCCAAGAGCCTCCTACCGAAGAAGGTCCATCATGCGTTCCGCGCCCAGGCCGGGATTGAGCCTGGCCCTGCTGGCGTTCTCCAGCCTCATCACCTCGCTCGACTTCACGATCGTGTACGTCGCGCTGCCCGAACTCGTCCGCGACGTCGGCTTCACCGAGGGCTCGGCCCAATGGGTCATCAGCGCCTACGCCGTGTTCTTCGGCGGCTTCCTGCTGCTCGGCGGCCGCTCGGGCGACCTGCTGGGCCGCCGCCGCATGTTCGTCCTCGGCATGGTCGCGTTCGGCGGCGCGTCCCTGCTCGGCGGCCTCGCCACCTCCCCGGGCACGCTGATCGCCGCCCGCGCGATCCAGGGGGTCGGCGCCGCGATCGTGTTCCCCGCCACCCTGGCGCAGGTCAACACCATGTTCGCGGAGGGACGCGACCGGCTCAGGGCGCTCGGGGTGTGGGCCATGGCCGGCGCCGGAGGGCTCAGCGCCGGAGCGCTCCTCGGCGGCGTGCTGACCCACGCGTTCGGCTGGGAGGCGGTGTTCCTCGTCAACGTGCCGCTGGTGGTCGCCGCGGCCGCCGCCGCGTTCCGGCTGCTGCCGGCGGACGGGCCCGTCGAGCGCGGCCGCGGCTACGACCTGCCCGGCGTGCTGACCGGCACCGCGGGCGCCACCCTCCTGGTGTACTCGATCGCCGAGGTCCCCGAGACGGGCTGGACGTCGCCGAAGTTCCTCACCGGGGCCGTGCTCGCGCTCGTCCTGCTCGCCGCCTTCCTCGCCGTCGAGGCGCGCAGCCGCAGCCCGCTGATGCCGCTGCGCCTGCTGCGCGACCGCGACCTGGCCCCCGCCCTCGTGATCATCTTCGTGTTCGGGGCGACCATGCAGAACGTCGTGTACTTCCTCACCCTGTACTTCCAGGACGTGCTGGGCTACACCGCCCTGCGGGCCGGGCTGGCGTTCCTCGGCCTGTCCGCGGTGATCGCTCTCGGGAACTTCACCGCCGGGCGGCTGATGCTGCGCATCGGCATCCGCGGCACCCTCGTCACCGCCCTCCTCCTCGGGGCCCTGGGCAGCGGCCTGCTGGCGGCCGGGATGGTGGCCGACGGCTCCTACCTCACCGTCCTCGCCGGGATCGCCGTGTACGGGATGGGCATGGGCACGATCTACCCCACCCAGTTCGCCGCCGCCGCCACCGGAGTGGACGCCCGCGAACAGGGCATCGCCGGCGGCATGGCCAACACCGCCATGCAGATCGGGGTCGGCGTCGGCCTGGCCGTGCTCGTCGGCGTCGCGGCGTCGGGCGCGGGCACCGCCGGCGGCCTGCGCGCCGCCGTCGCCGTCTCGGCCGTCCTGACCCTGGCGGGCGCCGTCGCGGCCCTCGCGATTCCCGGCCGTCCCTCCGGCGGACCGGGCGAGAGCCTCCCCGAGGGCGCGGCGGCGTCGCCGGCGCCGAAGGTCGGCATGACCTGACCTGCGGGGCGCTTAGCCTTGAGGGGTGCCGAAGGTCTTGGGTGGGGTCGCCGACGTCCTCTGCGTGCTCGTGTTCGTCGCCATCGGGCGCGCCTCCCATGAGGAGGCCGCCAGCCTGGGCGGATTCCTCACCACAGCCTGGCCGTTCCTCGCAGGGCTCGGCGTCGGGTGGGGACTCCTTCGGGCCTGGCGGCGGCCCGAAGGGGTGTGGCCCGTCGGCGTCGGCGTCTGGGTCTCGACCGTGACCGCGGGAATGCTGCTGCGGGTCCTGGCCGGGCAGGGGACCGCCCTCGCGTTCGTGATCGTGGCTTGCGTGTTCCTGGGCGCGGCGCTGCTCGGCTGGCGCCTCGTGGCCCGGCTGGTGTCGGCCCGGGCGGTCTCTTTCACTGATCGAACCGGTTGACGGGGGTCGCGCCGCCCTGGTGAAGTTACCCGCGAGTTATGTACGGGCGCGAGCCTTTCCTGTGAAGGGGACACGATGCCATCTGCGCTGCGCGACTGGCTGGACAAGCCGACCACCGGACGCGGTATCCACCTGGCCGCCGACGACGGCGGCTGGGAGTTCCGCGACTACGGTGAGCTGGCCTCGGCCGCGCGGCGCACCGCCGGAGCGCTGATCGAGGAGGGCGTCCGGCCGGGCGACGTCGTGTGCCTGGTCCTGCCCACGGACTTCACCTGCGTCGAGACGTACTACGCGGTCTGGGCCGCCGGGGCCACGGTGTGCCTGATCACCCCGCCGCTGTTCCAGGACGGCGACGACTACGTCGCGCACGTGGCGGCGATCCTCCGGCAGGCGTCGCCGGCGCTCGTCGTCGCCTCCGACGGGCTGGCCGACTACGCGCGGCGGGCCATGGCCGGGGCCGGGCTGGACGGGGAGCCGTGGCGGCCCCGGCAGGCCGGCGAGGAGGCCGAGGTGCGGCCCGCCGGAGAGCTCGCCCTGCTCCAGTTCACGTCCGGGTCCAGCGGCTCGCCCCGGGGCGTCATGGTCACCTGGGAGAACCTGGAGGCCAACAGCGACCTGATCGCGCGGATGGCCGGGTACGAGGACGGGGACGTGGTCGCCTCCTGGCTGCCGCTCTACCACGACATGGGGCTGATCGGCTGCTTCCTCACGCCCATCGCGCGGCAGGGGACGCTGAAGCTGATGCGGCCCGACCACTTCATCCGCGACCCGGCACGGTGGCTCCGGTGCTTCGCGGAGGCGGCGCACACGGCGGCGCCGCCGTTCGCCTACGCCTACTGCGCGCGGCGCGTCAAGCCCGAGCAGCTGGAGGGCCTCGACGTGTCCGGGTGGAAGATGGCGCTGATCGGCGCCGAGCCCATCGACCCGCACGCGCTGGAGGTGTTCGCGCAGCTCCTGGAGCCGTTCGGGTTCTCCCGGACGATGTTCAAGCCCGCCTACGGGATGGCCGAGACGACCCTGCTCGTCACCATGGACGACGCCCCGCGCCACCCCCTGGCGATCCGGCCCGACCCGGAGGCGCTGGCCTTCGGGCGGCCCGTCCGGATCCTGGAGCAGCACCGGCTCGGAGCCGAGTCCCTCGGCGCCAAGGCCGGCTGGGTCGTCGGGTGCGGCACGCCCGAGGACGACGTGCCCGTCACCATCGTCGACGACGAGGGGCGCGAGCTGGAGAGCGGGCTCCTCGGCGAGATCGTCGTGGGGGGACCGTCGGCGTGCCCCGGGTACTTCGCGGGGGCCGAGGCCAAGTCGACCCGGTTCATGGACGGGAAGGTCTACACCGGCGACGCCGGGTTCTTCCACGAGGGGCAGCTGTTCGTCCTCGGGCGGATGGGCGACAGCATCAAGGTGCGCGGGCGCTCCGTCTACGTCGAGGACCTCGAATCCAAGATCGCGGAGGCGAGCGGGCTCGGCAAGGGCCGCATCGTCGTGGTCGGCGTCCCCGGCGCGGGCCGCAAGGGCCTCGCGCTGTTCGCCGAGACGCAGGACGAGGCCTGGATCGGCGGGGTGCGCGAGATGCTGCGGCGGCGGCTCGGCGACGACGTCGAACTGACGATCGTCGTCGGCGCCGGGCTGATCCAGCGCACCTCCAGCGGCAAGCCCCGCCGCAGGTACATGTGGGAAAGGCTGCAGGGCGGCCACCTGGAAGGCGCGCGGATCATCTCGTGATTGCTTAACCCGGTGATAACAGGACAACATGGCGTTGACTCTGTGAGAGGGCCATGATGCCGCCTGTTGCCAAGACGCTCCTTCGCCTGGGTTCCCGCCTTGGCTCGACCGCCCAGAACGCCCTGGAGGTCGCCCGCTTCGGGGGGTTCGACACCGACGAGGACGCCTCGCCCTGCGAAGTGGTGACCGAGCAGCGCGTCTACAGGCTGCGGCACTACTTCCCGGGCGAGGGCGGCGGGCCGGTCGTGCTGCTCGTCCCGCCGCTGATGATCACCGCGGAGGTGTACGACATCTCCTCGCGGGTCAGCGCGGTGCGCGTGCTGCGCGACCTCGGCGTCGACCCGTGGGTGGTGGACTTCGGAGCGCCCGAGCGCGAGCCCGGCGGGCTGGAGCGGACGGTCAGCGACCACGTGCTGGCCGTCAGCGACGCGGTGGACCGGATCCGCGAGGCCACCGGGCGCGACGTCCACCTCGCCGGGTACTCGCAGGGCGGCATGTTCGTCTACCAGGCCGCCGCGTACCGGCGCAGCGAGGGCATCGCGTCCGTGGTGACGTTCGGGAGCCCCGCCGACACCAGCGTCGGGCTGCCGTTCGGGCTGCCGAGCTGGCTCGCGTCCGAAGGCGTCGAGCGCATACCCGACGCCCTGCTCGGCGGGTTCGCGGTCCCGGGATGGGTCACGCGGCTCGGATTCCAGCTCCTCAGCCCCGTCAAGTCGGTGCGCTCGCGGGTCGACTTCATCCTGCAGCTGCACGACCGGGAGCGGCTCGCGCCCCGGGAGCGCCAGCGCCGGTTCCTGGAGCGGGAGGGCTGGGTGTCGTGGCCCGGGCCCGCGCTGGCGGAGTTCATCCGCCAGTTCATCCAGCACAACCGCATGCTGACCGGCGGGTTCCTCATCGGCGACCGGCTCGTCACGCTCGCCGACATCACCTGCCCCGTCCTGACGTTCGTCGGGGAGGTGGACGAGATCGCGGCGCCGCCGATGGTGCGCGGGATCCGCCGCGCCGCGCCGCGCGCCCAGGTGTACGAGGCGTCGCTGCGCGCCGGGCACTTCGGGCTCGTCGTCGGCAGCCTCGCCATCGCGCGGACCTGGCCGGCCGTCGCCGCGTGGGCGCGCTGGCGGGACGGCGAGCAGGAGCTGCCCGGCATCGTCGTGCCCGTCGCCGGGGACGAGGAGGCCGCGTCCGCCGGGCTGCCGGGCGGCCCCGCCGGGTACGGGCTCCAGCTCGCCATGGGCATCGGCACGAGCGCCGCCCGGTCGGCGTACCGGACCGCCTCCCGGGCCGTGCACGGGACCCGCCAGCTCGGCGGGGAGGCCGCGCAGAACCTGCCGCGCCTGGCCCGGCTGGAGCGCATCCAGTCCGACACCCGCATGTCCATGGGGCTGCTGCTCGACGAGCAGGCCCGCCGCAGGCCGGATGAGGTCTTCTTCCTGTACCAGGGGCGCGGGCACACCCACGACGCCGCCAAGCGCCGCATCGACGCCGTGGTCCGCGGCCTGATCCACATCGGGGTGCGGCGCGGCGACGCGGTCGGCGTGCTGATGGGCACCCGTCCGACGGCGCTCGCGCTCGTCGCCGCGCTCAACCGGCTCGGCGCCGTCGCGGTGCTGCTGCGGCCCGACGGCGACCCGGCCGCCGAGGCCCGGCTCGGCCAGGTCACCCGGGTCGTCGCCGACCCCGAGCACGCCGCGGCCGCCGCGAAGCTGGAGGGCGTGTCCGGCTTCCTGCTGGGCGGGGCGGGACGCGGCGAGCGCGGCCCGCTGATGGACATGGAGGCCATCGACCCGGACCGGGTCGAGCCGCCCGGCTGGTACCGGCCCAACCCGGGGCGGGCCGGAGACCTGGCGTTCGTGGTCTTCCGCGGTGACGGGGACCAGCTGCGCGCCAGCCGCATCACCAACCGGCGGTGGGCCCTGTCGGCGTTCGGGACGGCGTCGTCCGCCTCGCTGTCCTCGTCCGACACCGTCTACAGCCTTACGCCGCTCCAGCATCCGTCCGCTCTGCTGATGAGCCTCGGGGGAGCCGTGGCCGGTGGGGCGCGGCTGGCGCTGGCGAGTGCTCACAGAGGTCCCGGGGGGTCTGGGGGGTCGGCCCCCCAGCAGGAGTACGACCCGGAGACGTTCTGGGACGAGGCGCGGCGCTACGGCGTGACGGTCGCCTCCTACACCTGGACGCTGCTGCGCGAGCTGGTGAACGCCCCGCCGGACCCGGCCGAGCGGCACCACGCCGTCCGGCTGTTCATCGGGTCGGGCATGCCGCGCAACCTGTGGCGGCGGGTCGAGGAGCGGTTCGCGCCCGCGCGGGTCCTGGAGTTCTACGCCTCCACCGAGGGCGAGTCGGTGCTGGTCAACCTGAGCGGCAAGAAGCCCGGATCGCTCGGGCGGCCGCTGCCGGGCAGCGCCGAGGTGCGCCTGGCCCGCTACGACCTGGAGTGCGGGCGGCTCGCCGAGGGGCCGGACGGGTTCGCCGTCGCGTGCGAGCCCGGCGAGATCGGCATGCTGCTCGCCCGGGTGCGGCTGTCGGCGATCGGGTCGGCGGCCCGCCCGGTGCGGGGGGTGTTCCGGCCCGAGGACGCCTGGACGATCACCGGGGACCTGTTCCGCCGGGACGACGGCGGCGACTTCTGGCTCGTCGGGCGGGACACCGAGCTGATCCGCACGGCCGACGGCATCGTCCCGCCCGGCCCGATCCGGGACGCGCTCGGTGACCTGCCCTACGTCGACGCCGTGGCCGTCTACGGGATCCCGGTGGGCGACACCGAACTGGCCGCCGCCGCCGTGAGCCTGCGGAGCAAGGGCCAGGCGGAGGACGCCGTCAAGCCGGTGGACCTGTCGGAGGCGCTGCTGCGGGTGGAGCCGGGGCTGCGGCCCGCGATCGTGCGGATCGTGGACGAGATCCCCGTCACCGCGGGACGGCGGCTGCGGACGGCGCCGCTGCGGGACGAGGGCGTCCCCGCCGCGGGCGACGGGCGCGCCTTCTACCGGGACAAGGCGGGCGCGTACCGGCCGCTGACCGACGCGGCGCGGCGGCGGCTCCTCAAGGCGCCGCCCGCCCGCGAGGCCCGCTGACGCCCAAGTCACCGCGGATAAGTCTGGACTTACGGGCGGCCGTTGCGTTAGAACAAAGCGACAGATTTCGCGCATTTGTTGCACGCGTCCGGAGGGGTCATGACGAGCGTTCTCGCGCCGCCGCCGCAGGGCAGCGAGCTGAAACCGGTGCCCGGCGTGCCCGGCGTCCCCTACATCGGCAGCACGCTCGCGGTGATGCGCGACCCGATCGGGATGGCCCGCAAGCGGTACGCCGAGTACGGCCCGGTCGCCTGGGGATGGCTGCTCGGCCAGCGGATGGTCACCGTCCACGGCCCCGAGGCCGCCGAGGTCGTCCTGGTCAACCGGGACAAGGCGTTCGCGAACGGGCCCGCGTGGAGCTACTTCATCGGCCCGTTCTTCCACCGCGGCATCATGCTCCTCGACTTCGAGGAGCACCTGCACCACCGCCGCATCATGCAGCAGGCGTTCACCCGCCCCCGGCTGCGCTCCTACATGGACGCGATGGCGCCCGGCATCGTCAAGGGCGTCGAGTCGTGGGAGCCCGGGCAGGGCTTCAAGGTCTACGACCACATCAAGAAGCTCACGCTCGACCTCGCGGTGGACGTCTTCATGGGCGTCGAGCTGGACGACGCCGAACGCGCGCGGGTCAACGGCGCGTTCATCGACGCCGTCCGGGCGGGGACGGCCTACGTCCGCTTCCCGGTGCCCGGCCTGCGCTGGCACAAGGGCCTCCAGGCGCGCAAGGTCCTGGAGGAGTTCTTCTACCGGCACCTTCCCGCCAAGCGCGAGGGCGACGGCGGCGACCTGTTCTCGGCGCTCTGCCAGGCCGAGACCGACGACGGCGAGCGGTTCACCGACGAGGACGTCGTCAACCACATGATCTTCGCGTTGATGGCGGCGCACGACACCACCACCATCACGCTGACGACGATGGCCTACTACCTGGCCAAATACCCCGAATGGCAGGAGCGGCTCCGCGAGCAGTCGCTCGGGCTCGGCAAGGAGCGGCCCGGCTTCGACGACCTGGACGCCTTCACCGGCATCGACATGGTCATGAAGGAGTCGATGCGCCTCGTCACGCCCGTCCCGGCGCTGCCGCGCAAGGTCGTCAAGGACACCTCCATCCTCGGCTTCCACGTCCCCGCCGGGACGACCGTCGTGGTGCCGATGCTCAGCAACCACCACATGGCCGACTGGTGGACCGATCCCGACGAGTTCGACCCCGGCCGGTTCTCCCCGGAGCGCCGCGAGGACAAGGTCCACAAGTACGCGTGGGCGCCGTTCGGGGGCGGCGCGCACAAGTGCATCGGGCTCCACTTCGCCGGGATGCAGGTCAAGACGATCCTGCACCAGATGCTCCTGCGGTACCGCTGGAGCGTGCCCGCCCGGTACGAATGGCCCCTGGACCACACGTCCCTTCCCTCACCCAAGGACGGGCTCCCCGTCCGCCTCGACCGACTGGAGCAGTGAACATGAGCAAGGTCGTCGCCATCACCGGGGCCGCGAGAGGGATCGGCCTCGCCACCGCCCGCGCCCTCAAGGCCAAGGGCGCCACCGTCGTCATCGGCGACATCGACGAGACCGCCGTCAAGGAGGCCGCCGGCTCGCTCGGCGTCACCGGCCTGGTCCTGGACGTCACGTCCCGCGAGTCGTTCACCGCCTTCCTCGACGAGGCCGAGAAGGCCGCCGGGCCCCTCGACGTCGTCGTCAACAACGCCGGGATCATGCCGATCGGGCCCGTCACCGACGAGAGCGACGCCGACGCCCGCCGCTGCATCGACATCAACGTGCACGGCGTGATGCTCGGCACCAAGCTCGCCCTCGACCGGATGCTGCCGCGCGGCCGGGGCCACGTCATCAACATCGCCTCGCTCGCCGGCGTCATGTTCACCCCCGGCCTCGCGCTCTACAACGCCAGCAAGGCCGCCGTCGTCGGGTTCACCGAGGCGACCCGGCTGGAGGTGGCCGACCGGGGCGTGCACGTCAGCGCCGTCCTGCCCACCTTCACCAACACCGAGCTGACCGCCGGGACGCGCAGCCCCAAGGGGCAGAAGAACTGCGAGCCCGAGGACATCGCCGCGGCCGTCGTCGCCCTGGTCGGCAGGCCCCGCCCGCAGGCCGTCGTGCCGAAGAAGCTCGGCACGCAGGTCCGGCTCGGCGCGCTGCTGCCCGAGCGGGTCCGGCAGGCGACCTCCCGCCGCCTCGGCCTCGACAAGATCTTCCTGGAGTACGACCCCGAAGCGCGCAAGGGCTACGACGCACGCATCCGCTCCGGCTCCTAGGCCGCTCCGGTCCGCCGCGCTCTGCGGAAGGCGCGGCGGGCCGGCGGCAGGTAGCGGACGGCCTCGGGCAGCAGTGGCCACACCCGTCCCGCCGCGCGGACGGCCGCCGCGAACCGCCGGTGGCGGCGCTCGTCGGCGGCGCTCCACGGCAGGTCGAGCAGCTCGCGCATGCGCGGGTGCATGCCGCCGACCGTGATGAACCGCGCGACGGCGTTCAGCGGCGGCGACACCGCCCGCCACACCGGCGCCGGCACCTTCCGCGGCGCGGGCAGCCCCTTGGTCACGTAGCCGACGCCGTACCGGGCGGTCCGGTGCGCGACGATCTCCTCGTCCAGCATCCTCTTCCAGTACGCCTGGAACGCCTCCCAGTCGTCCGGCATGGCCCGGTCGCTGACCCCGTACATCCGGAACCAGGTCTTGGACTCCTCGTAGATCCGGCGCTTGTCGTCCTCGCCGAGCGGCCGGATGAAGGTCTCGACCCCGTACAGCATGTTGTCGAGGAACGTCGCGTGCGCCCAGTAGTAGGTCTCGGGATCGAGCGCGTGGTAGCGGGAGCCGTCCGGCATCTCGCCCTTGATCTCGCGGTGGTAGTCGCGGACCCTGCGGCCCGTCGCGGCGGACCGCTCCCCGCCGTACACGGTGTCCAGGATCGGGCCGGCGGACCGCTTGACCCGCGCGAACGTCTCGGCGAAGAACACCGAGTGGTCCAGGACGCCCTGGCCGAGCGCGGGGAGCATGTTCTGCAGCACCCCCGCCCGGGGCCCGACGAGGATCATCCGGGTGTCGCCGAAGTACCGCCAGGTCAGCGAGCCGGGCCCGAGGGGGGCCGGGGTCCGCGCGTCGGCCTCGTCCGTCATGTGCACCGCCGGGGGTCGGAACAGAACTACAGAACAACGATTATTGTAACTGTGTCGCACCCGGTGGCGGGGAGCCGGGTGCCCGGCGGCTAGGGTGCGGATATGACCACGGACGCGACCATCGCCCAGGAGTTGCGGGACCGGCTGGCGGCGCCGGACGCAGGTGCCGACGATCTCGACACCCGCATCCTGGACGCCGCGCTCGCGGAGTTCGAGACCTACGGGCTGCGCCGGGTCAGCGTCGAGGACGTCGCCAAGCGGGCCGGGGTCGCGCGCACCACCATCTACCGGCGGTTCACCAACAAGGAGCAGCTGCTCCAGGCCGTGATCCTGCGGGAGTGCCGCCGCTTCCTCACCGCGATCGCCGAGGCCACCGACGACCTGCCGTCCCCGGAGGACGCCGTCGTCGAGGGCTTCGTGGTCGGCCTGCGCAGCGCCCGCACCCACCCGCTGATGACGCGCGTCCTGCAGAGCGAACCCGAGGCGTTCCTGCCGCAGCTCAGCATGAACGGCGGCGCGGTGATGCTCGCGGCCCGCGACATCCTCGCCGACCGCCTGCGCCGCGCCCGCCCCGACGGCGCCGAAGACCACGACACCGTGGCCGAGGTCCTCCTGCGCCTCGCCGTCTCGCTGCTCCTCATCCCAGGCGGCGGCCTGGCCCTGGAAGACGAAAACGCCATCCGCACCTTCGCCCGCGACTACCTGACGCGCCTGTTGTAATTGCTTCTATCTCCTCCTTCGGGCCTGGCGGCCCTCCATCGTCGATAAAAGCGGGCGATCGCTGGCATCGCTCCGTCTCGCCTGGCGGCTCGCTGCGCGATCAGGTTCTCGCAAGCTCGAACCTGCCTTCGGACGCGATCGCAACCCTTGAGGTTGTCGCGTGGTGCGGTGGGGCCTGAGGTAGCTCACCGCGGATGCTGCTCCTGGGGGAGGCTGAGCGTTTCGCGGTTGGGGTGTGTCCCGTACGCTCTGGTTGTCGAATTTCGTTCTAGAAGCGGAGGTGCGGCATGGTGGCGGTCGTACAGACGTCCCATGGGAAGGTCCGCGGGCTGGCGCAGGACGGCGTCACCGCCTTCCTCGGCATTCCTTACGCCGCGCCGCCGTTCGGGGCGAACCGCTTTCAGGCGCCGCGTCCGCCCGAGCCTTGGGACGGTGTCCGCGACGCCGTCGAGTACGGGCCGACCGCGCCCAAGCCCGGCTACCCCAAGGTGTTCGCCGCGCTCCTGCCCGATCCCGAGATCCCGGGCGACGACTGCCTCAACCTGAACGTGTGGACTCCCCGGCTCCCGGACGGCCCCGGACCGGGCCTCCCGGTGATGGTGTGGATCCACGGCGGCGCGTTCCGGAACGGGTCGGGCGCCGTCCCCATCTACAGCGGCCGCAACTTCGCCCGCGACGGCGTCGTCTGCGTGACGATCAACTACCGGCTCGGCGTCGAGGGCTTCGCGCACCTGCCCGGCGCCCCGCCCAACCGCGGGCTGCTCGACCAGATCGCCGCGCTGGAGTGGGTCCGCGACAACATCGCCGCGTTCGGCGGCGACCCCGCCCGGGTGACCGTGTTCGGCGAGTCGGCGGGCGCGATGAGCGTCACCACGCTGCTCTCCCTCGACCTCGGCCTCTTCCACCGCGCCGTCGCGCAGAGCGGCGCGGGCAGCATCGCCCAGGCCCCGGCCGACGCCCTCCTCGTCACCAAGGAGATGGCGGCGCGGCTCGGCGTCGAGCCCACCGCCGACGCGTTCGCCGCGCTCGACCCGGCCGCGGTCATTCCCGTCCAGAACGCCGTCGCCGCCGAGGTCGCGGCGCTGCCCGACCCCGGCCGCTGGGGCGCCACCACCGCCGCGGGCGGCATGGCGCTGACCCCGGTGCTGGACGGCGAGCTGATCAGGCGGCGCCCCGAGGACGCCATCGCCGCCGGCGCCGGACGGGACGTGGACCTGCTCATCGGCTACACCACCGAGGAGTTCCGGCTCTTCCTGATGCCCACCGGGATCGCCGCCGGCCTCAACGACGAACTGGTCGGCGCCGTCGCCGCGGGCATGGGCGTCCCGCCGGGGCTGCCCGCCGCCTACCGCGCCCACCACCCGGACATGGCGTCCGGCGAGCTGCTCGCGGCGATCATCACCGACAGCCTGTTCCGCATCCCCGCGCACCGCGCCGCCGCCGGGCACGCCGACTCCGGCGGCCGCACCTGGATGTACGAGTTCGCGTGGCGGTCGCCGAACCACGACCTCGGCGCGTGCCACGCGCTGGAGCTCGGCTTCGTGTTCGACAACCTCACCGCCGGGACGGAGGGCCTGGCCGGCCCGAACCCGCCGCAGGCGCTAGCCGACCGGATGCATCGCGCGTGGACCCGCTTCGCCGTCGACGGCGACCCCGGCTGGGAGCCTTTCGCCCCGCCGAGCCGCGCGGTCATGGTCTTCGACGCCCCCACCGACGAACTCGTCCACGACCCCCACGCCCGCGACCGCAAGCTCTGGGAGTAGTGCTGCCACTCTCGAACGCGCTGACCTCAGCCCCACCGCAACCACGCAACAGCCTCAATGGTTGCGATCGCGTCCGAAGGCAGGTTCGAGCGGAGCGAGAACCTGATCGCGCAGCGAGCCGCCAGGCGAGTCGAAGCGATGCCAGCGATCGCCCGCGTCTCCCTCCTCCTTCGGGCCTTCAAGGCCCGAAGGAGGGGGGAGACGCAATCAACTCCGCTATTGCTAGGGAGGATGTGGCGGCTGGGGAGGGGGCGTTGCGGATGGTGGTGATGGGGCCTAGGTGGCCGATGCGGAAGTCGTCCACGAGGGAGCCGTCGGGGTCGACCGCTTGGGCGCGGACGCCGGCGGGGGCCGGGGCGACGTCGGCCGTTGTCAGTTCGGGGACGAAGCTGCGTGCTTCGGCGACGAACGCCCGCTTGACCGCCGACCCGTACAGTTCCCGGGCGCCTGTGCGCCAGTGCCGGCGTGCCAGGCGGCGGAAGCCGGGCCAGCGGACCGTGTCCCACAGGTCCGCCGGGCGGACGTCGCGCCGCCGGTAGCCCTCCCTGGCGAGGGCCAGGACGGCGTTCGGGCCGATGTCCACGCCGCCGTCGACGCGCCGGGTGAAGTGCACGCCGAGGAACGGGTAGCGCGGGTCGGGGACGGGGTAGATGAGGCCGCGCACGAGATCCGTCCGGGACGGGACGAGCCGGTAGTACTCCCCTCGGAACGGGATGATCGCCGGAGCGGGGGAGTCGCCCGCGAGGCGCGCGACGCGGTCGGAGTGGAGGCCCGCGCAGATCACCAGCCGGTCGAAGGTCAGCTCCTCGTGCGGGGAGGCGGCCGTGACGCGGTCGCCCGCCCGGCCGATGCGCACGACCTCGAAGCCGAGCCTGACCTCGCCGCCGGCGTCCACCACGTCCCGCGCGAAGGCGCGGGCCACGGCCGGGAAGTCGACGATCGCCGTGGTGGGGGAGTGCAGGGCCGCCGCGCCCGTCGCGTGCGGCTCGATCTCGGTGAGCGCGCCGCCGGTCAGTCGCCGCAGCCCGGGGACGCCGTTGGCCGTCGCGCGTCGCTCGATCTCCTCCAGGGCGCCGAGTTCCGCCGCGTCGCGGGCGACGACGAGCTTGCCGCACTCCACGTACGGCAGGTTCCGGTCAGCACAGAACTCCTTGAGCAGGCCGATCCCGCGCCTGCACAGGGTCGCCTTCAGCGACCCCGGCGCGTAGTAGAGGCCCGCGTGGGCGACGCCGCTGTTGTGGCCCGTCTGGTGGGCCGCGACACGGTCCTCCTTGTCGAGGACCGTCACTTTCAGGCCCGGACGCGCCAGCGCCAGCCCGCGCGCGATCGCCAGCCCGACGATGCCCGCGCCGACGACGCCGACCCGTGTCTCCGCCACACCCGCACCCTAGTGGGGGCGCGGCCTCAGCTGCCGAGGCGCTTGCGCCCCTGGGACCGCACCCGCTTGCGCTGGGACGGGTCGAGCATCATGTACCCGACGAGCGGCGCGCCGAGGACGCCGAGGATGATCAGCGCGCTGAGCCACCACGGGAAGACGAACAAGGTCAGGAAGCCGACGACGACGCCGCCGATCACTAGCTTGGTCTGGGTCGACATCTCGCACCTCCGTTGACGGACCGCCCACTTGTAGAACGGCCGTCGGGCGACCGCTGTTCCACGATATGTCGCGAGTCGGTCCGAGCGCCATGGCAGGGGCGGCGGTTCGGGCGCGTTCCGGTCAGATGCGCAGGGACAGCTGGCCACCGCCGAGGGTGCGGAGGACCTCCGCGTGCAGCTTGCCGTTGGTGCACACGACGCTGCCGCCGTCCGGGCCGGGCACGCCCGAAAGGTCGGTGAACATGCCGCCCGCCTCCTCCACGATGACCTGGAGGGCGGCGAGGTCCCACAGGGACACCTCGGGCTCGGTGGAGATGTCGACCGCGCCCTCGGCGACCATCATGTGCGACCAGAAGTCGCCGAACGCCCGCGTCCGCCACACCGAGCGGGTCAGTTCGAGGAAGCGGGGCAGCCGGTCCTGCTCCTCCCAGCCGCTCAGGCTGGAGAACGACAGGGACGCGTCCGAGAGATCGCCCACCGACGAGACGCTCATCCGGGTCGCGCGGGTGAGGCTGCGGCCCGTCCAGGCGCCGCCGCCGCGGGCCGCCCACCAGCGGCGGTTCAGCGCGGGCGCCGACACCACCCCGACGACGATCTCGTCGTTCTCCATCAGCGCGATCAGCGTGGCCCACACCGGGACGCCGCGCACGAAGTTCTTCGTCGCGTCGATCGGGTCGATGATCCAGCAGCGGTTGCCGTACCCGGTCCTGCCGTACTCCTCGCCGAGCACGGCGTCGCGCGGGCGGGCCCGCTTGAGCGTGCCGCGGATCTGCTCCTCCACGCTGCGGTCGGCGTCGCTGACCGGCGTCAGGTCCGGCTTGGTCTCGACGTCGAGATCGAGCGCGCGGAAGCGCTTGGTCGTGATGTCGTCGGCCCCGTCCGCCAGCACATGCGCGAGACGCAGGTCATCGGAATAGCCCGCCACGGCGAGCCACGCTACCCTGATCACCGCCCGTCCCGACACACGTACCCGGGCCGTTCCGGCGTTCGGACGGCCGGGATCGGCGCGCCGGGCGCGATGTCCCGCTTCCCGGCGCGGGTGGTGGCAGCATGGGGGCCATGGCGCACGATCTCCCCGAGTGGGTGGCCGAGCTGACCGATCCACGCCGGGCGCAGACGCTCGACGAGCTCGCCGACCGCCTCGTCCCCCTGGCCGAACACGCCATCGACGTCTCCCGTCGATTGCAGGCGCAGCTCAACGAGCTCAACGACCCGTTCAAGCGCGAGGCGCTCTACGGGCGGGTGGAACGCCTCAAGGCCCGCGTCGGCGAGGCCCTGGAGGAGATCACCGCGGAGATCGCCGCGTCCGGGGAGGAGCGCATCGAGCGGGTCTGGACCGATTGGACGGACCGCGCGGGCCCCGCCGGGAACGGCGCGCGGGGCCGGGAGATGCGGCGCAGGCTCGACCGCGACGTCGTCCCGGCGCTGTCCCGCCAGCAGCAGGACGTCGCCGAGCGCGTCGCCGAGCGCTCCTCCAAGGCCCTGGAGGAGGCGACGCAGCTGCTGCTCACCCGGGTGGAGGAGCTGGCCAAGGCGGTCACCGACCTGATCCACGATGTGCTCCCGCTGGCCCGCGAGGGCCTGACGCTCGCCAGCCGGATCTCGGCCCTGTCCGGCCACGCGCGCAAGGCGGGCCGGGGGCCGGTCCCGGACGAGCTGAAGGACGCCGGAGCGCAGACGTCGAGGGCGTTCGACGAGGCCGTCGCGCGCCTGGAGCTGGAGTGGTCCGCGCTCGGCTCCCGGGCCGCGACCGTCCGGGCGGCGCTGCGGGGTGCGGAGGAGGCCGCGTTCAGCCAGGTCACCGAGGAGATGACCCGGTGCGTCGAGGAGCTGGCGCCCCGGCACGTCCAGGCGCTGAACGAGGCCGAGGCCAAGGCGCGCAGCCTGTTCGAGGGGTCGCTCGGCTAGACCGCCTGCGGGAAGCGGAACAGGCGCCCGGGGTCGTGGGCGGCCTTCACCTTCCTGAGCCGGTCCAGGTTGGGGCCGTAGTAGGCGTGCGCCCAGTCGTGCAGGTCCGCGTCGACGTAGTTCACGTAGGCGGCGCCGCCCAGGTGGGGCTCCATCGCGGTGTGCGTCGCGGAGAGCCAGGCGTCATCGGGCGCGAGGTACTGGACGCAGAAAAGCCCCTTGCGGTGCGGGAAGGCGGTGTCGCCCGGACCGACGCGCGCGATCGCGGCGCCCATCGCGTCCATCAGCACCGACCGGTTCCGGACGCCGTTGCCCTTCTCGAACCGGTCGAGCAGGGCGCCGATCGCGTCGTCGGGCAGCGGCCGGTAGGCGATGTGGGACTTCCCCGAGTACTCGGTGCGGGGGAAGGCGCCGCCGGGGCGCTGCCCGGGCAGGCCGCCCTGCCCGTGGCACTGCTCGACGGACTGCCCGGCGCAGCCGCCCATGAACTTCATCGCGTCCATGTAGGGGCGGCTCTGGGCGGTGGTGGAGGCGGGATCCGTGCCGATCGCGGCCGTCAGGCGCTCCATGTGGCCGCCGGCTCCGGCGAGCGCGAGACCCGTCACCTCGATGTCCGGGACGCCCTGATCGGGGTTGGTGTCCAGGTGCAGGCTCGTCCAGACCTCGCCGGGCGCCGCCGGTGCCCAGCGCTGCCAGCCGCGCACCGCGTCGGCCGCCTTCCGCCAGGGCCAGCGCATGCTGAACGGCGTCACGTCCCCGACCTCGTGCGTCCGGAACGTGAACGCCACCGCGACGCCGAAGTTGCCGCCGCCCCCGCCCCTGCACGCCCAGAACAGGTCCGGGTTCCGCCGCGCGTCGCAGGTCAGGACCCGCCCGTCCGCCGTGACGACGTCGACCGACTCCAGGACGTCGCACGACAGCCCGTACGCGCGGGACGTCACGCCCAGCCCGCCGCCGAGCGTCAGCCCCGCGACGCCGACCGTGGGGCAGCTCCCGGACGGGACGCTCACCCCGCCGTCGCCGAGCTCGTCGTAGAGATCGATCAGCCTGGTCCCGGCCCCGACGGCCGCGCGGTCGCCGTCGCGCCTCACGGCGTCCATGGGGGAGACGTCGATCACGAGGCCCGTGCCCGTCGACCAGCCCGCGTAGCTGTGCCCGCCGCACCGCACCGCCACCGGCATCTGCTTCACCGTCGCGAACGCCACGCATTCCGCGACGTCCTGAGGGGTCTCGCAGTAGGCGATGCCGGCCGGGCGGACACGGTCGTAGCGCGGGATGTAGAGGCGCCTCGCCTCGCCGTAGGACGCGTCGGACGGGCGGACCAGCTTCCCGTCGAGGCCGCGTTCCAGGGCGTTCCAGTCGGCGGGCCCGGTCGGCTTCGGCGGCGCGGGCGGACGCCTCCGCGCGGGCGGCCCCTCATCGGAGCACCCGGCGACGCCGAGCCCGCCGAGCCCGCCGAGCCCGCCCAGGGCCGCCGCCTTCAGCATCGCTCGCCGCTCCATGCGGCTCATTGTCGCGCCTGCTGCCCCTTCGAGGGGCGGGATCCGCGGCGTAGCGGACTATTCGGGCTCGCCCTCGCGGCTGGCGAGGAGGCGGCGCAGGGAGTCCAGGCGCGCCCGGCTGGCGTGGCCCTCCTCGACCCAGGAGTCCAGGCCGCAGTCGTCCTGGAGGTGGTCGCAGCGGGGCGGGCAGCGCTCCGCGGCGCCCTCGGCGAGGTCGTCGAACGCGCCGAGCACGTTCTCGACGTCGACGTGCGCGAGGCCGAAGCTGCGCACGCCCGGGGTGTCGATGATCCAGCCGTCCCCGCCGGGCAGCTCCAGCGCGAGCGCCGAGGAGGAGGTGTGCCGGCCCCGGCCGGTAACGGCGTTGACGTGGCTCACCGCGCGTTCGGCGTCCGGGACCAGGGCGTTCACCAGCGTCGACTTGCCGACGCCGGAGTGGCCGACGAGCACGCTCGTGCGGCCGGTGAGGCGGGCGCGCAGCTCGCCGAGGTCGCCGCCGCGCTCGGTCACGACGTAGGGGACGCCGAGCGGCGCGTACTCGGCCACCAGGGCGTCGGGCGGGGCGAGGTCGGCCTTGGTGAGGCAGAGCAGGGGGGCCATGCCGGCGTCGTAGGCGGCGACGAGCTGCCGGTCGATCATGCGGGGGCGCGGCTCGGGATCGGCCAGCGCCGTCACGATGACGAGGTTGTCGGCGTTCGCGACGATGATCCGCTCGAACGGGTCGGTGTCGTCGGCGGTGCGGCGCAGCGCCGAGGTGCGCGGCTCGACCCGGACGATCCGGGCCAGGGTGTCCTGCGCGCCGGTGACGTCCCCGACCAGCGCGACGCGGTCGCCCACGACGACGCCCTTGCGGCCGAGCTCGCGGGCCCGCATCGCGGTGACGGCGCGCTCGTCGGCGGTGCCGGGGTCGGCCAGGCACCGGTACCGGCCGCGGTCCACCGCCGTCACGAGCCCGGGCGAGGCGTCCTCGTGCGCGGGACGGCGGCGCGTGCGCGGCCGCGACCCGCGGCGCCCGGGCCGCACCCGGACGTCGTCCTCGTCGTAGTCGTGTTTGCGTGCCAGTGGTCCGGTCCCTGCTGTCAGGCGGGCGCCAGCATCGACGCCCACTGCCGGGTGAAGTTCGGAAGAGTCTTGCCGACGGTGCCCGGATTCTCCACTTCGATGCCGGGAACGGCCAATCCGAGCAGGGCCGCCGCCATCACCATCCGGTGGTCGTCGTAGGTGCGGAAGACGCCGCCGCGCAGCGGCCGCGGCCGGATCTCCAGCCCGTCGGGCAGCTCCCGGACGTCGCCGCCCAGCCCGTTGATCTCGGCGACCAGCGCGGCGAGCCGGTCGGTCTCGTGGCCGCGCAGGTGCGCGATGCCCGTCAGCCGGGACGGCGAGCCCGCCAGCGCGGCGAGGGCCGCGAGCACCGGCGTCAGCTCCCCGACCTCGTGCAGGTCGGCGGCCAGGCCGTCGAACCCGTCCCCGCCGCGCACGGTCAGCCCGTCCGGCCCGCGGGTCACCTCGGCGCCCATCGCGGCGAGCAGCCCGCGCAGCGCGTCGCCGGGCTGGGTCGTCTCGGCCGGCCAGTCGGGGACGGTGACGCGGCCCCCGGTGACCAGCGCCGCGCCGAGGAACTGCGCCGCGTTCGACAGGTCCGGCTCGATCACCACCTCGCCGCCGCGCAGCGGGCCGGGCGCCACCCGCCAGACGTCGTGCCGCGCCTCGACCTCGGCGCCGGCCGCGCGCAGCATCTGGACGGTCATCGCCAGGTGCGGCGCCGACGGCACCGGCGGCCCCTCGTGCCTGACCTCCACGCCCTTGTCGAACCGCGGCGCGGCCAGCAGCAGCCCCGACACCAGCTGGGACGACGCCGACGCGTCGATCACCACCCCGCCCCCGGCCACCGAGCCCGAGCCCCGGACGGTGAAGGGGAGCGCGTCACGCCCTCCGTCGTCGATGTCGGCGCCGAGGGCGCGCAGCGCCGTGATGATGGGGCCCATCGGCCGCTCGCGGGCGCGCGGGTCGCCGTCGACGAACACCTCGCCGGACGCCAGGGCGGCGACCGGCGGCAGGAACCGCATCACGGTCCCGGCCAGCCCGACGTCGACGCGCGCCGGGCCCTCCAGGCGCTGCGGCAGCACCTGCCAGTCGTCGCCGTCCTCCCCGATGCCGGCGCCGAGCGCGCGGAGGGCGCCGGCCATCAGCTCGGTGTCGCGGCTGTGCAGGGGCCGGGTGATGCAGGTGGGCGCCTCCGCGAGCGCGGCCAGGATCAGCGCCCGGTTGGTCATCGACTTCGAGCCGGGCAGCGGCACGGTGGCGTCCACCGGGGCAGGGGCGACCGGGGCGGACCAGTGCGGAGAGGACATGCCCCAAGGTTATCGGGCCGCCGGCGGAGGGAGCGGGACGATCGGGAGGCCCCCCGAGATCAGAGGGGGATCAGAGGGGATCAGAGGGGAATCGTCAGGAGCGTTCCGCCGTCGTCGAGGCGGACCTCGAAGTGGCCGATCTGCTGGCGGCTGAGCCCGGTCCCGCCCTGCATGACGAGGGGCTTGGGCTGGCCCGGGACGCCGTACCCCTTGTCGGGGACGCTCCACCCCGCGACGACGCTGCGCTCGCCGGTCCGCGAGACGGCCTCCAGGTGGCACTTCAGCGGCCCGCGGATCCCGCGCAGCTCCAGCCCGACCTGCGTGCCCCAGCCCTTGTCGACCAGCGCGACCGTGCCGGACGCGCCGGTGCTCGCGTTCGCGGCGTGGAACCGCTGGCCGGTGAGGGGCTGCGCCACGGGCGGCTTCGGCGGCGGGGCCTCGCCGTTCACTGCCGTCCCGATGCCGATGCCCGCGGCCAGCGCCGCGGCCGCGGCGGCCGTGCCGGCCAGGTACGCGCCGCGCCGGAACCGCCGGTCGGCATGCCTCCTGCGCCGCATCATGTCGATCACCGGCGCCGGGGGCGCGGACGGATCGCCGCCGCCCTCCCATCCGGCCCCGTCCGGAACCGGCCCGGCCGCGGGCGACAGCCCGGACAGGGCGCCGGCCGCACCGGACAGCTCCCTAAGCTCGGCCTGGCAGGCCCCGCATCCCCGCAGATGCGCCTCGAACGCCAGCCGGTCGCCCTCTTCGAGAAGGCCCAGCGCGTACGCGCCGACATCGGTGTGCTCGACCTGGGAACTCATGACGTGACCCCCCTCTCCTCCAAGGCGACCCGCAAGGCGCGCAACGCGTAGTAGACGCGGGACTTGACCGTCCCCACCGGGATGCCGAGGTGTTCGGCGGCCTGGTTCACCGTCCGGTCGCGCAGCACCGTCTCCGTCAGTGCCTGACGGTGCGCGGGGGAGAGCGACTCCAGCGCCTCGGTCACCACGACCTTGCGCAGCAGCGCGTCCATCTCGTCCGCCATCGGGAGGTTCTCCAGGGGCCCGTCGCCGACCTCCGGCGGCCTGACCTCGCGCTGCCGCCGGTTGTCGATCACGATACGCCGGGAGACCGTGGCCAGCCACGGCATCAGCGAGGACGTCCGGTCGTCGAGCCGGTCCGCGCTGCGCCATGCCCGGATCATGGTCTCCTGCACCACGTCCTCGGCCCACGGGCGGTCGCCGCCCGTCAGCCGCAGGACGAACGCGAGGAGCGGCCGATGGTACTCGCGGTACAGCTCGGCCGCCATATCCTCGTCGGCCGCGTCCTGCGCGGCCCGCGCCGCGCCGGGGCGGCGGAGCAGGCTCCGCAGGCCGCCGCCGGGGCGGCCGGTCGATCCGGGAACTGCCATGGCCGGGGCGTCTCCGTCGTGATGGAAGGGCGGTCATCTGGCAGTACGGGACCGCCCCGGCCCCCGGTTCAACGCTCTTGAGACTCTTTTAAGGTTCTCTTCGGGAAGTCAGCGTTTGACCGCGTGCAGGGCCTTGCCGGCCTGCGCCGCGGTTCCCGCCTTGACCGTCCGTCCGGCCTTGGCGGCCTTCGCCGCCTGCGTCGCGGTCCCGGCCTTGACGGCCTGGCCCGCCCGCGCGGCCTTGCCCGGCTTGGACGCGCGGCCGAGCTTGAACGCGCTTCCCGCCGCCAGGGCGCCCTTGAGCGCGCCGCCGGCCCTGCCGCTCGCCCTGCCTCTGGCCTTGCCCGCCTTGGTGGCCTTCTCGGCGGCCTTGCCGGCGACGAGGGCGCCGCCCGCGCCGGCGCTCTTGAGCGCGCCGCCCGCCTTGCGGGCCGCCTTGCCTCCTGCCTTACCGCCCGCCTTGCCGGCCTTGAGCGCGCCGCCCGCCATCCCGGCGGTCGTGAGCGCGCCGCTCGCCTTGCCGCTCGCCTTGCCCATCCGGAACATGCCGCCGGACTTGGCGGTCGTGGCGCGCCTGCTCGCCTTGGCGGCCTTGCGCCCGCCCTCGGCCCGGGCGACGCGCACCTGGCGGGACGCCTCCCGGCGCGCCTCGCGCAGCGTCGCGGCGGCCTCGCGGCGCATCGCCTTCGCCTCCGCGCCGCTCCTGATCTGCGTCTCGCGCACGGCGCGGCGCAGTTCGGCGGTGCGCGGCGCGCGGCGGGGCTCGGTCGCCACCATGAGCAGCGCGCCGAACATGCCGGCGTTCTTCAGCAGGTGGGAGCGCTCGTTGGCGCGGCGCTCGGGGTCGCTCTCGGTCCAGTAGCGGTGCTCGGTCGCCAGCGCGGGGACGAGCTGGGCGGCGAGCACCAGCGTCGTGAGCCGCCGGAACCTGCCGGTCAGCAGCAGCGCCCCGGTGCCGAGGCTGAGCGCGCCCTGCATGCGGACGAGGGTCTCGGGGTCCTTCGGCAGCCAGTCGATCCGGTCGGCGACGGGCTTGACGGCCGGGCCCACCCGCTCGGCGCGTTCGCGCGGATCGCGGAGGGCCTCCAGGCCGGTCATGATGTACGGCGCCGCCACGAACGGGCGGGCCAGGGTCGTGAAGGGTCGCATGACCCGCTACATGCCCAGCGCGCCGCGCCTCAAGCGCGGCAGGATGGGACGCATGTGCGGACGCTACGCCACCACCCGTGCGCGCCAGGAGCTGCTGGACGAGTTCCAGGTGCAGCTCGACGCGGTCGACGGGGACATCCAGGCCGACTACAACGTCGCCCCTACGAAACAGGTCCCGGTCGTGCTCGACCGGCGGCCGAAGGACGAGCCCGACGAGGCGCCCGCGGTGCGGCAGTTGCGGACGGTGCGGTGGGGCCTCGTGCCGTCCTGGGCCAAGGACCTGTCCATCGGCTCCCGCATGATCAACGCGCGGGTCGAGACGGTGCACGAGAAGCCGTCCTACCGCCGCGCGTTCGCCAGGCGGCGCTGCCTGCTTCCCGCCGACGGCTACTTCGAGTGGTACACGCTCCAGGACCAGGGCGACGGGGCCGACCCGGCCGAGGGGGAGAAAAAGGCGAAGCGGAAGCCTCAGAAGCAGCCGTACTTCATCCGTCCCAAGGACGGCGCCGTCATGGCGATGGCGGGTCTTTACGAGCTGTGGAAGTCGCCCGAGGACGAGTGGGTCTGGACCTGCACCGTCATCACCACGAACGCGCCGGACGATCTCGGCCGCATCCACGACCGGATGCCGATGGTCGTCGAGCCGGAACGGTGGGACGCCTGGCTCGACCCCACGCTCACCGACACCGAGCAGGTGCGCGGCCTCCTCGTTCCCGCCATGGCCGGGACAATGGACGCCTATCCGGTGTCGAAGGCCGTCAACAGTGTGCGCAACAACGGCCCGGAACTCATAGAACCGGCAAATTCCGGGGATGGTGACGGCAACCATTCCGACGGGCTCTTCTGACGGGGGCCCTTCACCGGAGCGGCTCTTCGCCGCGACAATTCGGCCGCGGACGGCCCTGCGGCGCGAGGCCCTAGCGCCGCCGGGCGCTGGCCAGCAGGTGGATGCCGAGCGACTCGTCGGTCTGGCGGGCGCCCATCTCCGTGCGGACGAGGCGCTGCAGCGCCCGCGGGGACTCGCCGAGGACGTGCTCGACCGTCGAGGGGGACAGCACCGTGCGCGGCCGGATCCACTCGACCTCCAGGCCTGCGTCGGCGAGCAGTTCGCGGAGCTGGTGGGAGGAGAACGAGCGGGTGATCGTCCCGTCCGGCCAGGGCACGAGGACGACCTCGGCGCTCGGGACGTCCGACAGGTGCGCCCAGTAGTTGCGCTCGGCCAGCAGGGCCATGCCGAGGGTGAGCGAGTCGACGCACAGCAGGACCCGGCCGCCGGGGCGCAGCACGCGGGCGATCTCGGTGACGGTGGCCTCGGTGGCGAGGTGCCGCGACAGCACGCGGTTCTCGGCGATCACGGCGTCCACGCAGGCGTCGGCGAGGTAGGACAGGGTGCCCGAGTCGGCGACCAGCGGGACGGTGCGCGCGGCGGTCCGGCCCGGCTCGGCGCGGCGTCCCGGCGCCGGGCGGCCGGGGCGTTCGGGGTCGCGCACCTCCAGCACCGTGTGGCCCGCCGCGGCGGCCCGGGCGGCGCTGTGTCCGTGGCCTCCCGAGATGTCGAGCACGCGGGACGGCCTGCGCGGCAGCCACCGGGTGAGCTGGGCGTCCGCCACCGCCTCGTAGAAGGTCCAGTAGCGCGCCAGGGAGTCCCCTGACCCGTCTCCGGAGGTGTCCCGCAGGCTGGCGATGGTGGGCTCGGAAGGTCGCGCCGAAGGCACCGAGTGCACCAATTGCTCCTGTTCTAGCCGTGTACGTCACATCTTTCCCCGTCCGGGGCAGGTCATCACCCTGAGTGAGGGACGGGACCCGGCGACCCGGTTGCGGCGCGCCCGCTCCCGCCCGGGAATCGGCGGGGGCGTTCCGGTGTTGCACCCTCTCACAGGCCAGCGAAAGCGGAGGTGCGAGCCGGATGACCACAGCCGTCGCCGATCAGCAGCGAAGTACGGCGGCGCCCCGCGGCGACGCGCGGGCACCCGCCCTCGTGGGCAGGCCGCGCGGACCGATATCGTCTGAGGGGTCGATATCGTCTGAGGGGTACGGCGCCGCCAGGCCGGTCCAGGCCACGGGCGCCAGAGCCGAGGGGGTGGGTCAGGTACCGGGCACCGCGGAGACCGTGGAGCAGCGCCAGGAGCGCTTCCAGCGCGACGTGCTCCCGTTCTTGGACCAGTTGTATTCGGCCGCGCTGCGCATGACGCGCAACCCGGCCGACGCCGAGGACCTCGTCCAGGAGACGTTCGCCAAGGCGTTCGCGTCCTTCCACCAGTTCAAGGAGGGGACGAACCTCAAGGCCTGGCTCTACCGGATCCTGACCAACACGTTCATCAACTCCTACCGCAAGCGGCAGCGCCAGCCGCAGCAGGCGGCCACCGACGACATCGAGGACTGGCAGATCGCGCGTGCGGAGTCGCACACGTCGAGCGGTCTGAAGTCGGCGGAGGCCGAGGCGCTGGAGCACCTGCCCGACTCCGACGTCAAGCGGGCGCTGCAGGAGCTCCCCGAGGAGTTCCGCATCGCCGTCTACCTCGCCGACGTCGAGGGGTTCGCCTACAAGGAGATCGCCGAGATCATGGGCACGCCCATCGGCACGGTGATGTCCCGGTTGCACCGCGGCCGGCGCCAGTTGCGCGGCATGCTTGAGGACTACGCCGACGAGCGCGGGCTCACCCGCGCGAGCAGGGGGTCGACATGAGCTGCGGCAACCACCATGACACGCCCTGCGACGAGGTGCTCGCCCGCGTGTACACCTACCTCGACGGCGAGCTCGACCAGGGCGGCTGCGGCGAGGTGCGCCAGCACCTCGACGAGTGCGGCCCGTGCCTGCGCGAGTACGGCCTCGAAGAGGCCGTCAAGAAGCTCGTGAACAAGTCGTGCGGGTGCGAGCAGGCCCCGACCGACCTGCGCGCCAAGGTGCTCGGCCGCATCGAGGAGATCTGCGGCGAGATCCAGACGTCCGGGGGCGCCGGCAAGCCGGAGAACGTCTGACCCCCGGTATCTTTCCGGTGTGCTGACACTCGTCACCGGCGCGGCCGGATTCATCGGATCCCATCTCGTCGACAGGCTCCTCGCGGACGGCCACGAGGTCGTCGGCGTCGACGACATGTCCTCCGGCGCGAACGTCCGTTCCGGGGTCGAGCTGTGGGAGATGGACGTCGCCGACCCGGCGCTCGCCGAGCGGGCCGCGGCCCGCCGCCCCGAGGTGGTCTTCCATCTGGCCGCGCAGGTGAGCGTGCGGGTCAGCGTGGGCGACCCGCTGGGCGACGCCCGCACCAACGTGGTCGGGACGGCGAACGTGCTGGAGGCCGCGCGTGCGGGGGGCGCCCGCAAGGTCGTGTTCACCTCCAGCTGCGCCGTGTACGGGGTGCCGGACGCGCTGCCCGTCCCGCCGGACGCCGAGCTGCGGCCCGCGTCCCCGTACGCGGCCTCGAAGGTCGCCGGCGAGGTGTACGCCGGGATGTACCGGCAGCTGCACGGGATCGACTTCACGACGCTGACGCTCGCGAACGTCTACGGGCCGCGGCAGACGCCGGAGGGCGAGGCGGGGGTCGTCTCGATCTTCACGGACGCGCTCCTCGCGGGCCGTCCGACCAGGGTCTTCGGCGACGGCACCCAGACCCGCGACTACGTCTACGTGGGGGACGTGGTCGACGCGTTCGCCCGCGCCGCGGGGGAGGCGGGCGGCGGGCTGCGCCTCAACGTGGGCACCGGCCTGCAGACGACCGACCGGGAGCTGCACGCCCTGGTCGCCGAGGCGGCGGGCGCGCCGGACGACCCGGAGTTCGCGCCGCCCCGGCTGGGCGACCTGCCGGCGATGGCGGTCGACCCGCGGCGTACCGGGGAGGCGCTCGGCTGGAAGCCGGCGGTGAGCCTGCCCGAAGGGCTCGCGGAGACGGTCGCCTGGGCGCGGGAACGGAACACGCCCCGCACCTGATTGGTCCACTCTCCCTAAAGCTTCGGGGCCGCGTTCGCCGACCTTTATTCAATTTCGCTGATGCATTTGCGGATGCACGTGCATTCAGATTGTGCAGGCGGTTTGTGCACCCGGTTTGTGCAGGCCGGATAGCGTGGCGATGATTGGATTTTCAACCAGGACAATTGATCACCTAAGGTGACGATTGGTTCACGCTTTGCTCACGTTTTCCTGCACGCCTGTGTGACCTGGTCAGTCCGCGTTAGGCTTATGCCGAAATCAGTGACGGAGCGCGTGCACTCCGAGGAATTCGGGGTACGTGCTCGCCCGGGAGACCTGGACCGCACCGGTCCCGGTGGCCGGCCGCGAGGCCGGCCGGCCCGGTTCGGCTGGGGGGAGGCAAGGAGCCATGCTCAAGCGCGTGACACCGCATGGACACGGGCGGCGCCCGAGCGTCCCGTCGTCGTCGTCGCTGATGATGACCAAGGGCGTGTCCTGGGTCTAGTGCCGGCAGGCACATGTGAGCCCGGTGGCGGCCTGCCAACTCGTCACTCCCCGAGGGGCGGCAATGCGTGGACTACCTCTCGCTGCCTGGGCGTACGTCTGCGGTGTGGTCGCGCTCGCGGCGGGCCTCATCGCGACGTCGTCCTTCACGGATCTCGACTGGTCGAAGCTCGCCGTCCTGGCGCTGCTGTTCCTGGTCTGCGACTCGGCGCCCGCGCGGCTGAACATCACGCGGGCCAGGGTGTCGCTGAGCTTCGCCGCCAGCCTGGCGTCGGTGGTGCTGCTCGGCCCGGTCGGCGCCGCGCTGCTCGGCCTGTGCGCCCTGGTCACCGGTCAGCGGATCCTCGCTCCGGTCAAGCGGCTCTTCAACGGCGCGCAGTTCGCGCTCAGCGGCTTCATGGCCGGGACGGTGTTCAACCTCCTGGGCGGTGACCGCTTCCACCCCGAGAAGGCCCGCTGGGTCGAGAACGTCATCGGGCCGTTCCTCGGCGCGCTGGTCGCCTTCGTCCTGGTGAACCTGGCGCTGATGGCCGGGGTGCTGCTGCTCAGCCGGCAGGCCGCGCCGCGCGAGCTGCTGCGCGAGAGCGGCCAGCTCGCCGTCGGCTGCGTCGGCTACGGCATGGTCGGCCTGCTGATCGCCGGGCTGTGGCCGCGGGTCGGGCCGTTCGCGGCCGTGCTCGTCCTGCTCCCGCTGTTCATCGCCCGCTGGGCCATGGACCAGGCGTACGCGCAGCAGCAGGCGCACGCCGCGACGCTCGCCGCGCTGTGCCAGGCGGTCGAGACCAAGGACTTCTACACCCGCGGCCACTCCGAGCGCGTCTCCCGCGGCTCGGTGATGATCGCCCAGGAGATCGGGATGCGCGCGGACCGGGTCGAGGCCATCCGGTACGCGGGGATGCTGCACGACGTCGGCAAGCTCGGCGTCCCGACCAAGGTGCTGCAGAAGTCCGGCTCGCTCACCGAGGAGGAGTTCGCCGCGATCCAGCTGCACCCGATGCGCGGGCTGGAGATCGTCCGCGAGATCGGCTTCCTGGACGAGGCGCTCGCCGGCATCATGCACCACCACGAGAAGATGAACGGCCGCGGCTACCCGATGGGCCTCGCGGGCGACGAGATCCCCGAGTTCGCCCGGGTCATCTCCGTCGCCGACGCGTTCGACTCGATGACCTCGACCCGCTCCTACCGGGCCGCCCGCACCAAGGACGAGGCCGTCGAGGAGCTGCGCCGCGGGATGGGCGACCACTTCGACCCCGCGATGGTGGAGGCGTTCCTGCGGGCGCTGGAGCGGGAGGGCTGGGAGCCGCCGCGGCCGGTCGTGCTGCCCGACGACGACGTCGTCGAGACCACCCAGCAGGACCACGACGACCCGAGCGCGCCGCTGCGCGTCGCCGGCGGCGACGGGGTGCGCCAGTGACGGGGCACCTATGAGCGGGCAGGCGCGCGCCCGCGACCGGGCCGCGTGGCAGACCATCGACTCCGGCCAGCTGCTGCTGATCGCGACCGCAGGGCTGTTCGTGATCGTCGCGATCGCCGAGGTCGCGGCGGTCGGGCTGCGCCAGCCCGACGTGGCGGTCATCTTCGGCGTGCTGATCGCGCTGGGCGAGCTGTTCCGCATGGTGATGCCGGGCAACCGGGAGGTCGCGCCGATCGCCAGCGCCGGCGCGATGGGGTACGCGCTGCTGGTCGGCGTCGGCCCGGAGGGCGCCGCGCCGGACGCGCCGCTCGGCGTGGTGGCCGCCGGGCACTCCGCGCTCCAGGTCGTCGCGGTCACCGCGGCCGGGATGCTGGTCGGCTCGCTGCCGCACATCGCGGTCGGCCGGTCGGCGCGGCCCGACGCGATGGCGCGGCGGCTGTTCACCGTCGCGGTCGTCGCGCTGTGCTTCCGCCCGCTGCTGTCCCTGCACCTGCCCTGGCAGCTGCTGCTGGCCGTCATGTGCTTCGTGGTGGTGCTGTCCTGCTTCACCGACATGCTGATCGCCGCGATGATCCGCGCGGAGGCCGTGCGGGCGCGGTTCGGCATCGCGCTGCGCGACGAGGTCGACGCGAAGATGGCGCTGTGCGCCGCGACCAGCGCGACCGCCATGCTCATCGCGGTCGCCACGACGGCGATGGGCGAGGCCGCGCTGCTGATCTTCACGGTGCCGATCCTGGTGACGCAGTTCGCGTTCCGCCGCTACGCCGGGATCCGCGCCACCTACCTGCAGACCGTCCGGGCGCTGTCGCGCGTCACCGAGGTCGGCGGGTACGTGGAGGCGGGCCACTCGCACCGGGTGTCGAGGCTGGCGGTGGCGATGGGGCGCGAGCTCGGGATGTCGGAGGAGGAGCTGCTCGAACTGGAGTACGCCGCCCTCATGCACGACATCGGGCAGTTGTCGCTCGGCGACCCGATCCCGGGCGGCGCGACGGTGCTGGCGTCCCCGGCCGAGCAGCGCCGCATCGCCGAGCTCGGCGCCGAGGTGATCAAGCAGACCGGGGTGCTGGACCGGGTCGCGCACATCGTGCAGCTGTCCTCGCACCCCTACCGGACGGGACGCGAGCCGTCCGGCGACGACGGGCAGCGGCCGATCCCGCCGCCGCTCGCCGGCCGCATCATCAAGGTCGCCAACGCCTACGACGACCTGGTCGGCGACTCCGCCGACCGCGACCGGGGCGCCGCCGTGCTGGAGCGGCTGCGGCTGGACTCGGCCTCCGAGTACGACCCGACGGTGGTGGAGGCGCTCAGCCGGGTCGTGGACCGGGGGCCCCGCCAGTAGAGGCCGTGGGCCGCCGCGGCGGCGAGGGTGACGGCGGCGGCCGCCGTCCAGAGCAGCAGGGCGCCGAGGTGCTGGTCGTCCAGCGGTGGCGCGCCCCAGCGGCGGCCGAGGTGCTCGTACCAGCCGCCGTGGACGGTCCCGTCCCGTGTCAGGGCGATCCCGGCGATGGCGTGGAGCGGCAGGAGCGCGAACGGCATCAGCGTCCCGGCCGTCCCGTGGAAGTAGGCGAGCCCGACGACCAGGAAGACGACCAGCGCGAGCGAGTGCAGGGCGTGGTTGCCGAGGGACGCCCCGAGCAGCGGCGACCTGGGGAACGCGTAGAGGCTGAGCAGCAGCAGCGCCGACGCGGTGACGGGGTCCGTGAGCACACGGAGTCCCCGGCTCCCGGCGGCGGCGGCGAGCAACGCCCTGCCCTCGCCGCGCGTCGCCTCCAGCGCCAGCCGGAGGGGCGCCCCGTACAGCAGCAGGGCCGGCGCCACCAGGCCGGCCAGGACGTGCTGAGCGGCGTGCGCGCTGAACAGGACCATGCTGTACCGGGAGATCCCGCCGCAGGTGGCGAGGAGCACGACGAGGAGCCCGGTGGCCCATGACGCGCTCCGCCGCCACGGCCAGTCGCGCACGCGCGCGACGCCCGTCCCGTAGAGGACGGCGCCGGCGGCGATGAGCACGAGGAACAGCGGGTCGATCCACCAGTCGAGCAGGAGCGGGCCGGCCCCGGCGGGGCCGGGCAGCGGGAAGCCGAGCCGCAGCGCGACGACGTCCAGCGTGCCCGGCGCGACCTCCGGCGGCGGCGTGCGGGACAGTCCGGTCGCCAGCGCCATGGTCGCGGCCATCACGAGGATCTCGACGGCGCCGAGCCGCAGGAAGGGCCGCGCGCCGCCGCCGCGCAGGGCGGGGAGGGTGGCGCGCCGGTGCCACCAGCCGATCGCGCCGAGGACGGCGAGCGCGGCGGCCTTCGCGACGACCAGCGCGCCGTAGCGCGACCCGAGGTGCGGGCCGCCGAGCCGCACCCAGGCGTTCACCGCGCCGCTGGCGCCGACGACGGCGAACGACGCCAGCGCCAGCGCGCTGTAGCGTTCGGCGACGCGGGGGAGCCGGTCGCCGACGGCGGGGGCGAGGGTGACCAGGGCGACGAGGCCGCCGGTCCACAGCGCGACGCCCGCGATGTGGGCGACGAGGCTGTAGACGGCGAGGGCGTGGTTCGCGCCGCTCGCGGCGTGCCCGGTGAAGAGCGGCGGCAGCATGCCCGCGAGCGCGCCCGCCAGCAGGTACCCGGCCCCGCCGGCGGCGCGCGGGTGGCTCGACGCGACCGACACGGCGATCGTGGCGGCGAGGACGAGGAACAGGGCCCGCCCTTGCGGCAGCTCGACGAGGAACGTCCGCATCATGTCGCCGGTGACCTTGGTGGGGCCGACCCCGAACAGGTCCAGGACGGTGCACACGATCAGCGCCAGCGTGCACGCCGCCCAGGCCGTGGCGGTGAGCGACGCGGCGCGCAGGCACCTGCGCGCGGCGGGCGCGCCGGGCACGAAGACGGCCGCGACCAGCAGCCATCCGACCGTCAGGACGGCGGCGACGTCGCCGCCCAGCCGCGCCGTCACCAGGCCGGCCTTGGTCAGTGCCCCGGCCTGGGAGAGCCCCGGCGCCGCGGTCTCGCTGAACGCGCCGCCGGCCCGCACGACGAGCGCGAGGACGACCAGCGCGATCGCCCCGGCTCCGATCGCGAGCATCGGAAGGTCCGTCCGGGCCGCTTCCCGCCGTTCCTGTTCGCGCATTGCCGTCGTCTCGCGTGTCACCACGACCGCAAATACGCACACATCCAAGCAAAAGGTTCATTAATGTGTCGGCCACACCGAATTCCGGGGGAGCGAGATGAGCGCCTCAGACCAGGGCAACAGTTATCTGGACAAAGTCGTCGCGCAGCAGGCGGTGCTGGAGGACGACCTGAAGGCCAAGCGCCGCCCACCGCCGCCCCCCGGCGCGGTCGGCGCGGCCCCGGCGCCGGGACCGCTGGCCAAGCGCGACCGCGCGCTCGGCGGCACGGCGCCCGCCGACCGTCCCGGCCCGGGGCCCGTGGACGTCCGGGTCAGCGGGTTCTGGCGGTGGAAGAACGTGCTCGTCCCGCCGAACGCGTTCGTCGTGCACACCCGGCGCGGCCGCGAAGAGCCGCTGCACATCGGCCTCGGGGTGTCGTTCCGGTTCAACCCGTCCACCGACTCCTTCCTCGTGGTGCCGGGCGCGACGCAGACGATCCTGATCAACGCGTACTGCATCTGCCGGGAGCTGCAGGGCGTGCTCGTCCAGGGCTACGTGCAGTGGATCATCCAGGACTTCGGCACCGCCTACCGCAAGCTCGACTTCGGCGGCGACGACCCGATGCGGCTGGTGAACCTCCAGCTCCGCGAGCAGGCCGAGGCGGCGATCAAGGACAAGGTCGCCACGATGGGGGTGCGCGACGTCCTCAGCGACAAGCAGCCGATCATCGAGGAGCTGACGGCCCGGCTGCGCGCGGTCGCCGAGGGCGAGGACAACAGCGACCAGGGGCTCGGCCTGCGGATCGTCACGGTGCAGATCAAGGAGGCCGTGGTCAGCTCGTCGCGGCTCTGGGAGAACCTGCAGAAGCCCTACCGCGCCGAGCAGGGGCAGATCGCGCGGCTGGCGGAGCTGGAGGCCGAGGAGGCCGTCGCGCAGCGGGAGATGGCCGCCGCGCGGATCAAGGAGACGCAGCGGCTGGAGCACGAGCGCGAGCTCGCCGAGCTGCGCGCCCGCAACGAGTCGCAGCTGTTCGACACCGAGGCGGCCGAGAAGCTGCGCCGCACCCGGCGCGAGCACGACGACTCCCGCGAGTTCGCCGAGCTCCAGACCGAGACGACGCGGCACGCGCTGCGGATGGAGCGCGAGCGGCACGAGGAGGAGGCCGAGACGGGGCGGCTGCGCATCGAGCGCGACCACGAGCTGGCCCGGCTGCGCGCCGAGGGCGAGACCGCCGTCGCCGGACTGCGGGCCCGGTCGCGGCACGAGCAGGCGCTGCTCGACCTGGAGCGGGACGCCGCCCGCGCCGCGCTGGAGAACGAGCGGACGCCCGCGGCCGTCCAGGCGCGGCTCATCGCGGCGCTGCCGGAGATCATGGCGAAGCTGCCCAAGCCGGACGAGCTGCGCACCGTCACCGTCAACGGCGTCGACCAGACCGGCGTGGCCGGTCTGGTCACGCAGCTCGCCGCCGTCGTCGGCGCGCTGCGCGCCGCTACGGAAGGACCTGGTCCGGAGGGAAGGTGACCGGGAGGGCGGTCAGGGCCCGGTGGAACGGGCCCGGCCGCCACTCCAGGTGCTCCGCGGGGACGGCCAGCTCCACGTCGGGGATCCGGTCGAGGAGCTTCTCGATCGCGACGGACGCGATGAGCCGGGAGTGGCTCCTCGCCGGGCAGGTGTGCGGGCCGCCCGCGTAGGACAGGTGGGCGCGGTTGCCCCGGCGGTCGGCGATCCCCCGGGACGGGTCGGTGTTCGCGGCGGCGTAGCTGAGCAGGACGGGCTGGTGCGCGGGCAGCCGGTACCCGTGGAAGTCGATGTCCTGGCGGGGGAAGGTCGTCCCGTAGTTGGCCATCGGGGGGTCGGTCCAGAGGATCTCGTCGAGCGCGTCCTCGACGGGCAGGGCGCCCCCGGACAGGTCGCCGCCGAAACGGTCGTCGGACAGCAGCAGCAGGATGCCGTTGGCGATGAGGTTCAGCTCCGGCTGGGTCCCGGCCCCCATCAGCAGGATGACCTGGTGGATCGTCTCCAGGTCGTCGAGCCCGGCGGGGTGGCTCAGCATCCAGGACGTCACGTCCGCGCCCGGATCGGCGCGCTTGCTCGCGACCAGCTCGCCGGCCGCCTCCCCGAGCAGCGCGTTGCCCTCCTCGGCGGAGACGGTGTCGAAGATCGCGTTCATGCCGCGCAGGAGCTTGTCGCCGATCTCGGGCGGGCAGCCGAGGAGCTCGTTGAACACCAGCAGCGGCACCATGCGCGCGTACTGGCCGATGAGGTCGGCCTTGCCGTCGCCGGAGAACCGGTCGATGAGGGTGTCGGCGCCGCGCTCGACGTACTCGCGCAGCGACACCGGATCGACCCGGTCCAGGCTGTCGACGATGACCGACCGCAGGCGGGCGTGCACGGTCCCGTTGGTGAACAGGGCGTTGGGCCGCGACATCATCATCGGCAGCACCGGGCACTCTGGGCCGACCTCCTCCTCCCACACCTCGCTGCAGCGCGGGAACGTGGCCGGGTCGCGCAGGATCTCCAGCGCGGCGTCGTAGCCGAGGACGAGCGTCGCCGGCACGCCGGGCGCCAGCTCGACGGGCGCGAGGTCGCCGTGCTCGCGCATCCGCGCGTAGGCGGCCTGCGGGTCCTTGGCGAACTCCGGGCCGTACAGCGGGATGCGCTCGGGCGCCGTGCGGTCGATGGTCATGGCTGCTCCCCGTCCAGGGTGAGGAGGTGGTCGACGAGCGAGATGAGCGCCTCGGTGGAGGAGACGCGGTCGCGGGCGTCGCAGCTGACGAGCGGGGTCGACGCCGCGAGGTCGAGGGCCTCGCGCACCTCCGCCTCGGGGAACCGCGGCGCGCCCTCGAAGTGGTTGACGGCGACCGCGTACGGCAGGCCCTGCTTCTCCACGATGTCCATGACGGCGAACGACTCCTGGAGGCGCGCGGTGTCGACCAGGATCAGCGCGCCGAGGGCGCCGCGCGCGAGGTCGTCCCACAACCGGGTGAAGCGCTGCTGCCCTGGCGCCCCGAACAGGTACAGCACGAGGTCGTCGCTGAGGGTGAGGCGGCCGAAGTCCATCGCGACGGTCGTGGTCGTCTTGTCCTTGATGCCGGCGAGGTCGTCCACGGACGCCCCGGCCTGCGTCATCCGCTCCTCGGTGCGCAGCGGGCGGATCTCCGAGAGCGTCCCGACGTAGGTGGTCTTGCCGACCGCGAAGTGCCCCACGATGAGGATCTTGACGGCGGTCCGGACGCTCTCGCGCAGGTAGGGGGTGTCAGAGGCGAGCGCGGAGTCCATCGAGCACCTCCTGTAGGAGCCGGGCCTTGGACTGCTGGGCGGCGGGCGCGGCGGCCCGGGTGGCGAGGTGGCCGCTGTCGACGAGGTCGGACAGCAGCACCTTGGTGAGCCCGACGGGCAGGCTCAGGTGACCGGAGATCTCGACGACCGACAGCGCGCCGCCGCGGCACAGTTCGACGATGCGGAGCTTCTCCGGGGACAGGCCGGTGCGCGGCAGGTCGCCGGTCGCGGTCACCAGGGTGACGAGGTCGAACACGTTGCGGGTGGGGTGGGCCCGCCCGCCGGTGACGACGTGCGGGCGGACCAGCGCCCTCCTGCTGCGGCGCGGGGTCATGCGGGACGGCCCGCGCCCGGCCGCGGCGGGGTGGTCAACTCCTTGCCCAGCCGCTGCACGAGCTCCTGGAGCCGGAACGACACGGTCTCCATGTCGACGTGCTGCGTCGCCGACACCGCCAGGTAGGCGCCGGGGCCGGCGGCGACGAGGAAGACGTACCCGTCGTCGAACTCGTTCACGGTCTGCCGCCAGGTCGTGCCGGCGTCCCCGCAGAACTCGGCGGTGCTGCGGGCGAGCGACTGCAGGCCCGCCATGCCCGCGGCCTGCCGTTCCGCCTCGTCCACGTTGATGCGCTCGGAGTGCGCCATGAGCAGCCCGTCGGCCGACAGCAGGATCGCGTAGCGGGTCTCCGGCATCCGCAGCGCGTCGTCCAGCATCCAGCCGAGCCGGTTCGTACCGTCGTCCATCGCGCCGTTCCATCCCTCGTTCATGGCCGCAGGTCCTTGCTCTCGATACCGGGGCCCTCGCCGTCGGACGGCGTCGCGGCGCGGCCGGACCGCGTCCCGCGCTGCCAGGCGCCGAGGCCCGCGGCGGTCTCCCGGGCCGGCCTGAGCGGCGGCGGCTGCGCCCCCGCGTCCGGCTCGGCGGGCGGCTCGTGTTCCCCGGTGGGACGTTCGGCGACCGCGACGCGGGTGCGTTTCGGAAGGCCGCCCGGGGTGGCGGGGAGGTCGGTCGGGGCGGCGGGCGCGGGGCTCTCCGCGACCGGGCCGGACGCGGCGGACGGTTCGGGCGCACGCTCGCCCGGCACGTCGGTGAGCAGCGTGGACGGTACGAACACGACGGCGCGCACGCCGCCGTAGGGGGAGCGGGTGTCGACCGACACCCGGAAGCCGTACCGCGCGGCGAGGACGCCTGCCACCGCGAACCCGACGCGGGGCGGGTCGCCGAGCCGGTGGATGTCGACGGAGGCGTCGCCGGACAGCAGGTCGGCGGCGCGCTGGAGCTCCTCGGCGTCCATCGCGACCCCGGCATCGTCGATCATGATGGCGACGCCGTTGTGCGTGGACTGGAAGTTGACCTCGACGGTGGTGTCGGGGCGCGAGTGCCGTGCCGCGTTGTCCAGCAGCTCGGCCAGGGTCAGCACGATCGGTTCCACGGCCCGGCTGGTCACCGCGGCGTTCACCGGCCCCTGCATGTTGACCCGCAGGTAGTCGCGGATGCGGGAGGTCGCGCCGCGCACCACGTCGCTCATCGACGACGCCGAGCGCTGCTGGCCCGGCCACGACCCGCACAGCACGGCGGTGGCCTGGGCGCGCCGTCCGAGCTGGGCGTTCATGTGGTCGACGCGGAGCAGGCCCTCCAGCACGTCCGGGTCGTCATGGCGCTCCTGCATGTCGGAGATGGCGAGCTGCTGCTCGTTGGCGAGGCTCTGCACGGCGCGCATCATCGCGCGCAGCGTCGACTTGGCCGACAGGTCGGCCCGTTCCCGGACGCGCGCGGCGGATCCCGCGAACAGCTCGGTGACGGTACGCATCGCCTGCCCGAAGGCGGGCGCCTCGCGGTCCAGGTCGTGCAGCGGGCCGGTGACGCGCACGCCGGGGTTGTGCAGGGACTCCATGAGCTCGGGCAGCCGGACGTCCGCGAGGTGCCGCAGCTCTCTCTCGCGCAGGTCGAGCCCGCGGGCCAGGACGGCGTTCTGCGCGCGGAGGTCGGCCGTCTCCCGCCGCTGGCGTGCCAGGAGGGCGGCGGCCGCGATGCCGGCGCCCGCCACGACGACGAGCGCCGCCGCCAAGAGGAATGGCTCCATCAGATCCTCGGTGCAGGGGTCTTCGGGCGAGGTGGGCCGGGCCGGTGTCGGCGACACCCGGCGGACCGCCTCATGGCTGGTGGGGACGGCGTGGATACGCCGCAGTTTCGGCACCGTAGGACGGGTGAGCGGGAGCGCGCTTGTGCCCGCGCGCAGAGAAGTTGCCGCCGGGCGCATCGCAAGATCACCCACCGTCTGAATCACGTTACTTTCCGATGGATCCGGCTGATTCGTCGGACGGTGATCTACTACGCTCGCCCGCAAGTGATCTAGGGCGGGGGGCGGAGGGGCCTGCGTTGGACGACGTGCTCGGCGGGCCGTCCGGACCGCGCGGCGCCGAGTACCGGCTCGTGCTGTACCTGTCGGACCGGGCGGAGTTCGTCCGCACCCCCGGGCAGGCGCGCCGCGACCGCGGCTACCGGTTCCTGCTCCCGCTGCACGGCGAGATGCTCATGGTGCAGGACGGCCGCGAGGCGCGGCTGCGCCCCGGCACCGGCGGCCTCATCGCGCCCGCGGCGCCGTTCCGGGTCGTCCAGCCGAGCCCGGCCCGCGCGCTGGTCATGACGATCCCGGCCCGCGAGATGGACGGCCGGCTGGGCGGCCCCGCCCTCCCGGTGACCGGCCTGGACCTGTCCGCGGGCCTCGGCCGCGTCGTCGCTGACATGGTGCGGGCCGTCGGCGAGGAGCGGCGCAGCCTCAGCGGGCCGCAGTTCGACGCCGCCTGCGAGCGGATCACCGAGCTGCTGTGCCTGCTGCTCGCCGGGCAGGAGCGCCCGCCCGCGCCCGGCCACCTCGCCGAGGTGGAGGCGGTCGTGCGCCGCTACGTCCGCGAGCACGCCACCGACCCCGGGCTCACCGGCGCCGCGATGGCGCAGGACCTCGGCTGGTCGCTGCGGCAGGTGCAGCTCGCGCTGCAGCGCGCCGGGACCACCCCCCGCGAGCTGATCCGCGAGGAGCGGCTCCGGCTCGTCCGCGACCGGCTGCGCAACCCCCTCGACCGGCACGTCACCATCACCGACCTCGCGCACGCCACCGGGTTCTCCTCGGCCAGCGCGCTCAGCCACGCGTTCCGGCAGCGGTTCGGCGTCAGCCCGCGCGAGCTGCGGCGGCACGGCGCCGCCCGGTGACGTGGTCCGGGCGCTCTGGCACGGATTTCCACTTTGCCCGGACCGATACCGGGTTACGATGCGGCTGAATTCACCGGACGGGGCGTACAGACGGTCAGGAGCGCGCCCGTGGACCTCGGCCCCCACCACCTCAGGATGATCGAGGCTATCGCCGCGACCGGCAGCATCAGCAAGGCCGCCGCGCGGCTCGGCCTCACCCAGCCCGCCGTCAGCACCATGCTGCGCCGGGTCGAGGGCCACCTCGGCGTGCAGCTGTTCGTCCGCTCCCCGGAGGGCGTCACGCCGACGCCGGTCGGCGCCGAGGTCGCCACCCGCGCGCGGGCCGCGCTGGCCAGCATCGACGACCTGAACGCGGCGCTCGCGAACCGGCTCCGCGAACCGGCCGCCATGCCGCTGCTGCGGGTCGGGGTGCAGGCGTGCCCGGTGCTCACGCGGCTCAGCGACCATCTCGGCTCGCTGTCCCCGGAGGCGCGGCTGCACCTGCGCGTCGACCCCGGCGGCGGGCGCATCCCCGCGCTGCTCGGCTCCGGCACCCTTGACATCGGGCTGTTCCAGGAGCCCGTCGACCATCCGCCGCGGCCGCACGACGGCCTGGAGCGGTTCGTGCTCGTCGAGTGCGAGCCGGCCCTCGTCGGGATGTCCTGCTCCAGCCCCCTCGCCACCGGCGCGACCGTCGACCTGGCCGATCTCGCCGACCACGACTGGATCGACGACCCGCTCGACGACGGCCCCTGGCCCGCCTACCTGCGCGGCGTGTGCGCCGAGGCCGGGTTCCAGCCGCGGGTCAGGTACTGGGCGACGGACTGGCAGATCTCGGCCTCGCTCATCCGGTCCGGGCGCGCCGTCGGCATCTACCAGCCGACCGCGGCCCCCCGCGAGGGGGTCGCGTTCCGCCGGATCACCGGCGACCCGCTCGGCCAGCGGGTCGTCCTGATGTGGCGACCCGGGGCCGAGCGGGCGGCGGCCCGGCTGCGCGGCGTCTTCGACGCCGTCTACCTCGACCTCGTCCGGGCCCAGCGCGTCTACGGCGACTGGTGGGACGAGCATCCCGAGGCGCACCCGGCGCTGCCCGTCCCCGCGGGCCCGGCGGCGGACGCGGGGACGGGCGCCGGTACGGGTCCCGGGGAGGGGGGCGGTTCCCGGAACCCGAGGGAGGGCGGCTAGTAGCTGCCCTGGCGGCGGCGCCGCACGAGTGCGGCGCCCGCGGCGGTCACCGCACCGCCCGCGCCCAGTGCCAGCAGAGCGGGCGCCGGGCCCCTGTCCGGCGCCGGATCGCTGACGCCGGTCGCGGGCGAGAAGCCGCCGAGCTTCCCGGACCGCTGGTAGGCGGTGCCCGGGAGTTTGTCGGCGTACCGGGAGCGCACGAGCCTCCGGTACGCCGCCACCGTGACGCCGGTCCTGCCGACCGACGACGCGGCGGTGTCGTTGAGCGCGGTGACCCGGCCGTCCTTCAGCCGGTACCACGCGTGGATCTGCGGCTCGGTGAACACCGTCCCGCCCCGGGCCCGCGCCGGGTAGACCGCCTCCTCCGTCCCGGAGATGACGTTCATGACCTGCCAGCCCGCGCCGGACCGGGTCAGCCATACCGTCGCGTGCTGCCCGCTCGCCGACGCCGCGCCGACCGCCATGTAGGCGAAGGTCGCGACGGGTGCGCCGCCGTCGCCCTTCACGAACGCCGGGTTCAGCGAGTAGACCCGCTGGACGGACCCTTCCAGGCGCGGGGCCTTCGCCTGCGCGGCGGCCTTCGGCACGGCCTGGGTCACGAGCTGCCCGCGCTGGTGCTGGTCGAGGTGGACGAAGAACGCGCCGAGCCGCTGCCGGGCGGCGGGCGACGCGGCGGCCTTCGCGGCGGCGGCCTCGTCGGAGGACGGTCCGGCGGCCAGCGCCGCGGTGCCGCCCATCAGGACGGTCCCCGCGATCAGGGACCCGGCCGCGAGTCTCGCAGTCGTGCGCATGTCAGCCTCCGATCCTGGACAGGGCCTGGCCCCAGCGGAACTGGTAGTTGCTGACGTAGCTGCTGTACGCCATCTCCCCGTACCGGGGGCTGGAGGGCCACGGGTCGCCGTAGGAGACCGTCTGGCCGGAGTAGCCGTAGATGACCTGCGCGTGGCCGCCGCCGGCCGTCCAGTAGATGCCGGTGAGGATCGGCCGCTGGCCGTTGATCTCGGTCGTGACCGCCTGGTACGACAGGGGGCCGCTGACCTGGCCGGGGGACACGCCGAGCGCCTGGAACGCGCGCTGGTCGTACTCCAGGTAGCCGGCCTGGTTGGGGCAGGAGCTGCCGCGCGGGTAGCCGCGCCCGAGGGCGCAGAAGTCGTTCTGGCTGACGTTGCCCTTGCCGAAGAACTTGGCGATCGTCAGGCCGCTGGCGACCCAGCACCATTGGTCCTGCTGCTGCACCTGCTGCGTGATCGGCAGGTCCTGCGCCGAGGCGGTGCCGGTGGACGCCGCGAGGGTGGCCGCCGCCACCCCGGCGAGTCCGGCGGCGAGCCGCCGGCGTGCCCGGGCGGGTCGGGTACGCGTTCTCATGCACTTCCGCCTTTTCTCCCGGCGAGGCAGTACCGCCTCTCGCGAGGGAGCGGAGCGATTCCCGTCCGGTGCCGGGGGAGAGTCCGGGCGGGGAGGCCGCGAGAGGCCGGAGGAACGCGATAAAAGTCTCATTCGCGCTCTGAACCGGGTAATGCCAGCAGGACATAACAAACCGCTATGGCCCGAATGAACTCGGCTTTCTCCCCCGAAAGCGCGTCTAGGGCCTGTCTCGAAGGGGCCTCGGCCACGCGCGCGAACGCGTGACCTGGCCGGTGGAGCGAGGCCGGAGGCGAGCGGAGCCGGGCAGATCGCGGAGCGATGCCGCGTTCGCCCAGGCTCGGTCACGTAGCGAGCCGCCAGGCGAGCGAAGTGGGCCGGGACTTTGAAACACAGCGTGCTTAGGTGCGGGTGGCGAGTGGGCCGGGGCGGGGGGCGGTCTCGGGGTCCGGGTCCGCGGAGGGGAGGGCGACGGTGACGGTGAGGCCGCCTTCCCGGCGGGGGGCGGCGGTCACGGTGCCGTTGTGGGCGCGGACGATGGACTGGACGATGGAGAGGCCGAGACCGGCGCCCTTGGCGGTGACGAGGCGGTCGCCGTCGAGCCGGCGGAAGGGCTCGAAGAGGGCCGGGATCTCGTAGGGCGGGACGGCGGGGCCGGAGTTGGCGACCTCCAGCACGGCGCGGCCGCCCTCGGTGCGGCAGGACAGGGAGACCCACCCGGAGCCGGTGTTGTGCCGCAGCCCGTTCTCCAGCAGGTTCTGCACGACGCGTTCCAGCAGGAGCGCGTCGCCCGCCGTCATGGCCTCGGCGGTGTCGGCCTCGACGGTGATGCCGGAACCGTCGGCTTCGAGCGCCGTCTGCGCGGTGACGTGGGCGACGACGTCCGCGAGGTCCACCGGCGCCCGGGTGGTGATCTCGTTCTCCGAGCGGGCGAGCAGGAGGAGGCCGGTGATGAGGCGCTCGTGCCGCGCGTTGATCTGCAGGAGGGTCTCGCCGAGCTGCCGGACGTCCGGGGACGCCGACTCGCGGTGCATCGCCACCTCCACCAGCGCGCGGCCGAGGGTGAGCGGGGTGCGCAGCTCGTGGGAGGCGTTCGCGACGAAGCGGCGCTGGCCGTCGAAGGAGCGGTCGAGGCGCTCGACCATCGTGTCGAAGGTGTCGGCGAGCTCCTTGACCTCGTCGCGGGGGCCCCGCAGCGCGATGCGCTCGTGCAGGCCCCGGTCGGCGGCGGGCGAGCCGGCGATGCGGCGGGCGGTCTCGGTGACGCGGTGCAGCGGCGACAGGACCTGGCCCGCGATCAGCCAGCCGAAGCCCGCCGCGGCGCCCCCGACGACCAGCAGCGCGATCGACCCCTGGGTGACCAGGGAGGTGACGGCGGCGTCGTGCAGCTCCTCGCGCTGGTCGCGTATCCAGCGGTCGGTGTCGGCCATCACCCTCGCCTGCGCCGCCTCCTGCGAGACCCCGGCCGGCGGCGCGGTGCCGGGGGCCGGGTTCAGCCGGGTGGCCAGCACTTTCGGCCCGGACCGCGAGAGCTGCTGGTCGAACAGGGCGTAGGTCGCGCCGAGCAGCACCACCCCGGCGGCGAGGAACAGACCGCCGTAGGTGAGGGTGAGCCGGGCGCGCAGCGACAGCCTCATGGGATCCGGTACCCCGCTCCTTTGACGGTCTCGACGACGGGTGGGTCGGCGAGCTTGCGGCGCAGCTTGAGGACGGTCAGTCGGACGGCGCCGGTGAACGGGTCGGCGTGCTCGTCCCACACCTTCTCCAGGAGCTGCTCGGCGGACACGACGGCTCCCTCGGCGCGCAGCAGCTCGGTGAGGACGGCGAACTCCTTGCGCGCGAGCGGCACGTAGCGGCCGTCCCGGAACACCTCGCGGCGCGCCGGGTCCAGGGTGATCCCGGCGCGGTGCAGCGTCGGCGGCGCGGCCGGGCGGCAGCGGCGGCCGAGCGCGTGCACGCGGGCGGCGAGCTCGGGGAACGCGAACGGCTTGGTCAGGTAGTCGTCGGCGCCGAGGCCGAGCCCGTCGACGCGGTCGGTGACCTCCGCGGCGGCGGTGAGCATCAGGACCCGCGCGGCGCCCCCGCCCCGGACGATCTCGCGGCACACGTCGTCGCCGTGGACGAGGGGCAGGTCGCGGTCCAGCACGACCACGTCGTAGTCGTTGACCGTGACCCGCTCCAGGGCGGCCGCGCCGTCGTGGGCCAGGTCGACGGCGTGCGCGTCGTCGCGCAGCCATTCGGCGATCGCGTCGGCCAGGAGCCGCTCGTCCTCTGCCACCAGCACTCTCATGAAGCCTCCTCCGAACGCCGATGGTGCCGGAGGCCGTGTTTCGTTTCCGTTAGTGAACGCCTCCCCCTGGAAACGCCCGGGAGCGGAAACGCGGGGGAAACGCGCCGCCGGGTTGCATCGCTCCTCGCCGGCCGGAACCGCTCCGGCCGGGAACGAGGAGGAGACATGCGACTGAGGATCCTGGCCGTGCTGCCGCTCGCGCTGGCGCTGACCCTGACCGGGTGCGGCTCGGACGGCAAGGACGACACCGTGGCCTCGGCGAACGGGGGCGCGAAGCAGGGCGGCGCGAAGCAGGGCGGCGAGCAGCTCAGCCCGGAGGAGCGCGGCGTCAAGTTCGCCCAGTGCATGCGCGAGCACGGCATCGACATGGAGGACCCGAAGCCCGGCGGGGGCATCCGGATCCAGTCCAAGGGCGACAAGGCCGTCATGGAGAAGGCCATGGAGGCGTGCCGGCAGTACAACCCCATGGCCGACCGCACCGGCGCGCCCGATCCGAAGATGCAGGAGCGGGCGCGCGAGTTCGCCGCGTGCATGCGCAAGAACGGCGTGGAGAAGTTCCCGGACCCCGACCCGAACCAGCCCGGCATCCGGATCGACAAGAACACGGTCGGCGACGACCCGGACCTGGAGACCGCGCGGCAGGCTTGCGACAAGGTCCTTCAGGGCGGCGGGAAGTGACGGGGGAGACCGTCGCGGAGCGCGCGCCGGCCGAGCGGGAGGGCCGCCGCGCCCGGCGCCGGCCGCGCCTGAGGATCGCTCTGGCCGTCGCCGCGGTCGTCGCGGCGGGCGGCGCCGCCACCGCGGCGGCGCTCGCCACCGGCGGGGACCGGGGCGGCGGGCGGGCCGCGGCCCTGCCGCCCGGCACGGCGAAGGTGGCGAGGGAGACGCTCAGCGACACCCAGACCGAGGACGGGCAGCTCGGCTACGGCCCGACCCTGACGGCGACGAGCCAGGCCAGGGGCACGATCACCTGGCTGCCCGAGAGCGGGGACGAGGTCACCCGCGGCCACCGGCTGTACGAGCTCGACGGCGATCCCGTCGTGCTGATGTACGGGTCCAAGCCGTCCTACCGGCCGCTGCGGACCGGGACCGAGGGGTCCGACGTGAAGCGGTTCGAGAAGAACCTCAGCGCGCTCGGCTACGGCGGCTTCACCGTGGACGGCGAGTACACCTCGGGCACCGCCGAGGCCGTCCGGGAATGGCAGGACGACATCGGCGCGCCGCAGACCGGGACCGTCGAGGTCGGACGGGTCGCGTACGCGGCCGGGCCCGTCCGGGTCGAGACCCTCGCGGCCACCCCGGGCGAGCCCGCCGCGCCCGGCAAGAAGATCCTCGGCTACACCGGGACCACGCAGGCCGTCACGGTCGAGCTGGACACCGCCGACCAGCGGCTGGCGAGGAAGGGCGCCAGGGTGGAGGTGACCCTGCCGGAGGGGCGGCCGGTCGAGGCCGAGATCGACGAGGTCACCACCGTGATCGAGCCGGGCGGGCAGAACGAGGACCCGGCGACGAAGGTGGAGGTCACGATCTGGCTCGACTCCGCCGCGGCCCGGAAGGCCGCGGCCCGCTACGCGCTCGCCTCGGCCGACGTCCGCTTCACCGCGGGCCGGCGCGAGAACGTCCTGACGGTGCCGGTGTCGGCGCTGGTCGCGCTGCGGGAGGGCGGTTTCGGGGTGGAGGTCGTCAGGGGCGGGACGTCGTCGTACGTCCCGGTCGAGACCGGGTTGTTCGCCGACGGGAAGGTCGAGGTCTCCGGGGCGGGGATCGCCGAGGGCGCGCTCGTGGGGGTACCGAAATGATCACGCTGCGGGACGTGCGGAAGTCCTACCCGGGCGGCGTGCACGCGCTCGCCGGGGTGTCGCTGCACGTCGGCGCGGGCGAGCTGGTCGCGATCGTCGGCCCGTCCGGGTCCGGCAAGACGACCATGCTCAACATGCTCGGCACCCTGGACCGCCCCACCTCGGGCGAGATCCGCGTCGACGGCCACGACGTGGGGCGGCTCTCGGACGCGCGGCTGTCGGCGCTGCGCGCGAGCCGCATCGGGTTCGTCTTCCAGCACTTCCACCTGGCGGCGGGGACCCGGGCGATCGACAACGTCGCGGACGGCCTGCTGTACTCCGGGCTGCGCCCGGCGGTGCGGCGGCGGCGGGCCGCGGCGGCGCTGGAGCGGGTGGGGCTCGGCCACCGGCTGGAGCACGCGCCGCACGAGCTGTCGGGCGGCGAGCGGCAGCGGGTCGCGATCGCGCGGGCGGTCGCCGGGGAGCCCGCGCTGCTGCTCGCGGACGAGCCGACCGGCGCGCTGGACTCGGCGTCCGGCGACGGGGTGATGACCCTGCTGCGCGAGCTGCACGCCGCCGGCACCACCGTGGTGGTCATCACGCACGACCGGGAGATCGCGGCGGCCCTGCCGCGCCGCGTCCGGATGCGCGACGGCCTGGTGGTGGCCGACTCCGCGGACGGCTCCGCGGGGGACGGCCCGGCGGGCGACGGCCCGCGCATGGCGGGGGCGGCGCGATGACGGCCGGGACGCTCCAGCCGGCCCGGCTGTGGCCGGGCGACGTGCTCAGGGTCGGCGCGGTCGGCCTGCGGACCCGGCCGCTGCGGGCGTTCCTGTCCGCGCTCGGCATCGCGATCGGGATCGCCGCGATGGTCGCGGTCGTCGGGGTGTCCTCCTCCTCGCGCGCCGACCTCGACCGGACCCTCGCGGCGCTCGGCACCAACCTGCTGACCGTCTCGCCCGGCAGCACCCTGACCGGCGAGAAGGCGCAGCTTCCGCTGGAGTCGGAGGCCATGGTGGCCCGGATCGCCCCGGTCCGGGAGGTGTCGGCGACCGGGCTGGTGGACGGCGCGAAGGTCTACCGGACCGGCAAGATCCCCGAGGCGGAGACCAACGGGATCTCGGCGTACGCGGCCCGCACCGACCTGCGCGCCGCGACGGGGGCGAGGCTGCGCGGCGGGGTGTGGCTGAACGCCGCGACCGGCGGCTTCCCCGCGACGGTCCTCGGGTCGACCGCCGCGCGGCGCCTCGGGATCGGGCACGCGGCGCCGGACGTCCAGGTGCTGATCGGCGGGCGCTGGTTCACCGTGATCGGCATCCTGGAGCCGGCGGAGCTGGCCCCCGAGCTGGACGGCGCCGCGCTGGTCGGCTGGGCCGCGGCGCAGGACCGGCTCGGCTTCGACGGCCATCCGACGACGATCTACACGCGGTCGGCGGAGGCGAGCGTCGAGGACGTCCGGGAGGTGCTCGGCGCGACCGCGAACCCGGAGGCGCCGAACGAGGTGGAGGTGTCGCGGCCGTCGGACGCCCTGGCGGCGAGGAAGGCGGCGGGCGAGGCGTTCACCGGGCTGCTGCTCGGCCTCGGCGCGGTCGCGCTGCTGGTCGGCGGCGTGGGGGTCGCCAACACCATGGTCATCTCGGTGCTGGAGCGCCGGTCGGAGATCGGGCTGCGCCGCTCCCTCGGCGCGACCCGCGGCCAGATCCGCACGCAGTTCCTCGCGGAGTCGCTGCTGCTGTCGGCGCTCGGCGGCGCGGGCGGGGCGGCCGCCGGCGCGCTCGTCACCGCCGGCTACGCCGTGTCCCAGGGATGGCCGGTCGTCATCCCCGCGTGGGCGGTGCTCGGCGGGGTCGCCGCGACCCTGCTCATCGGCGCGGTGGCCGGCCTGTACCCGGCGATCCGGGCGTCCCGCCTCAGCCCCACCGAGGCGCTCGCCGCCACCTGATCGGGACGAATACGCATGGACCGGACGGGACGGGTGAGATCTCAGCCATGGCTTCAGCGGAGACCGAGCCCGTCACGATCGTGTTCACCTGGGACGTCAGGCCGGGCCGGGAGCGCGACTTCGAGGAGTGGGCGCAGGGGCTCCACGAGGTCGCGACCCGGTACTCCGGCCACCAGGGCGCCACCTGGCTGCGCGCGGAGGGGTCGCGGCACCGGTACTACACGGTCGTGAACTTCGCCGACCAGGAGCGGCTCGACCGGTGGCTGCACTCCGACGAGCGCGCGGAGTGGATCGAGCGGGTCAGCGGGATCGCCGACGAGCACCGGCAGGACACCACCGGGCTGGAGACGTGGTTCAGCCTGCCCGGCGAGTCCGTCCCGCCGCCCTCCAAGCTCAAGATGATCGTGGTCACCTTCTGCGCCGTGTACCCGCTCGCCCTGCTCCTGCAGGCGTTCGTCACGCCGCTGACCCAGTCGTGGCCGCTGCCGCTGCGGGCGCTGACGTTCCCCGTCATCGTGATCCCGCTGCTCACCGTCCTCGTGATGCCCGGGCTCAGCCGGGTGTTCCGGCGCTGGCTCTACCCGATCGGGCGGACGCACCGGCCGGCGAGACCCGGAAGGTGATCACGCGAGCAGGTCCCGCAGCTCGCTGACGGCCTCGCGGAGCCGGCCGGCGAACTCCAGCATCGCGTCCGCCACCGGCCGCGGGGTGCTCAGGTAGACGTTGAGGCGGTCGGGAAGCAGGACGTAGGCGACGCCGATGCACTGCTCGCTGGTCGAGCCGAACCCGAAGTACCGGATGTTGACCGACGGCGCGGAACTGGTGCTCAGGTAGTCGTCCCGCATGACGAGCCACCCGGGGGACTCGAACAGCGGGAGCGGCTCGGTGACGCCCAGCTCGGCGCCGCGCCGCTTCTGGATCAGCTGGAGCTCCCACAGGTGCTGCTCGGGCGCCTGCCCCGCCTGGCACTCCTTGGCCCGCCGGACGTGGGCGTCGGCGGCGGCGCGGAAGGCGTCCCGGCGCGGCCCGGCGCCGGCCGCCGGATCGTCCATGGCCTCGACGAAGCGGAACACCTCGGGGGTGACGACGCGCATCGCCTCGGTGCGCCCGTTGCGGTACTGACGGGTGGCGATCGACTCGTAGGTGGCGCCGACGAGGCCCTTCGCGCGCTTGTGGGCGAGCTGGTAGGCCATCTGGACGAACGCGTCCGGCGACATCTTTAGCCGCTTGATGTGCTCGGTGCCGAAGTCGTCGAACGACACGGTCGTGGTGGCCGTGGCCGCCCCGTACGCGGCGAAGGCCGCCGCGGCGTCGCCGATGTCGCGCCGCAGGGCGTCGTCCAGAGTGAACTCGATCGCCTCGGCGACCGGGAGCCCCTGCGACCGGGCGCCCGACCGCTGCGACAGCTTCTCCGGGGGGTCGCTCAGCAGCGCGTCGACGAAGCTGAGGATCGTGGTGCCGTCCAGGCCGCAGTGCTCCACGTTGATGCCCGCGGTGCCGTCGCCGAACACGACGAAGGAGACGGCCTTGTCGAACCAGCGGCCGGCGCCGTCGCCGTGGAGCAGGTGGTCGCAGGCGTCGAGCGTGGTCTCGGGGACGAGGTCCTCCAGGCACACGCAGAACAGGGCGGTCTCGATGTCGTCGAGCGCCTTGGCGTTGCCGAGGGCCAGCAGGGCCTCGCGGCTCGCCGCCCACTCGGCGCGGGCCTTGGTGGTGAGGTGCCCGGCGGACGGCTCCGGCGCCGCCTCCGCCTTCAGCACGGAACCGAGGCCCTCGCGCAGCTCCTCCAGCGTGTGGGGGTGGCCGTCGGGACCGAGCACGTCCATCTTGATCATGTTGCCGCGGAACAGCACCACGATGTGGCGGGCGTCCGACGGCCCCGGCCACTCGGCGGTGTAGGGGGCGCGGACGGTGTCCTGTTCGGCGCCGGGGATGCGGGTCGTGGAGAACAGGTACCGGTTCTGCGCCATCGACAGCGGGCGGCCGCGCTGCACGACCGGCGGGATCTCCTCCCGGTCGAGCCGCACTTTGTAGTCCAGCGCCCCGGCGATGAGCCCGGCCGCGCGCTCGACCTGTCCCTCCGGCGACTCCTTGAACAGGAAGAAGAAGTTGGCGTTCAGCGCGATCCGGTCGCGGCGGCCGAGGTAGCGGTAGGGCCAGAACGTGTCCAGCCAGCTCTCCACCCCCTCGCTCGCGTCGTAGCGCTCCAGCGCCGCGTGCAGCGTGCGGCCCGGGCCGTCCGGGCGGGCGAACGAGGCCAGCGCCGACTCCGTCCGGGCCCGCTCGTCCGCGGTCAGCAGCGGTCCGCACCATTCGAGGAACCGCTCGCAGGTGGCGTCGAGCGTGGGCAGCGGCACCCGCGGCAGGCGCTCCTCGTTGCCGAAGGTGCGGGACGACAGTTCTTGGCCGGCGTTCACATCGATCCTCTTGTTCTGTTCGTTCCCCGGGTCACGTGTCCGCGACCGGTCGGAAGGGGTCAGTCGCGTGGACGGCTGATGTAGAGCTGCGCGTAGAACCAGCCGCCGGTCTCCAGGCCGTCCGGGTCGGCGCCGACCTCGGCGAGCCGGTCCAGGACGAGTTCCTGCTCCTGCGGCGTCGCGAACCGCCGCTGCCGGAACAGGCCCTCGTGGCGGACGGTCGTGTACCCGGCGGCCGCGAGCGCTTCGGCGATCGGGTCGAACGGGAACATGCGCAGCACGAAATGCGCCATCCACGGCCTGCGCTCCCCGTGCGCCTCGACGACGCGGGCGAGGGTGCGCTCGGTGACGTAGCCGAGGCACCCCGTCGAGATGACCAGATCGGTTCCGGCGAGCTGGGCGCGCTGCCCGGCGGTCGGCTCGCCGCTCTCCAGGTCCGCGTGGACGGCGCCGTCGAGGAAGCCCGCTTCGAGCGCGTAGGAAAGGGCGCTGTCGGATGCGTCGAGGCCGAGGAAACGCAGGCGGTTCGTCGCTTCACGGGAACGGACCAACTCCCGGTCTCGGGCCAGAAGGCCGGCGCGCGTGCGTCCGGAGGCGTCGGGACCGCCGTAGCGATCGTACAGGTCCGCCATCGTCACGCCGTATTTCAGCAGAGCCGCATTAATGCCGTAGGAACAGCCGATATCGAGAACGGTGGGGACCGGGACGCCGCGCGCCTCCCGGTATTCGGCGATGAGCCGCTGGAAGTGCGGTTTGGCCAGTTCCGGGATGTCGTAGTGGAGTTCGCGCAGCGTGCCGAAGTAGGCGCGGGGATCGGGGCTGGTGTAGATGTGGTCGAGCGAGATCTTCCCTGTGGCGTCCGTGCGCACGGGCGGTGCCTCCTAGTCCAGCAGCCGGTCGACCCTGACGGCGCGTCCCTCCGCCGCCAGGTGCTCGGGCAGGACGCGGCCGAAGAGCTGCCTCGTGCGCGCGACGCTGCCGATGACCCCCGGGCGCTCGCTGTAGGCGAGGATCGCCGTGTGCCGCGCCGTGTCCCCCCGGACCGCGGCGACCCGGTGCAGCGAGTACCGTCCCCTGAACAGCTGCAGGTCACCGGGGCGGAGCGTGAGCCCGCGGACGAGGTCGCCGCCGTGCCCGGTCAGCACGCGGCGCACGTCGCCGAAGTTCTCCGCCTCCGCCGACCTGATGTTCGGGCAGTACTCGAAGACGCCCCCGTCCTCGGGCTCCTGCGTCAGCAGGCTGACGGTGAACTCGTTGGTGTCGAAGTGCCAGGGGTGCTCCATTCCCGGGTTGACGACGTTGAGGACGAGCCCCGACAGCGGGTCGGCCAGCTCGTGGACCCGGGGCAGCCCGAAGCAGGCCGCCACGAACCGCTGGAAGACCCCGCTCGCGTAGAGCCGGTGGACGACGGACCCGGCGGGGATGTGGTCGCGGGCGACGAACGCGTTGCCCCGCTCGACGGTGAGGCGCCCGGGGTGGTCCTCCGGCAATGGCGTGCTCACGTCGATGTTGTAGGCGTTCACCGTTTCCACGTCGTAATGCGCGTGCGGTGCGATCGCCCCGCATTCCGCGCGCAGCGCGTCCCGCAATGCCGGGCGAATGAAGTCGGGCAGCACGCAGCAGCCCGTTTTCTCCAGCTCGTCCCTGGTCCGGGAAACGAGTACGTCCCATCCCGCGCCGCCCGGCGCGGCCAGCGGATAGCGCTCGGTGTCGACGATCCCTGCGAGAGCCTCCGCTGCGCCCATGAAGATCCTTTCGCGGTCGGCGAACCCCAACGGGTTGTAGCACATTCCTTCCGCGCATTCCCGGCCGCGCTTTTCCTCCGCGCTTTGTCACGGAATGACAAGTGCGGCCCGTGACCTGTGGCTTCGAACGCTCCCGGGCCCGCGTGCGCGCCGCGGCCGGTGTGTCCCATCTCACCGGCCCTCCCCGGGCCTCAGACCCGTGTCCGGATCTGGCGGTCGTGCCGACTTTCCGCGAACCTTTCCTCACGCGGTGGCGTCACCGTCCTGTGAAGCATGATCTGAAGAGCGGCGGGAGAGCGGGATGGACTGGCGGCTGGCAGGGTTCACCGAGGAGCGCGAGCTCGGGCGCGGCGCGCAGGGACGGGTCGTCCTGGCCCGCCACACGGGTTCCGGGACCCCGGTCGCGATCAAGTACCTGGCCGGCGGGGACCCCGGCGCGGTCGACGCGCTGCGGTCCGAGGCGCAGATGCTCGGCCGCCTGACGAGCCCGTACGTGGCCCGCCTCTACCAGTTCGTGGAGGGCGAGCACGGCGCGGCGATCGTGATGGAGGCGGTGAACGGCGCGTCCCTGAAGGAGGTGCTGCGCGAGAACGGGGCCCTCACCCCGGAGGCCGCGCTGCTCGTGCTGAAGGGCTCGCTGCTCGGGCTCGCCTCCGCGCACGCCGTCGGGGTCGTGCACCGCGACTACAAGCCGGCGAACGTCGTGGTGCGGGGCGACGGGCTGAGCAAGCTCGTGGACTTCGGCATCGCCGTCCTGACGGGCGGCAGCTCGATCTCGGGGACGCCGGTCTACATGGCGCCGGAGCAGTGGCGCGGCGACCCCGCCAGCCCCGCCACCGACGTGTACGCCGCGACGTGCGTGTTCGTGGAGTGCGTCACCGGGCACCGCCCCTTCGCGTCGGCCGACCGGGCGGCCCTGATGAACCAGCACCTCACCGCGCAGGTCGACGTGCGGGACGTGCCCGGCCCGCTGCGCGAGCTCGTCCTCCAGGGGATGGCGAAGGACCCGGGGCGGCGGCCGCCGGGCGCGGCGGAGTTCGTCACGCGGCTCGACATCGCCGCCGTCGCCGCGTACGGGGGCGACTGGGAGCAGCGGGGCGTGCGCGCGCTGGCGGGCGCCGCGGTCGCGCTGGCCGCGCTGTTCCCGCTCGGCGCCCTCGCCGTCACGCCCGGCGCGTCCGCCGCGGCGGGCGCGGGCGCGGCGGGTGCGGCGGGCACCGCCGGAGCGGGCGGCGCGGGCGGCGCCGGCGGTGCGGGGACCGCGGGCGCGGCCGTGAGCAAGGGCTTCCTCGCCACCGCGGCCGGCAAGGGCGCGATGGCCGCCGCGGGCGCCGCCGTGGTCGCGGGGACGGCGGGCGGTGTCTACGCGGTGCAGGACGACGAGCCCTCGCGGCCCGCGCCCGTGCCCGCCGCCGTCGTCACCCTGGTCGCCGACAACCGCAAGCTCACCGACCCGGCGATCGAGATCCAGAACGCGCAGTACCCCAAGGTCACCGGGTTGAAGGACCCCGCGCTGGAGCGCCGCGTCAACGCCGAGCTGCGCGAGCCGATCGACTGGCTCGTCGGGGTGTGGAAGAAGAACGCTCCACGTTTCTGCAAGGGCAGGCCCGCGAAGATCGGCACCGAGACGAGGCTCGGGCTGCGCGGCCCCCGCCTGGTGTCGGTCCGCTACTACCTGCTGTCGGACAACTGCCAGCAGGCCGACGGCTCCCCGGGCGGCGAGGTCGTCACCGTCGACCTGCGCACCGGCCGCCGGCTCACCGCGGCCGACATCTTCAAGCCCTCGACGCTCACCGCGGCCGGCGTGAGCCGGCTCAACACCCTCGTCCCGCAGAAGCCGGCGCCGAACGAGCGCCCGTGGCGGGACTGCGGCCCCGACGGGTTCGCGCTCGCCGACTTCTCCCCGCGCGGGACCCAGGGGTCGACCGCCAAACCGGGGCCGTTCCTGTTCCCCTTCCTCACCCCGAACGGATTCGAGATCTCCCTCCTGGCGGGGGGCAGTGACGGCTGCGGCAACCTGAACTTCGGCACCTCGTACGCGAACGTCCGCGGCCTGCTCAAGCCCGAGATCGCCGCGCTGCTGCCCTCGGGCCCCGCACCGTCGCGGACCTGACGCGCCGGGCCCGGATCCCACATGGACGACGCGTGCCGGGGTAAGGGGTTCCGGAAAGGGGGAATTGCGGTCCTGGTGAGAGGTGGTCCGCCTGCGGGACGGTGGAGTGGGAGCCCCGAGAGCCGAGAGTGCAGGGCGGCGAACCGATGCTGAGAGAGCTGTTGGCGGCCAGCCATCTGATGTCGATGGAGCAGCTGCCGGGCGCGGTGGCCCGGCACGCCGCCGACCACGGCCTGCATGACGCGCTCATCTACGTCGTCGATCTCCAGCAGACGGTGCTGCGCCTGCTGACCGGCAAGGGACCGGACGCCGGACAGGACCCCGGGGCCGGATCGCGGGAGCTGAGGGTCGACGGGACGGTCGCCGGCCGTGCCTTCCAGACGATGGAACCCGCGTTCGGGCAGGCCCTCGACGGCGGGCGCTGCCAGTTCTGGGTGCCGATCCTCGACGGGACCGAGCGGCTCGGCGTGCTGCGGGTGACCGTCCGCCGCGACGACGACCGGGTCCGGGAGGAGGCCGAGGTCCTGGCCGGCCTGGTCGCATTGATCATCGTCAGCAAGGGCCCCTACAGCGACTCCTACTCCCGCCTCGTGCGGACCAGGGACATGACGGTGTCGGCGGAGATGCAGTGGCGGCTGCTTCCGCCCACGAGCTTCGCCAATGACCAGGTCGTCATCGGCGCCGCGCTGGAGCCGGCCTACATGCTGGGCGGCGACACCTTCGACTACGCGCTGGCCGGCGACACCGTCCATCTCACGATCTTCGACGCGATGGGCCACGACACCTCCGCCGGGCTCACCTCCAACCTCGCCGTCGCGGCCTGCCGCAACGCCCGCATCCAGGGGGCCGGGCTCGTCGAGACGGCGCAGGCGGTGGAGGCGGCGCTGCTCGAACAGGACCCGAGCGGGCGCTTCGTCACGGGCGTGCTGGCCGAGCTCGACCTGCCGTCGGGGCGGCTGTCGTGGGTCTCGCACGGGCACCCTCCGCCCGTCGTCATCCGCGGGTCGCGGTGGGTCACCACGCTGGAGTGCCCGCCGGGCACCCCGCTCGGCACCGGGCTCGGCGTGCAGGCGAAAGTGTGCAACGAGCAACTGGAGCCGGGCGATCGGATCCTGTTCTACAGCGACGGGATCGTGGAGGCCCGCGATCCGAACAAGCAGGAGTTCGGGCTGCAGCGGTTCGTCGACTTCATCATCCGGCGCGAGGCCGACGGGCTGTCGGTCCCCGAGACGCTGCGGCGGCTCGTCCACAGCATCCTGGAGCACCACGCGGGGCGCCTGGCCGACGACGCCACGGTCCTGCTCCTCGAATGGCAGGGGCCCCTCGGCATGAAGGACCCCCCGGAAACCCTCAAGAACGACTGAGCCCGGAGCAGGAGCCCAGCCCTAGTCTCGAAGTGGTCTCGGCCGCGCGCGAACGCGTGAGCTGGCCGGTGGAGCGAGGCCGGAGGCGAGCGGAGCCGGGCAGATCGCGAAGCGATGCCGCGTTCGCCCAGTGCCGGTCACGTAGCGAGCCGCCAGGCGAGCGAAGTGGGCCGGGACGTGGAAACACAGCCCAGCCCAAGGGCTTCCATGAGCATCGGGTATGCCTCGTGCAGGTCGCGCTGCCAGTAGGGCCAGTCGTGCTGCCCGTCGAAGAAGCGGGCGGTCACCGGGATGTCGAGGGTGCGCAGCCGGTCCACGAACGCGTGCGCGTGGTCGTTCGCGCCGGCCTCCACCGGGTCGGTGAACGGCAGCCGGCCGAGCGGCCCGGCCCTGCCGTTGCCGCTCGCCACCCAGAGCCGGACGCCGCGCAGCCGCCCCGCGAGGTCGGTCGGGTTGTGGGCGCGCCAGATCGCGGCCTGGTCGTCGGGGTCGCCCCACACCCGCCGCCAGTCGGTGCCGGGGCAGGCCAGGGACGGCCCCCAGCCGGTCGAGTCGTCGCCCGGCTCGTGGCCGTGCAGGGTGTCGAGGTAGCCGCTGAACGCCGCCGCGGCCGCGAACGCGCCCGGGAAACGGGCCGCGTACAGCATGGCGCCGAGGCCGCCCATGGAATTGCCGGCGATCACGCGCCGCGTTCCCGCGCGGTAGTCCCGTTCGAGAATGCGCCGCAGTTCGGTCATGTGGAACGTCTCCCAGCGCGGCGGGCCGCCGTTCCCGTAGTTCCACCAGTCGGAGTAATTGCCGCAGCGACCGCCGTCCGGCATGACCACGATGACGCCGGTGCCGGCGGTGAGTTCGGCGACGTCGGTGTCGCGGGTCCAGGCGGTGTAGTCGTCGACGCCGCCGTGCAGCAGCCACAGTGCGGGCCAGGTGCGCTCCGCGTGCCGCGACCAGCCCGGCGGGAGCAGGAGCCGCACCTTCCGGCGGCCGTCCATGGCGGGAGAGGCAATGGTCAGGTCCAGGGTGCGGGGCGCGACGGCCGTCTCGGCGACGACCTCGGCGGCGGCCGGCGCGGCCGCCATGGACCGGTTCGCGAGCACGAGAGGGAGCAGGAGCGCGAAGGCCCCCAGCCATGCGGCGGGGGTGGGGCGACGGAGCAACGCGGGGCCTTCCGGAAACACCGGCCGTGAGATCGTGCCGGCCTTGGGAAAGAGGAGAGATCCTTTGTCGGACTTTCTCTCCCCGTTCCCCGGGGATTCCCGTGGCCCGGCGCCCCGAAGCACAGGGGGAAAAGCTTATAAAATGCATTTCAACGGACAGGAAAAACGCGCCGGGTGCCCCCCTGGCGGCACCCGGCGCGTTGGTGAGAGGGGCCCGTCAGGTGCCGGAGGCGGCCTTGGCGACGGGCGCGTTCACGTAGCGGACGGCCCACCGCACCAGCCCGCGGACCATGCTGTACAGGATGAACGCCACGCCGACCAGCGGCAGGACCAGCAGGACGATCTGGAGCCCGGAGGTGAGGAGCGTGAGGGGGTCCGCGCCGTCGGCGGCGGCGGACGCGAGCCTGCGCATCATTGCCCAGTCCTTGGCCACCAGCCCGGGGACCTGCGTGATGATCAGCGCGATCTGGAAGGCCAGCATGGGGATCACCGTCAGCACCCAGACCGTGACGAAGATCTGGGGCCAGCGCTTGAGGTCGTCGAGCCGGGCGTCGGCGGGGCGCCGCAGGAGCGTCCGGCGCAGGATCGGCCCGATGTACCGGAACAGGTCGGGGATGCCGATGAGGTCGGACATGATGTAGTACCCGTCGAACCGGAGCGTCGGCAGCAGCTGCTGCACCATCTCCAGGTTGACGTACATGATGGCGACGATCAGCGGCGCGAACCCCGTCTGCGCGTAGAGCAGGGTCAGCCCGATGACGAAGATGGCGTTGAAGTAGACGCCGGCGAGGTCGGCGCGGAGCCGCCCGGCGCGGCCGAGCCGGTACGACTCGGTGATGTCGGTGTAGAACGCGGGCCACACCAGGTAGATGCCGCAGCCCATGACGCCCGGGCGGACGCCTCCGTACCGGCAGGCCGAGGCGTGCCCGATCTCGTGGAACGCGCACGAGGCGATCCCGAGCGCGATCACCAGCAGGATGCTGACCGGCTTGAGGATCGCCATCGACAGCGCGTCGGCGATCGACCTGGACGTGAGCACCCAGACCTCGCCGGCCAGGAATCCGGCGAGTACGGGCGCCATCACCCAGGGGCGGAACAGCCAGGCGAACAGGCCGCCGATGAACCAGGTGACCGACTCCGGGAACACCGCGACCTTGAACTTGAGCGCCAGGAACGGGTCGGACCGCGCGAGCTGCGGCTCGGTGCCGTCGCTGAAGGTGGTGACGCCGAGCGGGGCGAGTTTGCGGTCCACCAGGTAGACGATCTGCTCGGAGGTCAGCCGCGCGCCCGCCTCCCGGCTGACCGAGTCGGCCACGGTGGCGAGCGAGGCGACCACGTCGCTCTCGCTCGCCAGGTGGCGGTGCTCCTGCAGCGCCTTGGCGACCAGGAACAGCAGCGGGGGCAGCCGGACGAGCTGCCGGTTCGGCAGGCGCACCAGCTGCGGCGGCTCGCGGTACCCGGAGTTCTTGAACTCGCCGACGAGTTCGGCGCCGTCCACCAGTGCGGGCAGGGTGAGGGCGGCGGGCGCGGTCATGGCTTGTCGTGCACCACGACGGCGGGCGTGCAGGTCAACGTGGAGGACGGGGGCTCGGCGAGCAGGCCGGTGCCGAGCAGGCCGGTCGTCCCGGCGGACTGGGTGGCCTGGCAGGCGTAGAAGACCTGGGTGTCGCCGCCGCCGCCACCGGTCCTGACGGACAGCGCGAACCGGCGCGGGAGGACCTCCCCGGTCAACCGGTCCAGTTCCGCATAGGTGAGCCGCTGAGGGTTGGAAGAGCTCATGGGATCGCTTTCACTTTTCCGTAGGAAGGGGGGAAGGGCTGGCGGAAGCCGCCAGCCCTTCCGATTGCGAGCCGAAGCCCGCGGTTACGCACGCTCGGCTCAGTGGCCGGAGACCACGGCGCCCGGGATGCAGGACTGCGAGCTGGCGTCGTTCTGCGCGTGCAGGCCGACCAGCTGGAGCAGGCCGCTGTCGGGGCGGGTCTGCTGGCTCTGGCAGGCGTTCACGACCGCGGTCGTGCCGTCGCCGCCACCGCCGTGGTTGAGGTTGAGGTTGGCGTTCTCGTTCTCGCCGCCCCCGACGAGAAGGGTGGACAGAACGGCGCGCTCCGGCAGGACCTCACCGGCGAGCTTGTCCAGCTCGGTGTAGCTGAAGGACTTCATGTGGTTCCTTTTCTTCCTTGTCACGCCCGGATCTCAAGGTGGATACCGGATGTCCCTTCCCTCGCCCCAGGTCGGAGCGAGGTAGCTCTACGTATAGCAGATGTGACGTACGGTGGCCAAGTAACCCTCCGGGCGGCAGGTTCCTCGCGTCGGCGTCCAGGCATGAGTGGGCCCTGATGGGTAGGGGAGCCCACATCCGCGCAGATCAGGAGGAGTGCATGGCCGAGAGCAGCTTCAGCATCGACGTCGCGGCGATCCGCGAACGCGCCCGCGCCAAGATGACCGACGGACCCGTGACCGCGGGTTACGGCAGGAGCGCCGAGGAGGTCGTCGGCGTCCTCAACGACGTCCTCGCCACCGAGATCGTGTGCTGGATGCGCTACGCGCAGCACGCGATCAGCGCGACGGGGATCGACCGGGCGCAGGTGTCGGCGGAGTTCGCCGAACACGCCGACGAGGAGCGCGGCCACGCGATGCGCGCCGCGGAGCGCATCAGCCAGCTCGGCGGGGAGCCGGACTTCGATCCGAAGACGCTGGCAGAGCGCTCCCACACCACCTACCGGACGTTCGACGAGAACGACCTGAAGAGCATGCTGGAGGAGAACCTCGTCGCCGAGCGGATCGTCATCGAGTCCTACCAGGAGATCATCCGCTGGCTCGGCGACGGCGACGTGACCACCCGCCGGCTGATGGAGCACATCCTCGCCGAAGAGGAAGAACACGCCGACGACATCATGGACCTGCTGGGGATCTGACATGGAATTCGGATACACGCTGCTCTGCGAGCAGACGCCGCCCAAGCAGCTCGTCACCGACCTCGTGGAGGCCGAGGAGGCCGGATTCGCCTACTCGGTGATCTCCGACCACTACTTCCCGTGGCTGGAGAGCCAGGGCCACTCCGCCTACGCCTGGTCGGTGCTCGGCGCGCTCGCCCAGGCCACCCACCACATCCCGCTGATGACGTTCGTGACCTGCCCGATCATGCGCTACCACCCGGCCGTGGTGGCGCAGAAGGCCGCCACGATGGGCGTGCTGTCCGACGGGCGCTTCACGCTCGGTCTCGGGGCGGGGGAGAACCTCAACGAGCACGTCATCGGGCGCGGCTGGCCGTCGGTGGACGTCCGGCACGAGATGTTCGCCGAGGCCGTGGAGATCATCCGCGCGCTGTTCGGCGGCGGCTACGTCAACTACCGGGGCCGCCATTTCAGCGTCGACTCCGCGAAGCTGTACGACCTGCCCGACGAGCCCGTCCGGATCGGCATGGCGGCCTTCGGCGGGCGCGCCGGCCGGCTCGCCGCCGAGCACGCGGACCTCCTCATCTCCGACCAGCCGGTCCCGGAGGTCGTCGAGCGCTTCCACAACGAGGGCGGCGCCGGCAAGCCCGTCTACGGTCAGATCCCCGTGGCCTTCGGTCACGACTATGAGGAGTGCAGGCAACGCGCCCACAGCACGTGGAAGTTCTCCGCCCCGGGGTGGAAGGTGATGGCCGAGCTGCCCGGCCCGGTGAACTTCGAGGCCGCCACGAAGACCGTCCGTCCGGAGGACGTCGTGGAGTCCGTCCCCTGCGGCGACGACGTGGACGACTACGTCGAGGCCGTCCGGCAGTGGGCCGACGCGGGCTTCACCCACATCTCGTTCTGCCAGTCCGGGCCCGAGCACCAGAAGGACTTCCGGACCTGGGCGGAGGCCGACCTTCTGCCGGCCCTCCGCGAACGTTTCGGCTGACACGCCGGGCCCGGTCCGTCGCGGGCCGGACCGGACCGGCGCGCCGCCCGTCACTGAGCGCAGTACTGGCTCTGCTTTCCGATGGCGCGGTAGGGGCAGTCGGCGTAGTCGGTCAGGCGCAGCAGGGCCTCGCGGCTGCGCTGGACCTCACCGGCGATCGCGGACGGCGCCGGGTAGAAGCTGCCTCCGGCCAGCTCGAACGTGAACGAGAAGATGCGCTGCTGGCCCCACGTGTAGTCGTCCGTGGTCCCGTCGGTGATGTACAGGTCGCTGGACTGCTCGGGCGCGAAGCCGTTCGTTCCGGCCAGTTCCCGGCCGATGGTGCGGTGGGCGGCCTCCTCGTCGGCGGACATCGAGCCCGGGACGGTGTTGCTGTAGGTGTAGCCGAACGGCCACAGCACCAGTTCCGCGTCCGAGTGGATGTCCAGGAACATGCCGAGCTGCTGCTTGCCGCCCACGACCCGGCTCCGCACGAAGTCGGCGAGGACCTTCGTCTCGGTGGCGGACTCGGGGCCGGTGCCCCGGTAGGTCTCGCTGGAGCCGTTGCCGGACGAGCCGCCGCAGCAGCCCCACTTGTAGGCGAAGTTGCGGTTCAGGTCCGTGCCCGTGGACGTGGGGTTGGGCTGGCGGTTCTTGCGCCACATCCGGCCCGGCTGGGTGTCGCTGGTCATGTCGTAGACCTGGCCGTCCGGGTTGACCATCGGCATGACGTAGATCTCGCGGGAGTTCACCAGGTTCGTGATCCGGCTGTTGGACCCGTACCCGGTGGTGAGCTGCCCGATGTAGTCGAGCGCCTGCTCGGCGGTGAGCCGCTCGCGCGCGTGGATATTGGCGATGATCATGACTTCGGGCTCGTTCTCGTCGGTCGCCACGTTGTCGCTGATCTTCACGCCGACGATGTCGCGGCCCTGGTAGGACTTGCCGACGACGAACTGGCGGGCGATCGCCGGGTGGGCGGCGACGACCGAGTCCACCTCCTGCCGCATCTCGGCGAACGTGTGGTACGACGTCGCCGCGGTGCTCGGCGCCGCGCTCGGGTTCGCGGTCTGGACGGGGGCCGGCCGCACGGCGAAGCCGAGCCGCCGGATCGCCCTGACCTCCGACGGGATGGCGCTGACCTCCACCCCGCCGGCCCGGACGGCGTTGATCGCCGCTCCGGTCCGGGCGACCTGGCTGCGCTGCTGGCCGGTCCGGGGACCGGTCACGACGTACTGCCCGGCGGTCTCGGGGCCGGGCGCCGACGCGACGGACGGCGCGGCGAGCCCGGCCAGGGCCAGCGCCAGCGCCGCCGGGACGGCGAGCAGGGAACGCAATCGGCGGGAGCTTGTCATGACGGGGTACCTGCCGTTCGGCTCAACGCGCCCGCTCGTCGCGCGGCGGGGTCTCCTGCGGGACGCTCACGGACGCTCGCGGTCCCGTCACGATGGACCGGAACCGCCCGCCTGACAATGGCCTCCGGCGGGGACTTCCGGGCGGCTCCGTAAATCCGGAGTCGCGAAGAATCGCCAGATCAGAGATACCGGGCCGCCGGAGTCCGAAGCGGGTTTCAGTGCCGATCAGAGTGGATGTGAAATTTCACAGCCGGCCGGGCGCCCCTCTCAACTTGGTTCGCCGGCCGCGCTGTGTAACCGGTTCTCGCACATTTCGCCCCGACGTTCGCCGCCGTTGCCGGAGAGGGTGGGGCTGATGGGGCGGGACGAGCACGCCGATCGCGAGTATGTCTGTATCCTGCATGGATAGCGACTTACGGACGTTCGAAACGACGCTTTATGATCGGTGTCATCGCGAGATAACGGAAGAGTCGTGTCCGGGTATTGACCACTCTATGACCTTTGTCTATGGTCTGCGTTAGAACGCGTTCTACTCCGGTTGGAACCCATGTCGAGGGCGACAGGGCGGTTCCCCGGCCCGGTCCCTGATTCGCGGCGGCCTTCCCACCGGCCATGGGCGGAGCCGTGCATGGATCAACGGACCTCCCACCCCACCCTTCGGGTGCAGGCGCGACGCCCACCGTTCGAAATGAGGACCCCCCTTGTCTCGCACCACGAAGCTCGCCGCGGTCGCCTCGGCCGCGGTCGCGGCCACCGCCACCGCCACCGTCGCCCTGACGGCCTCGCCCGCCCTGGCCGTCAACACCGGCTCGTTCACCGCCACCCTCAACGGCACCATGGTGATCGACGCGGGAGTCCCGGCCAGCTGCACCAGCTCCGTGCTGAAGGGCACGGTCCTGTCGGGCGGCGTCAACGCGTCCTACACGTCCGCGAGCGCCGGCGGCTGCGGGGTCACCGTCACTCCCGGGGCCCTGCCCTGGAGCGGCACCTTCAGCGGCACCACCGTCAAGATCAACAACTTCTCGATGAGCGCGATCGGCTGCACCTACGGCGGAACCCTGACCGGCACCGCCTCGGCCACGAACTTCCCGTTCACCGCCACCTTCACCAACCAGGTCGTGCCCAAGACGAGCGGCAGCTTCATCTGCCCGGCCTCGGCCAAGATCACGGCCAAGTACGACTACGCCCAGCCCTGATCCCCGCGGGGGCGGGTCCGGCCCTGACGTCAGCCGGACCCGCCGCCCGTGCCGTGACCCCGGCCGCGCCGCCGGGGTCACGGTGTCCGGTCGTACCGGCCCGTCAGCGCAGCTCGTAGGCGCGGACGGTCTCCTGGGCGACCGCGTTGCCCCGCTCGTCCTCGGCGGTGACCCTCAGGGACACCGTCCCCTTCCCGTGGAGGCGGGCGACGCCGTTCTTCAGCGGGACGCCCGTCCAGGTCCTGCCGTCGTCGAACGACGTCTGGAGGGCTAGGCGGCGCAGCGGCGCGGACGAGCCGTCCTGGTGGCGAACCGTCAGCCGCAACGTCTTGGAGCCGGTCCGGTTCCGCAGGTCGAGCGCCGCGTCGTAACCGACCTGGAGCAGCGGAAGGGGCGTGACGTCGGTCGTGTGCGCGGAGCGGAACGTCCAGGACGTCTTGGTCCGCGTGGACAGCCGGGCCCCCGGGGCGTTGTTGGCGAAGTCGTACTCGACCCGGTATCCGGCGTCCTCCGGTGTCGTCGCCAGCACCCCGCTCGCCTTGTAGGCGGTCTGCGCGATGAGTTCGTCGTCCCGGTAGACACGGAAATCGGTGGCGAAGCCATTCGGGAAGGAGCTGGAGTAGGCGTCGGAGAAATTCCGCGCCGCGTCCGTCATGCCGACCCGCAGACGGATCTGGTCACCGGCGCGGACGATCGGTGACTGCGCACTGATCCCGCCGGTCAGCGGAGCCTTGCCCCAGCTGTGCGCGATACGCTGCCCCGCCCTGTAGGGGGACCATTTCGTTTCGCCGAGCACGAAGTGGGGCGTGTCCGGGCCGGGGAAGGCGTTGTTGTAAGGCTGCTCCGGGGTGATGGCCATCGCGGACCACTGCGTTTCCGGATCTGCCGAGACGTATTCGACGCGCGTCCGCGGAGTGCCGGTGACCGGTCGGCTGTAGGCGAGGGCGAAGTCCTCCCAGGGGCGCTTGCTGTAGCGCGCGGCGGTCATGGCGCCATCGCCGTGGTAGGCGTTGTCGATGCGCGCCAGATCCCGCGTGCGCGCGACATGGTTCAAGTTCCTGGAGATCTGCCCCTTCTCCGGAAGTAGCAGGTCGTACTGGTACGGGCTGTCCGTGATGCCCTTGGCCGTCACCGTTGCCTTCCCCCGCAGTACGGCCCGGCCTTCCTCATGGGACAGGCGGACGGTCGGGACCTTCAACTGCGTCCCGTAGCCGCCCGGATCGTCGTTCACGCCCGGCTTGTCGTTGTAGACGGCGACCATGCGCGCCCCGGCCTTGGCGGCCCTGGCGACCTGCTCGGCGACGGGCACGCCGTCCTCGCGCTGCACCAGGGCGAGCCGTCCGCGCAGGTCGGCACCGGGTTCGTCCCCGTCCGCGACCCGCATGGCCGCGCTGCCGCCGAGGCGAGGGAACTGGTCCGAGGTGTCGCTGAAGTAGGCCGCCGGATAGTACTCGGGGTGCAGGGTCCGCCCGCCCGCACGCATCGTGATCGCGGGCGCCTCCAGCCGCCACCGCGTGTACGTCTCGAACGTCCCGGTGCGGACCTTCGCGGTCGGCTGGAGGAACACCCGCTGCTCCAGCGTCGCGCCGTCGCCCATGTAGACGCCCTCGTCCACGGCCGGCCCGTTCGCGGGCCCGCGCGTCCACATCAGGTGGCTGATCGCGCCCAGGCCGGGCGCGGTGGCGTGCTCGGGCGTGCGGACCGTCACCTCCTCCGCCTTGCGCGCGTCGAGGACGATCTCGGTGTCCCCGGTGATCTCGATCTCCGGGTAGCCGACGAGGCTGTAGTTGAGCGGCTTGCCGGGACCGGTGCTCGGCGCCCACGACGGCATCGTCTGCACGACGCCCATGACGGAGTACGTCCCCGGGACCAGCCGCACGCAGTTCGCGTCGTTCCAGCGCTCGTCGGTGCAGGGCGCGTCCGGGTCGCCGGGCAGCGGCCGGTGCGCGTTGCCGATCGAGGCGTCCTTCACGTTCAGGAAGCCCGCCGTGCCGAGGCCGGGCCGCCCGTCCCGCGCGATGCTCCTCACCCGCACCGTGACCAGCTCACCGGAGGCCTTCGGCTCCGGCGCCGCGGACCGCCGCCGCTCGTGCAGCGCCGTCACGTTGTAGCGCTCGGGGTCGTCGGCGAGCCGGTCGTCCGGGACGACGTACAGGTCGCCCCCGCTGTGCCGGACGGAGAACGCGGGGGAGCGCCCGGCCGCGGCCGTCACGGCCGTGCCCTCACCCCCGACGTGCACCGTGTCGCCGGTCGGCAGCGTGACGTCGTAGGCTCCGGCCTCCGCCCGCAGAGCGGACGCAGGCCCGGCGTCCGCCGCCGCCGGCGCCGCGAACGCCAGCGCGCCGAGACCCAGGGCCGCCGCGGTCCTCAACCACATGGCCATCCCTCCCCAAAAGTGGATCTTGATTGTCGGGTCGGCCGCCGCGGCCGGGCCAGGGAAGACGCTGGCGGCTTCCGCCATGGCGGGAACCCGTCAAACGGACCGGGAAGCCGTACATTTAGGACGTGTCCGATTCGCCGCTCCTGGAGGGACTCGGGGTGACCGCCGCCGAGGAGGCGGCGTACCGCGCCCTGCTGCGGGAGGGCCCGTCCACCCTCGCCGACCTCGCGGCGCGCCACGGCGCGTCTGTCGCGGCACTGCGCCGCCTCCTGCCGCGCCTTGAGGACCTCGGCCTCGTGACCCGCCTGGCCGGGCGCCCGCTGCGCCTCCTCGCCACCCCTCCCCATGTCGCGGTGGAGGCCCTCGTCGCCAGCCGCCAGGAGGAGATCGCCCGCAGCCGCGCCGCCATCGGCCCGCTCCTGGCCGAGGCGGCGCCGCACCCGGAGGAGCTCGTCGAGGTCGTCAGCGGCCGGACGGCCGTGTCCCGCCGCTACCTGCAACTCATGAACGGCGCCCGCGAGGAGCTGCTCGTCCTCGTCCAGCCTCCGTTCGCGACCGACGCCACCGTGTCGAGCGACGAGCAGGAGCGCACCATGCGCCGCGGCATCGCGGTGCGCGGCATCTACGGCCCCGAGGCGCTCGACGAGCCGCACGCCCTCGACCACGTCCGCCGCGCCGTCGCGTCCGGCGAGCAGGCCCGCCTCGGCGCCGTCCCCATCAAGCTCGCCGTCGCCGACCGCCGCACCGCGATGCTGCCGCTCACCTCGCAGCACGCCAGCTCGGTCGACAGCTCCCTGGTCGTCCACCCGTCCGCCCTGCTGGACGCCCTCGTCTCGCTCTTCGAGGCGCTGTGGCGCTCCGCCGTCCCGCTCCCCGGCGAGGACGCCCCGGACGACGCCGTCCTCGCCCTCCTCGCCGCGGGCCTCACCGACGACGCCATCGCGCGCCGCCTCTCCATCAGCACCCGCACCGTCCAGCGCCGCGTCCGCGACCTGTGCGACCGCCTCGGCGCCCGCACCCGCTTCCAGGCCGGCGCCCTCTACACCCACCACCAGGACCGATGACACCCCTCGGTCCGGAGTCGTGCGGGGGGAGCAGATCGGCGGTCCGGCTGACGATCTGCCTCCGACGTCGCATCCTGGATCGTGACGCGGGTCGCTCACTGTGAGGCCATGCCCGGTTCGCCGCCCGCCCTGCACCATTTCCTGGTTTATCGACCGGTGTAGTTGATAAATCCGCACCATCCCGCACGGTCCCTCTTGCCGGTTTCCACAACCGGTGGTCGATCGCTCCCCGAGCGGCGGCCACCGGTTCGCGGAACCGGTGGCTCGTCGCTCGCGGAGCGCTCCGGCCTCTCACAACCTAGAGGGGCAGGACTATGTCCTCTTCACTCGACCTCCGCCGGCCGTTCGCCGGCAGGGGTTACGTCGTGGCGAGCCTGGTGTCGTCGGGCATCGGCTACGCCTTCACCACGAGCTTCCTCGCACTGGAGGTGGCGGCACCGATGCAGGCGGTCGGTGCCCTCGCCCTCTGCGTGCTGATGCTTCTTACAGGACGGTCTCCGTTCAGGCGGTACCAGCGGCCCATGTGGTGGCCGATCGCCCGCCTGACCGGGGGGAACGCCGCCGTCGCGGTCCTGTACCCGTTCGCCGTGCAGCGCCTGAACCTGGGCACCGTCGCCGCGGTCGTGGTACTCGGCTACCTCTCGGTGGGCTTCAAGAGGATCTGGCTCTTGAGGTCCACCGCGTGGGGATTCAAGCACCTGTGCGGGCGCGCGCTCGTCGCGGGTGGAATCGTCATGCTCAACTGGCCCCTGCAGGGCGGGATCGTGGGCTTGCTGTGTGCTTTCGGCAGCGCATGGTGCGTTTGGAACACGGTCACCGTGCTCGGGACGATGAAGGACCACGGACTGGCGGACCAGGGCGCCACGTTCGCCAACCTGCTGTCGGCGCCGGTGCTGTTCGCGCTGGTGTTCCTGCTGCGGGGCGGTGACTGGGTGTCCCGGGAGTTGTTCCTCGTGGCCGGGCTGGCAGGTCTGCTCACGCTGATGCTGCCGGTCCTCTTCACCAACGCCGCGCTTCGCCGTATCTCGAAGCTCGACGTCGGTGTCATGCAGTCGCTCTCGACGCCGGTCCACGCCATGGTGGCGCTGGTCGGCGCCGCACTGGGGCGGCTGCCGTCCGACCAGCGGCTCTCCTTCCCGGATTGGGCCGCCATCCTCCTGATCGCCGGCGCCGCCTTCGGAGTCTCCTCTCTCAAGGAGCCCTCCGGCGGCGCGCTCCGCGTCGGGACCCAAACCAGCGGCAAGTGACACGCCGCTGACCCGCAACGGCGGAGAGGACCACCCTTTCCGCCGTTGCACCTCCGCCGCGCCCGCCCTCCGTCCGGAACCCGGAGGTCGATCAGGCCAGGTCGAGCTCCCCGGCCTTGACCGACCGCGTGAAGGCGGCCCAGGCGGCGACGCCGAAGGTCAGCTTCGGCCCCTCCGAATCCTTGGAATCCCGCACCCCGACCACCGGAGAAAGGTCGGCCACCTCGACACAGTTGCCGCCCTGATGGTCGCTGTAGCTGCTCTTGCGCCACAGACTTGCCACTTCGACGCAATCACCGCCGCTATGACCGCTGTAGCTGCTCTTACGCCATAGAGTTGCCACTTCGACGCAGTCGCCACCTTCGTGTCCGCTGTGGCTGCTCTTGTGCCACTCGACGGTCTGCCAGTCGTTCATAGGCTCTCCATCACCGTCTTTATCATGGTCCGTGACTCCTTGACGGGGAGTGCGTGGCCTCGAAGTAGATCCCAGCGTACGACTTTGTCTCTTACTCTGGTAGATCTCTCGATGAGAATGCCCTCACCTGCGGACTCTGTGTAGGCAAGATCAGGCATGTCATCGAAGCCCAGGATGGTGAAGCTCCCCTCAAGGCCAGTGTGATAGCCGGCACTGCTGGGGATGACCTGCAGCATTGTGTTGAGTCTTTCGGATGCGTCGAGCAGCGAACGGAGCTGTTCTCGCATTATTTCGGGGCTCCCCACAACGCGCCTCAGCACGTACTCGTCTAATACGAGCCACGCGTGCGGAGGGTTGTCACGAGTCAGAACCGTCTGCCGTTCCATGCGCTTCGATGTCAACTCGGAAGCGTTGGTTCCATCGGTGGCTGTGAGGATCGCCCGGGTGTAGTTCTCGGTCTGGAACAGACCGTTCACGAGCAGAGCACAGAAAATGCGATACGAGATCGCCTTCTTCTCTTCTTCCAGATATTCAGGGAACCCTGGCGGTAGCACGAACTGGACTTCGATGTCCTTGGCGAGCTTCCAAAGGCGGTAGAAGTAGCCGCCGGTCTTGAAGTAGGTATCGAGGTCCAAAGCGCTCTGCTCGGAGACCTTGCGGCCGCTCTCCATGGTGCTGATCCACTGGGGTGTGCAGCCCAGTGCGTCCGCCAGTTGCTTGCCGGTGAGTCCGCCATGCTCGCGCATGCGGCGGAGTTCGTTGCCGAAGAAGACGCGCGCTCGATTGTCGCTCATGAGAAGCCTCCGGAGGGTTAATCGGGGGGTCGGGTTGAGTTGATCTCGGGTGGGCTTGATCGGGGGTGCCGCGAGGTCACTACCGCACTTTTACCTTCACCGTGAGACTGGTCGCAAGTGTTTTCGACGTGAAGGCGGGCGGGGAGGTTTCGAGATGTCCAGGTCGTCGGAATCGAAAGGCTTTGCGACGGGGCGAATACCCCTGATGTCTGATTGGTTCGGCGAATTTTCGCGGGACGGGTGCGTCGCGCGGCGGCACACCATGCTGAGCCCCTATCAACTCCTTAACGGGTGCCTAGGGGAGGTCCAAGCGCGGGACACGGACGAACTGTGGTTGCTCTGCGACGCCCAGACGCGCCTGTTGGAACGGATCGCTCTCGCGGAGTTCCTGAGGGGGCGACCGTGAGCGTTCCGGAGCACGAGTCCCCGGCCGTCGAGTCGTACGTGCGTCTGCAAGTCCTGGGGATGCACCTCAGGGCGCACGGGTTCACGATCCACCACGTGGCGGGCGGGCTGGTCGTCCGCAACATGACGTCTACCGCGCGGAGCCGCTGCGGGGCCAGGGGAGTGTCCGGCGACACCATCACCTGCCGCCCGCGGGAGGAGGACGAGGGCCGCTACTGGTACTTCACCTCCTGGCGGCAGCCGATCGCCGAGGCCGAGCGGATCACCGACGCCCTGGTGATGATCAAGGGCTATCTGGGGGCCCCGGCATGAGGGCCGAGGACCGGGTCCGGAGGGCCGAGACGGCCGCCTACCTCGCCGCGCTGAGGCGCGAGTTCCCGGCGTTCGGCATCGTCGCCGACCCGGAACGTCCCATCTGGATGGCGGTGCGCGGCAACGACGTCTTCATCCGGGCCACCGACGGCCACGTCCTCCGCCGGAGGCTCCTGGAGCTGGCGAAACGGTGAGTCCCGCCCACGTGTGAAACCTCACCAAGATGCTAACTGTTCGTTACTGATCGACTACTTTGCGACATGGTGGGGAAGGGGTTCCCGCATCCCTTATCCGAGGTGTGTGGAGGCGATGCCCCGATGAGCGAGATCCCGACCCTGTCCGGCACGGCCGGCGCGTCCGCGGCGTCCGGGCTGCCCAGCACGATCGTCCGGTCCGGCGACAAGCGGTATCCGGCGCTCAGCCGCGGGTTCAACCAGCGGTGGATCGGCGAGCCCGAGTACGTGCGGCTGGTGCGGTCGCCGGAGGAGGCGCGGGCGGCGCTCGCCGAGGCGGTGCGCGAGCGGCCGGCCGACCCGCGGCGGACGCGGATCACGGTCAAGGCCGGCGGGCACTGCTACGAGGACTTCGTCTGCGGCTCCGACGTGCGGGTCATCCTGGACGTGAGCCCGATGTGCGGGGTGACCTACGACGCCGCGATGCAGGCGTACTGCGTGGAGGCCGGGGCGACGAACTGGCACGTCTACAGCCACCTGTACCCGATCAGCGGCAAGGCGCTGCCCGGCGGGTCGTGCTACTCGGTCGGGCTCGGCGGGCACATCCCGGCGGGCGGGTTCGGGCTGCTGTCGCGGCAGCACGGCCTCACCGTCGACTACCTCTACGCGGTGGAGGTGGCGGTCGTGGACGAGCACCAGAACGTCGAGCTGGTCGTTGCCCGGCGCGACGACGGCGACCGGTGGCTCCGCGACCTGCTCTGGGCTCACACAGGGGGAGGCGGCGGGAACTTCGGTCTGGTCACCCGGTTCTGGTTCCGGGGCCTGCCGCAACCGCCGAAGCAGGTGCTGTTGACGGCCCTCGCGTGGGACTGGAAGGACTTCACCAAGAACGAGTTCGCCGCGCTGCTGGAGACGTTCGGGGAGTACTTCCGCGACCACCAGGACCCGTCCACGGCGGCCGGGAAGCTCTTCGCGATGCTGAAGCTCAACCACGTCAGCAACGGCCAGATCGGGCTGCTGGCCCAGGTGGACGTCGACGACCCCGACGGGGCGAGGGCGATGACCGACTTCATCGTGGCCCTCGACGGGCGCATCGGCCCGGCGGCGAGGCCCATGCGCACGATGATGGGCGAGCACTTCGTGCACCTGGAGATCCCGCGCGTGATGCCGTGGCTGACCGCCACGCAGGCCCTGAACGCCAGCGGCGAGAACCGCTGCGGAAAGTACAAGTCGGCCTACCTGCGCAAACCGTTCACCGAACAGCAGGTCGACGCCATGTGGGCGTATCTCGGCAAAGAGAAGTACACCGACTACGTGAACAAGCAGGCGCTCATCCAGGTCGACTCGTACGGCAGCGCCGTCAACAGGCCGCTGCACAAGACGGCGGCGCGGCAGCGCGATTCCATTATGAAACTCCAGTACCAGGTGTACTGGACGCAGAATGACGCCTACGAGGACACGCACATCGCGTGGATCCGCGACATCTACAAGGCGACGTTCGCCGCGACCGGTGGCGTCCCCGTCGCGGACGGCGAGACCACGGACGGCTGCTACATCGGCTATCCCGACGCGGATCTGAACGACGGGCACTGGAACGGGTCGTCCCAGACGTGGGAGACGCTCTACTACAAGGACGCCTACACGAAACTCCAGGAGGTCAAACGGCACTGGGACCCGGGAAACGTGTTCCGGCACGCCCAGTCCGTCCGCCCGGGGAAGCCGGGGTAGCGGCGCGGGCCGGTAGCCCAGCGTCACGGATCATCTCGCCTTTATTGCATTCGCTGCCAATACTTGCGGCTGTGACGGCGGGGACAGTAGTTTCGTCGGGCGAGCGGAGCGTCGGGCCGGGCGTGGCCCGAGCGGCTGGGGAGTCATGAAGAAGCGTACCGACAGGAAGATCGCCATCGCGGGCACCGCGGCGGCGGCCGTGCTGCTGCCCACCGTCATGGTCGGCCTCGCGCAGGCCGGCGTGGGGGTCCCGAAGGGCAAGTCGGAGGCCAGCGGGAACTCCAAGCCGATCCCGTCGTTCGGCCCCGCGACGCAGCCGTCGGTCCCCGGCGGCGCGTCCGCCTCCCCGACGAAGTCGCCGGGTGCGGCGAAGCTGCCCAGCGTCCCGCTGAACAGCAACCCGTTCCGCACCGGCCAAGGGTCGCCGAGCCCTGACGACCCCGACAGCAACACCGGCAACCGCGGCAAGAAGCCGCAGATGCCGTCCGGCTCGGCGCCGGGCAAGTACGCCAAGGCCCCCGACGGCGCCGCCATCACGGGCGTCAAGAAGATCAGCTCGCGGATCTTCGACGTCACGATCGCCTCGCCGGCGCTGGGCGCCGCCGTGAAGACCCGCGTGATGGTCCCCAAGGGCTGGAAGGCCGGCGCCACCAGGTCGTGGCCGACCGTGTACGCCTACCACGGCGGCAACAACAACTACCTGTCCTGGACCAAGGACTCCAACATCGAGCAGGTCATCGGCTCCTACGACGCGATGGTCGTGATGCCCGAGGGCGGCTGGAACGGGTCCTACACCAACTGGTTCAACGGCGGGAAGGGCGGCATCCCCGAGTGGGAGACCTTCCACATCGGCGAGGTCATCCCGCTGATGGAGCGCAACTTCCACGCCGGGTCGGTGCGCGCCGCGATCGGCCTGTCGTCCGGCGGGCAGGGCGCCATCACCTACGCCGAGCGGCACCGCATGTTCAAGTACGCCGCCTCCTACAGCGGCGCGCTCAACATCACCGCCCCGGGCATGCCGGTCATCCTGACGTCCATGAACCGCGAGGCGGGCACCGCCATCTGGGGCGACCCGATCACCGCGCGGGCGAACTGGCGGGCGCACGACGCGACCGTCATGGTGTCGAAGCTGAAGGGCGTCGGCGTCTACGTCTCGTCCGGCAACGGGCAGCCCGGCCCCTACGACAAGCCCGACACCCCGCCCCACGACGCGGGACGCATCGGCGAGCAGCTCGCCGGCACGATGAACCAGAACTTCGTCGCGGCCGCGCAGAAGGCGGGCGTGCCCGTCACCTCCCATCTGTACGGGCCCGGCATGCACAACTGGAAGTACTGGCGCATCGAGCTGGTCCGAAGCTGGCCGACCATCGCCAAGGCCATCGGCGCCCGCAAGTCCTGACCGCCCGCACGGAGGCCCGGGGAGCGGCACGGTGAAGGGGTTCGCCCGGCGCGAGTTCCAGCTCGTGCTGCTGCGGCGCATGGCCGACTACCAGCCGGGCCTCGTCGAGGACGCGATGCGGTCGCTCGGCGCGTCGCGCACGGAGATGCGCGAGGTCAACGCCCGGTGGCAGCGCATCCTGCGGTCCCGGACGTTCCCGCGCGGCCGCCGCCGCTTCGAGACCGTCCTCGGCCCGCCGGCCGGGGCCGGGGAGCATCAGATCGGCGACGTCGCCTGCGAGGTGGCGTGGTGGCCGCCCTTCCCCCTGTGGCCCGGCCTGCGCTTCGAGATCATGATGGGCCCGGACGGCACGGTCATGCAGGAGTGGCTCGTCCGCGACGACGGCGTGCCGGTGCCGCCGCTGGAGACCGTGGACGACCTCGTCCCGTGGACGTGCGTCGTCGGCGACGTGGACGCCCGCTTCGGCGCGGTCGCGCACCAGGACGGCGAGGTCCCGAGCCGCTGGCACGCCACGCTCGCGGGCCCGGACGGCACCGCCCTGGTCGCACACTTCGTCTGGGGGCTCCTCCAGACGGTCGAGAGCGTCTGAAACGGTCCAACGCCCGGACGGGCCGCCGACATTGGGGTGATCTTAGGGATCCGCGTCCCCGGAGATTGCGCACTCGTCCATAACGTGGGGATATGCGAACTTTGGAGGGTAGGCGATGCCCGAAGTAACCGCATATGCCCCCGGATATCCCACCTGGGCCGAACTGGTCACCCCGGACGTGCGCGCGTCCCAGAAGTTCTACACCGAGCTCTTCGGCTGGTACGTCTACACGCTGGCGGGCGACCTCAACGACTACTCGATCTTCACCCTGGGCGGCGTCCAGGGGCCCGAGGTTGCCGGCATGCAGCCGCTCGCGGACGCCTCGATGGAGCCGACGTGGACGTGCTACTTCCGGACCGACGACATGCGGGCCACGCTCGACACCGTGCGCGCCATGGGCGGGCACGAGCTGAGCGAGCCCACCGACCTCTCCAACCTCGGCCGGATGGCCCACTGCGCCGACCCCGAGGGCGCCGACTTCGCCCTGTGGGCCCCCTACGACTTCCAGGGCGCGGGCGTCGTGGACGAGCCGTCCGCGATGTGCTGGATGGAGCTGGCCTCCCACGACGTCGAGGAAGCCCGCCGCTTCTACGGGGCCGTCTTCGGCTGGACGGCCGTCGACCGCTCCTACCTCGCGCCCGGCTACACCAACTGGAAGGTCGGCGAGTGGTCCGTGGCGGGCATGGTGCCGCTGGAGGAGTGGTGGCCGGCCCACTTCCAGCCCCACTGGATCCCCTACTTCTGGGTCGCCGACTGCGACGCCATGGCCGCGCGGGCGGCCGAGCTGGGGGCGGTCGTCCACATCCCGCCGACCGACATCAAGCCCGGCCGCTTCGCCGTCATGACCGATCCGTGCGGGGCGCGCCTGGCCGTCCTCACCCCGGCCGCCGGTTCGCGCCTCACCTTCCGTCCGCACGGCTGACAGAGGCTCCGCCCGCCCCGCCGGCCCGTGCAGACGCGGAGATTGGGGTGATCTTGGGGATTCGCGTCATCGGGGATTGCGCGGGCCTCCCTAGCCTGGAGGAATGCGCGCTGCAAGGGCGCTGCGATGCCGGAGGTGACCCGATGCCCGAGGTGACCGCGTTTCCCCCCGGCCACCCGACGTGGGCCGAGCTCGCGACCCCGGACCCGCAGGCGTCCGAGCGGTTCTACCGGGGCCTGTTCGGCTGGTACTCCTACACGCTGACCGTGGGCGACCTCGGCGACTACGAGATCTTCACCCTGGGCGACGTCCAGGGGCCCGAGGTCGCCGGGATGCAGGCGCTCGCCTACGACTCGGCGACCGCGTCCTGGACGTGCTACTTCCGTTCCGACGACCTCCCCGCCACGCTCGCCGCCGTCCGCGAGGCGGGAGGCCTGGAGACGTTGGAGCCCACCGACATCGCCGATCTGGGGCGGATGGCCCTGTGCTCCGACCCCGAGGGCGCCGACTTCGGGCTCTGGTACCCCTACAACCTCAAGGGCGCGGGCGTCGTCGACGAGCCGTCCGCGATGATCTGGGTGGAGCTGGCCGCCCGCGACATCCAGCGCGCCCGCCGCTTCTACGGGGCGGTGTTCGGCTGGAGGGCCGTCGACCGCGACTACTACGACTCCGTCTACACGCACTGGAAGGTCGGCGACCGGGCGGTGGCGGGCATGGTCTCCATGGACGAGCACTGGCCGCCCGGCTACCCCTCGCACTGGACCCCGTTCTTCTGGGTCGCCGACTGCGACGCGTCCGCGGCCCGGGCCGTCGAGCTCGGCGCCCAGATCCGCATCCCGCCGACCGACATCAAGCCCTGCCGGTTCTGCGTCGTCACCGACCCGACCGGCGCCCGCCTGGGCCTGGTCACCCCCACCACGGACGTCCTGGCCGAGCGCGAACGCCCCTGACCTCCGCCCGGCAGGTCAGCGGCCGAGGGGCCCGGAGCCGGGCGCGGGCGGCGCGTCCTCGGAGCGCAGGCGGCCGAGGAGCATCAGGACGAGCTCGTCGATGACCTCGTCGAGGGTGGCGTCCACCCAGCCGGCGGTCCAGTCGTGCAGGAGGCCGTTGATGCTGCCGATGAAGGCGGTCGCGGCGATCCGGTAGTCGCGGTCGGTGATCTCGCCGCGCCCGGCCGCGGCGGCGGCCTCGGCGCAGATGAACTCGACCCAGCGGGCGCGGCGGGTGAGGCGCTGGCGGTCCAGCCGGGGGCTGACGCCGATGATCTCGACGAACGCGATCCGGATGCGGGCCCGGTCGGCGGTGATGCTGGCGGCGTAGGCGCGGAACAGGTGGGCCGTGCGCTCGGCGAGCCCGAGGCCCGCGACGGACGGCAGCGCGGCCACGACGTCCCGCTCGGCGGCGTCGTTGACCTCCAGGTGCAGTTCGGCGAGGAGGTCCTCCAGCGTGCTGAACTCCTCGTAGAACTGGCGCGTGGACAGCCCGGCCGCCTCGCTGAGCGCCGCGACCGTGGTGCCGCGGTAGCCGGGGCCGCGGCCGAACATCTCCAGCCCGGCGTCCAGGAACCGGCGGCGCCGCTCGGCGCGCCGCTCGGCTGCGGACCGGCCGCCGTACCTGCCGGTCGGTGTCGCGCGCCTGCCCGCCACGTGGTTCCCTCCGTCCGTCCGGACGGCATCTTCCCGCAAATCAGTCCTGTGTCACACATCACCTCGCTGTGGTCTCGCTCACCGGGGCGGTCAGGTGGACAGCCGCCTCAGCAGGTCGCGGCTCGCGGCGGCCATCGCCGGGGGGATGTCCAGCTCCTCCAGCATGGCCGCGGCGGCGTCCATCTCGGCGGCGCGGCGGGCGGCGTGCCGGTACGTCCCGGCGACGAGCCGGTCCACGGTGTGCTCCCCGGCCGCCACCAGCTCCGCGACGATGTTCTCGTGCAGCCAGTCCTCGCAGCCGGCCGCCCGCGCCGCCTCCAGCGCCTCGACCACCGACCCGGCCAGCCCCTTGAAGAACACGCTGCGCAGCAGCTTGCGCCCGGCCGCCGCGCCCGCCTCGGCGTCCATCACCTCGATCCCGGCGCCGAACGGGGTGAGGAGCGCGGCGGCGTCGCCGGCGCCCCCCGCGCAGGCCAGCATCGGCGTGCGGAGCCCCCGGCCCGGCACCGGCGCCATGATCGCCACGTCGGCGAACGGGACGCCGGCCCGCCGCGCGAGCGCGTCCAGCTCCCGCTTCAACCCGGGCGACCCGGTGTTCAGATCGGCCCACACGGCGCCCCCGGCGGCGCCGATCCCCGCCGTGAGCGCCGCGACCGCGTCGTGCGCGCTGTTGACGCTCAGCACCAGGTCGGCCCCGGCGGCGGCGCCGGCCTCGCTCGCGGCCTGGACGATCCCGCCGGAAGCGGCGACGGCCGGGTCGTAGCCCCGCACCACCGCCCCCGCGGCCACCAGGTCGCGCGCGATCGCGCCGCCCGCCTCGCCCAGCCCGAGTACGGCGATCACCGTCATGCGTCCTCCTCCGCGGCGGGACGGTCCCGTGAACCGCTACCCTAGATCGAACCAAAATTGGCGACAATCCCGGAGACTCCGTGAGCGACGTGACGGCCGCGATCCGCGAGGCGATCCTCGGCGGCGAGTTCGTGCCGAACCAGCGGCTGGTCGAGGCCGACCTGTCGGAGCAGTTCGCGGCGAGCCGCGCCGGCGTCCGCGCGGCGCTCACCGTGCTCGCGGGCGAGGGCCTGGTCGAGCGCGTCCAGAACCGGGGCGCCCGCGTGCGCGCCGTCTCCCTGGCGGAGGCCGTCGAGATCACCGAGGTCCGGATGGTGATCGAGGGGCTGTGCGCGGCGAAGGCCGCCGAGCGCGCCGGCCCCGCCGACGTCGGCGACCTGCGGACGATCGGCGAGGAGATGCGCGCCGCCGTCGCGTCCGGCGACGTGCTCGGCTACTCCCGGCTGAACGAGCGCCTGCACCGCCGCGTCCGCGAGATCAGCGGGCAGCGGACCGCCTCGGGCGTCCTGGAGCGCCTGCGCGCCCAGAACGTCCGGCACCAGTTCAAGCTGGCCATGCACCCGGGCCGCCCCCAGGTGTCCCTGCCGCAGCACCTCGCCATCATCGACGCGATCGCGGCGCACGACCCGGACGCCGCCGAGCGGGCCGCCCGCGCGCACCTGCGCAGCGTCATCGAGACCCTCGGGGAGATCGCCTCCTAGCCGGAAAACCCTTCGCGCGCGCCCTCCTCCGGCCGTTACGGTCGGCCTGCCGCGCGGCACGATCTTGCCCTGCGGCGGTCGTCATCAGAGAGAACCAGGAGGATTCCCGATGACAACAACCACAGCCCTTGCTCTGACCAAGGTTCGCAACATCGGGATCATGGCGCACATCGACGCCGGCAAGACGACGACCGCCGAGCGGATCCTCTTCTACACCGGCGTGTCGCACCGCATCGGCGAGGTGCACGACGGCAACACCGCGCTGGACTACACCAAGCAGGAGCGCGACCGGGGCATCACCATCACCTCCGCGGCGACGACCTGCCGCTGGACCGTCCAGGACGGCCCCGGCGGCGAGCACACGATCAACCTGATCGACACGCCGGGCCACGTCGACTTCACGATCGAGGTCGAACGGTGCCTGCGCGTCCTCGACGGCGCCGTGGCCGTGTTCGACAGCGTCGCGGGCGTCGAGCCGCAGTCGGAGACGGTGTGGCGCCAGGCCGACCGCTACGGCGTGCCGCGGATCTGCTTCGTCAACAAGCTCGACCGCGCCGGCGCCGACTTCGCGCGCTGCGTCGACATGATCGGCGAGCGGCTCGGCGCCGTCCCGCTGGTCGTGCAGCTGCCGATCGGCGCCGAGTCCGGGTTCGAGGGCGTCGTCGACCTCGTCTCCGGGCGGGCGCACGTCTGGCCGGACGACCGGCACGCCGTGGTGGACGTCCCGTCCGGCATGGCCGAGGACGTCCGCCGCTGGCGCGGCAGGCTCGTCGAGACGCTCGCCGAGCGCGACGAGGAGGTCATGGAGCTGTACGTGGGCGGTGCGGAACCGTCGCCGGAGCAACTGCACGCGGCGATCCGCCGGCTCACCGTCGCCTCCGAGGCCACCCCGGTGCTGTGCGGCAGCGCGTTCCGCAACAAGGGCGTCGAGCCCCTGCTGGACGCGGTGGTGCGGTACCTGCCGTCGCCGCTCGACGTCGCACCGCCGGAGATCGGGGACGCCCTGGAGCTGACCCCGCTCTCCGCGCTCGCCTTCAAGATCGTGAGTGTCCCGCACCTGGGCCGGCTCACCTTCGTCCGGATCTACACCGGGCGGCTGGAGGCGGGCGCGAGCGTGCTCAACAGCGTCAAGGAGCGCAGGGAGCGGATCGGCAAGATCTACCGCATGCACGCCGACACGCGCGAGGAGATCGCGTCGGCGGGCGCCGGCGACATCGTCGCGGTGATGGGGCTCAAGCAGACCTTCACCGGCGAGACGCTCTGCGACGGCGCGCGCCCGGTCGTCCTGGAGTCCATGGACTTCCCGGCGCCGGTCATCGAGGTCGCGATCGAGCCGCGGTCCAAGGCCGACCGGGAGAAGCTGAGCACCGCGATCCAGCGGCTCTCGGAGGAGGATCCGTCGTTCCAGGTCCACGACGAGGAGGGCCAGACCGTCATCGGCGGGATGGGCGAGCTCCACCTGGAGATCCTCATCGACCGGATGCGGGAGGAGTTCCACGTCGAGGCGGGCGTCGGCCGGCCGCGCGTGGCCTACCGCGAGACGATCCGCGCGGCGGTCGACCGGGTCGACCTCACGCACCGCAAGCAGTCGGGAGGCAAGGGCCAGTACGCGAAGGTGCAGATCGCCGTCGAACCCATCGAGGACGGGTACGAGTTCGTCAACCGGGTCACCGGCGGGCGGATCCCGAAGGAGTTCATCCCCTCGGTGGACGCGGGCTGCCAGGAGGCGATGCGCTTCGGCGTCCTCGCCGGGTACGAGATGACGGGCGTGCGGGTCACGCTGCTGGACGGCGACTTCCATCCCGTCGACTCGTCCGAGCTCGCCTTCAAGATCGCCGGTTCGCTGGCGTTCGGCGAGGCGGTGCGGCGCGCGTCCCCCGTGCTGCTCGAACCGGTGATGACCGTCGAGGTCACCGCCCCCGAGGAGCACCTGGGCGCGGTGATCGGCGACCTCAACGCCCGGCGCGGCCGGATCGAGGGGACCGACGAGCGGGCCGGCGCCCGGATCGTGCACGCCCTCGTCCCGCTGTCGGAGATGTTCGGCTATGTCGGGCACCTGCGCGGCATGACGTCGGGCCGCGGGGTGTTCACCATGCGGTTCGCGTCCTACGCGGAGGTCCCGGCCGCGGTCGCCCGGACCATCGTCTCGGGCTGAGGTGAAGGGGGCCCGGCTCTCGCCGGGCCCCCTTTCCGCGCGCGGCTCAGGATCCGGACGGGGCCGCCGCCGGTTCGCGGCGGCGGCCCGCCAGCAGGGCGTCCAGCGCCCAGGCCCCCGGCCCCAGCACCGCGATCAGCAGGAACGCCCAGCAGAACAGCGCCGCGCTCTCGCCGCCGTTGCGCAGCGGCAGCAGCGCGTGCGGCTGGTGGACGGTGAAGTACGCGTACGCCATCGAACCGGACGCCAGGACCGCGGCCGGCCGCGTGAACAGCCCGGCCAGAACCAGCGCGCCGCAGACGAGCTGGATGAGCGCCGCCCACCATCCCGGCCAGACGGCGAACGCGACCGCGTGCCCGCCGCCCCGGTTGCCGCCGAGCACCCCGAACAGCGACGCCGCGCCATGGCACAGGAACAGCAGGCCCACGACGGCGCGGAACAGCGCCAGCACCGGTCCGCCCAGTCGGTCCGTCGGGATCATCCCTCGGTCACCCAGGCGTGCATGATGCCCATGACGTCCGTGAAGCCCTCGTCGGACGCCCTGTAGGACGCGGTGATCCTCAAGGTGTCGCCGACGCCGATCCGGCCGATCGGGGAGCCGCCGCACGACGGCATGCTCGACACCTCCGTCATGCCGTGGTGGTCGATGAACTCCGGCGTGCCGCCCTCCTCCGCCTCGCTGCGGCAGAGCAGCCGCCCGGTCGTGACGTCCTCGGTCCGCACGGCGACGCCGCCGTGGTGCAGGTGCCCGCGGACGTGCACGACGTCGCCCGACACGGTGGACCGCCACGTCCTGGACCTCTCGCTCGGCGGTCCGGCGGGGACGTCCCAGGTCGAGTCGGCGCAGCCGCCGGCGTCCAGCCACAGCGGGACCACCGGCCGGATGTGCGAGCCGAGCACCGGCTGGTAGGTGAAGGTGAACTGGACGTAGACGGTCTTCTCCTCGTGCGCGTGGTTCATCAGGTCGGCGAGGAGCGTCCAGCGGTCGAGGGGCGCCATCCGGAACCCGTAGCCGGCCGGGAAGACGCTTTCCATCCGCTCGTTGCCGGACGCCAGGACGCGCCGCGGCCCGCCGCACACGGTGTCCCACGCCGCCGAATTGAAGACGACGGCATGGTGCAGCATCGGCCCGGTGTTGATGTTGGCGTTGCTTCCGTCGGCGTAGACGAGATTCGGCTTGAACCCCGTGACGAAGCAGCTCTCACACGGTTTCGCCACGTCCACGGCGATCTGGTTCGGCAGCTCGCCGTGCTCGCCGTTCGCCGCCTTCGGAATGGTGTAGGGGCCGTACCGCAGGGTGACGGTCTGCGGCTGCGCCGCCGGTGCGGCCTGCGCGCCGGCCGGGGCCGGCACGGCGCCGGTGAGCAGCGCGAAGGTGCCGAGCAGCACGAGAAGCGTTCTTCGGGACAAGGGTGTCCTCCTTGGGGAGCGGCGCCGGGCGGGAACCGCGGCGCACTTTTCCGCATGCGGCGGCCGAGCCCTGAAAGAATGGATTCCGCTTCCTTGCGAAAAAGGCCGTCCGCGACGCCCACACAGTGAACGCCGCCCGGCCGCGAGTCAATTGTGCCGGGACACAGTTCGCGCCGATCAGCCGAATGAGCAGCGTTTTCGCCGAACCCGCGGGAATGGAGACCGGCGATCTCGCCGATCCCCTCGCCGAGACGTTCCCCACACGGGCTGTGCGAGGCGAGGACCCGGGAACCGTCGGTCGCGGAGCCACCGGCCCACTAGTCTCTGCCGGGACGGGACGCCGGATCCCGCCGGTCCGCGAGGAGGAGTCCGCAGGTGTTCGAGTCGGTGCTCGTGGCCAACCGCGGCGAGATCGCCGGGCGGATCGTGCACACCGCGCGCGCGATGGGGCTCAAGACGATCGCGGTGTACTCCGCGGCCGACGAGGGCCTGCCCTTCGTCGCCGAGGCGGACGAGGCCGTCCTGATCGGGCCCGCGGAGCCGTCCGGCAGCTACCTCAACGCGGCCGCGATCCTGGAGGCCGCGCACCGGACCAACGCGCAGGCCGTCCACCCCGGCCACGGGTTCCTCGCCGAGAGCGCCGCGTTCGCCCGGCAGGTCGCCGAGCGCGGCCTGGTCTGGGTCGGCCCGCCGCCGCTCGCCATCGCCCGGATGGGCGACAAGATCAACGCCCGGAACCTGATGAAGGAGGCGGGCGTCCCCGTGGCGCCCGGCGTCTGGGAGCCCGTGCCCGACGCGGCGACGGCCGCCGAGGAGGCCGAGCGCATCGGCTACCCCGTCATGGTGAAGCCCGCCGCGGGCGGCGGCGGCATCGGGCTGGCCGCGGCCCGCGACGAGACGTCGCTGCGCAAGGCGTTCGAGGAGGCCCGCGCCGCCTCCGAGCGGCTCTTCGGCCGCGGCGACATCCTGCTGGAGCGGTACGTCGAGGGCGCCCGGCACGTCGAGGTGCAGATCCTCGGCCTCGCCGACGGCACGGTGGTCGCGCTGGGGGAGCGCGACTGCTCCGTCCAGCGCCGGTACGGCAAGGTCGTGGAGGAGTCCCCGTCCCCCGGCGTCACCCCGGCACTGCGCGAGCGGATGCTGGCCGCCGCCGTCCGCGCGGGCGAGGCCGTCGGCTACCGCGGCGCCGGCACCGTCGAATGCCTCGTCGACCCGGCCGCGCAGGAGTTCTACTTCCTGGAGATGGACACCCGCCTCCAGATCGAGCACCCGGTCACCGAACTCGTCACCGGCATCGACCTCATCGAGCAGCAGTTCCGGATCGCCGCCGGCGAACCGGTCTCCTTCACCGGCACCGCCCCGCGCGGGCACGCCGTCGAGTTCCGCGTCTGCGCCGAGGACCCGCACCGCTTCCTGCCCGGCACGGGCGAGATCACGGTGTGGGAGGAGCCCGTCGGCGAGGGCATCCGCATCGACGCCGGCTACGCCGAGGGCAACACCGTGACCCGCCACTACGACCCGCTGCTGGCCAAGCTCTGCGTCCACGGCGACGACCGCCCCCACGCCTTGGCCCGCGCCCGCGCCGCCCTGGAGGCGTTCCACATCGAGGGCCCGCCGACGAACCTGCCCTTCCTGCGCGAACTACTCGACCGCCCGGAGTTCGCCAGTGGCGACTACGACACCGGGCTGGTGACGCGCATGCGCAGCCCCCAGGCCCCCTGAGCGCCGCCCCCGCGCCCGTCGTAGAGTGACGCCGTGTACTGCGACCGCTGCGGCGAGCCCGCCGAGGGCGACCACACCCCCTGCCGGACCGCCCGCCGGATGGAACCGCCCCGCTACTGCCCCGACTGCCGCCGCCGCCTGAAAGTCCAGGTCACCCCGACGGCCTGGACCGCCGAATGCTCCCACCACGGCCCCCTCACCCCCGAGGGTCAAGGAACGACAGGGCGTAGGTGATGAGGTCTACGCCCGGGGCCGGGGTCCAGTCGTGGTCCGGGGTGCGGACGAAGCCCATCTTCTCGTACATGCGCTGCGCGGACTCCATGTTGCGCTGCGTCGACAGGCGCAGGCCGGACAGGCCGGCCGCGCGGGCCCGTTCGACGCAGGCGCGCACCATTGCGCGGCCCGCGCCCTTGCCCCGTGCCTGCTCCAGGACGGCGAGCATGCGGAACTCGGCCTCGTCCGGTCCGGCCAGCTCCGCGTAGGGGGTGCCGGGCGGGCAGTACGCGACCGCCCCGGCGATCTGCCCGGCGTCTTCGGCGACGAGCAGTTCGGCCTTCGCGGCCCGGTCGGCGGCGTCGCGGAGCTTGTGCACGTACGACGACTCCGGGCTGACCAGGCCGCCGTGCACGTAGACCTCCACGGTCAGCTCGCCGACGAGGTCGTACTCGTCCGGGCGCGCCAGCCGAACGATCACTTGACGTCCTGGCAGGAGGACTCGGCGGGAAGGAGAGGGCGCAGGCGGACGGAATAGGTCTGACCGCCGCTGCGCCACGCCGTGTCCGGGTTCGTGACGGGGGCCTTCGCGGCCGGGGCGACCGTGCAGACCGCACCTGCCACCTGGACGCCCTTGCCGAGCGGCTCCAGCGGCCACGTCTTGACGGTGGCGCTTCCCGTGGTCGGCCCGGCGAGGACGGCGGTCTTCTCCGCCTTGTACGGCGCGGGCTTCCCGGTGAGGTCGGACGCGGGCCAGCCGGCCGGGTCGAGGCGCTTGAGGAAACGTCCCTCCGGGCCCGACCGCGCCTCGGGCTGGACGATCCTGGTCGTCGCGCCGTCCATGGAGACCACGACCGTGATCGCGTCCGCGACGCCGCCGGGGCCGACCGCGTGGGAGCGGGCGAGACCGGCCGCGCGGGCCTCGTCCAGCAGGCGCCGCAGGGCCTCGGGCTTCAGGCGGTACTCGGTCGGCCCGCTTTGGGACGCGGCCACCGCGCGGCCCGAGGAGTAGAGGGAGAAGTCGGGCAGGCTTCCGGGGCCGCCGAGACCGGCGATGCCGCCGGTCTTGCGCCACCGCAGGACGAGCTGCTCGCCCGCGGGGCCGTCCTTGGCGGGGGACGCGGTTGTGGCGGGTGCGGAAGCGGGGGGCTCGGCGGTGCCGGAGCCGTCGCCGCAGGCGGCCAGCGTGCCGCAGGCGGCGAGGGCGGCGCAGGCGAGTGCCGGCGCCCGGCGGGAGCGTGTGTACGGACCGGCCATGACGGTTGGACGCTCGGCGGCCCGCCCCGGTTCCGGCGTTTCCGGGAACACCCGGCGACGGGCCGATTCCGGGCCCGCGCTAGTGTGCCGATCTGTGAGTGTGCTCGTTGTGACCGGGACCTGCACGGGTGTGGGCAAGACCGTCGTCACCGCGGCGCTGGCCGCGGTGGCCGCCGCGCGCGGCGCGTCGGTCGCCGTAGTCAAACCGGGACAGACCGGTGCCGGCGAGAGCGACCCGGGCGACCTCGACGAGGTCCGCAGGCTCGCCGGGATCGACGACGTGCACGAGTACGCGCGGTTCCCCGACCCGCTGTCCCCGGCCGCCGCGGCCCGCCACGCGGGCCGGCCCCCCGTCCGGATGCCGGACGTCGCCGAGCGCGTCCGGGACCTGGCGTCCGGGCGGCGGCTGGTGCTGGTCGAGGGCGCGGGCGGGCTCCTCGTCCGCTACGACGAGGAGGGCGCCACCATCGCCGACCTCGCGCGCTGGCTCGGCGCCGCCGTCGTGGTGGTGGCCCGGCCCGACCTCGGCACGCTCAACCACACCGCGCTCACCCTGGAGGCGATGGCGCACCGCGGGGTGCAGCTCGCCGGAGTGGTGATCGGCGCGTGGCCGGACGACCCCGACCTCGCCATGCGCAGCAACATCCGCGACCTGGAGACCATCGCGGCCCGCCCGCTGTCGGGCGTGCTGCCCGCCGGCGCGGGCGCCCTGGACCCGGCGGAGTTCCTCGTGGCCGCGCACCGCGGCCTGGCCCCCTCGTTCGGCGGCGGATTCGACGCCGCCGCCTTCCGCGCCGCCTTCGGCCCCGACAAGGAGAACACGTGACGGACATTCTCGACATCGCGCGCCGCCAGGTACTGGACGAGGGCGAGGGCCTGTCGCAGGGGCAGGTGCTGGAGGTCCTGAACCTGCCGGACGACCGGCTCCAGAACCTGCTCGCGCTCGCCCACGACGTCCGGATGCGGTGGTGCGGGCCGGAGGTCGAGGTCGAGGGGATCGTGTCGCTGAAGACCGGCGGCTGCCCGGAGGACTGCCACTTCTGCTCGCAGTCCGGCAAGTTCGAGTCGCCCGTCCGGTCGGTGTGGCTGAACATCCCCGAGCTGGTCGAGGCGGCGAAGGAGACCGCCGCGACCGGCGCCACCGAGTTCTGCATCGTCGCCGCCGTGCGGGGGCCGGACGAGCGGCTGATGTCGCAGGTCCGCGACGGCGTCAAGGCCATCAACGACGCCGTCGAGATCAACATCGCGTGCTCGCTCGGCATGCTCACCCAGGAGCAGGTGGACGAGCTGGCCGCGATGGGCGTCCACCGCTACAACCACAACCTGGAGACGGCCCGCTCCCACTTCCCGAACGTGGTCACCACCCACTCGTGGGAGGAGCGCTGGGACACCCTCCGCATGGTCAAGGACGCCGGCATGGAGGTGTGCTGCGGCGGCATCGTCGGCATGGGCGAGAGCGTCGAGCAGCGCGCCGAGTTCGCCGGGCAGCTCGCGGAGCTGGAGCCCGACGAGGTCCCGCTGAACTTCCTCGCGCCGCGGCCCGGCACCCCGTTCGCCGACTACCCGCTGGTCGAGGGCACCGAGGCGCTGAAGACGATCGCCGCGTTCCGGCTCGCCCTGCCCCGCACCATCCTGCGGTACGCCGGCGGCCGCGAGCTCACCCTCGGCGACCTCGGCACCCGCGAGGGCATGCTCGGCGGCATCAACGCCGTCATCGTCGGCAACTACCTCACCACCCTCGGCCGTCCGGCCAGGCAGGACCTGGAGCTGCTCACCGAGCTGAAGATGCCGATCAAGGAGCTCGGCCGGACACTGTGAGACGGGACGGGCGGCCGGTCAGCGGCTCAGCCGGGTGATGAACTTGTAGCGGTCGCCCCGGTACAGGGACTGGGCCCACTCGACCGGCTGGCCCGTCGTGTCGAACGCGTGGCGCGACAGCAGCAGCATCGGCAGGCCGACGTCCACGCCCAGGAGCTGGGCGTCGTGCGGGGTGGCGAGGACCGTCTCTATCGTCTCCTCGGCCTCGGTGAGGTGGACGTCGTAGGCGGTCGCGAGCGTCTCGTACAGGGAGTGATGGCGCGGCAGCTCCCGGCGCAGGCCGGGGAAGCGGCGGGCCGGGAGGTGGGAGGTGTCGATCGACATCGGCTCGCCGTCGGCCAGCCGGAGGCGGTGTATCCGCAGCACCCGGCCGCCGGGCCGGATGCACAGGAGCGTGGCGAGGCGCTCGTCGGCGCTGACGTAGCCGGCCTCCAGGATGCGCGTCTCGGGGCGCAGCCCGTGGTGCCGCATGTCCTCGGTGTAGCTGACGAGCTGGAGTTCCTGGGCGACCTTCGGCTTGGCGACGAAGGTGCCCTTGCCCTGGATGCGCTGGAGGCGCCCTTCGACGACCAGCTCGGCGAGGGCCTGCCGGACGGTCGTGCGGGACGTCTCGTACTTCTCGGCGAGGGTCCGCTCGGGCGGCAGCGGGCTGCCCGCGGGAAGCGACTGGATCAGCTCGACCAGCAGCTCCTTGAGCTTGTAGTACTTGGGGATCCGGGGCGCCTGGTTCGGGTGGCGCTTACCGAGGTCGCCGAGCGAGGCCCGGTCGAAGCCGTGCTCGAACCCGCCCCCGTGCCGGGGCCCGCCCCTGACCTCCGTCACGGCATCTCCTCACGTTCATCACCGGTTTCCCCGATGTTATGGGTGAAGACTACGGCCGGTAGAAGACGCGATTTCCGCCAGGGCCGCCCGCAATCGTGTGAGGTCCGACTCGTCCAGCGTGGCGCGTGCGGTGAGGCGCAGGCACGCCCGGCCCTTGGGGACCGACGGCGGCCGGAAGCAGCCGACGCGCAGACCGTGCTCAGCGCAGATCTCGGCGGCCCGCACCGCGGCCTGCGGCTCGCCCAGGAACACCGGCACCACGGCCGCCGCGGGCCTGGCCGTTTCCAGGCCGGAACCGGCCGCCAGGTTTGAGATCGCGAGCGCCCGTTCGCGGGCCCGGCCGGGCAGCGCGGGGTCGGAAGCGAGGACGTCCAGCGCGGCCAGGGCGGCGCCCGCGGCGGGCGGGTTCAGGCCGGTGTCGAAGATGAACGACCGCCCCGTGTCGACCAGGGCGTCGATCACCTCGGGGGCCCCGAGGACCGCCCCGCCCTGCGACGCCAGCGACTTCGACAGCGTGAGGGTGAGGACCACGTCGGGCTCTCCCGCGAGGCCGGCGGCGTGCGCGGCGCCCCGGCCCCCCTCGCCGACGACGCCGAGCGCGTGCGCCTCGTCGACCACCAGCAGCGCCCCGTGCGCCCGGGCGGCGGCGTGCAGCGCGCCCAGCGGCGCGAGATCGCCGTCCACGGAGAACACCGCGTCGGTGACGACGAGGGCGTGGTCCTCGTCGCGCTCGGCGAGGGCCCGCTCCGCCGCGGCCGCGTCCCGGTGCGGAACGATCACCACGCGGGACCGTGACAGCCGGCACGCGTCCACGATGGAGGCGTGGTTGACCTGGTCGGACACCACGAGCGTGTCGGGCCCCGCAAGCGCCGTGACGGCGCCGAGGTTGGCCAGGAAGCCGGAGGAGAACACCAGGCCCGCGGCGCTGCCGGTGAACGCGGCGAGCCGCCGGTCCAGCTCGGCGTGCAGCCGCGTCGTCCCGGTGACCAGGCGCGAGCCGGTGGAGCCGGTGCCCCACTCGCGCGCGGCCGCGACGGCGCCCTCGACGAGGCGCGGGTCGCCGGACAGCCCGAGGTAGTCGTTGGACGCCAGATCGGTGAGGCCGTCGGGCCGGGGGCGCAGCGTCCGGCGCAGCCCGGCGGCGGCGCGCCGTCCGGCCGCGTCCCGGAGCCTGGCCAGGGGGTCTCGTCCTGCGGTCATGCCGGGCATACTGCCAGGTGGCCCCCGGGGCGAGACCACCTGCCCTGGGACAGAAAACCATCGGCGATGATGGTCGTGTGCCTACCTTGACCGATTTGGTCCGCGACCACACCGACCTCACCGACACCGACCTGGAGTGGCTCCACGCACTGGTCTCGGACTGGCAGCTGCTGGCCGACCTGTCGTTCGCGGACCTCCTGCTGTGGGTGCCGCTGCGGTCGGCGGACGCGCTGCCCGCCGACGGGACGACCCGCGCGGGCCGGGGCAGGCCGGGCCTTATGGACACCGGTGCGGCCGTCCCCGGCTGGGTCGCGATCGCGCAGATGCGCCCGACGACCGGCCCGACCGCCTACCCGGAGGACCTCGTCGGCAAGGTCGTCCGGACGGGGCGCCGCGGGCTGATCGACGTGGCGTGGCGCGAGCGCCGGATCGTCCGCGAGGGCGACCCGGAGTGGGGCAGCGGCATCCCCGTCCGCGAGGAGTCCATCCCGGTGCGCCGCGGCGCCAAGATCCTCGGGGTCATCCAGCGCAGCACGAACCTCAGCTCGGCGCGCACCCCGTCCCGGCTGGAACTGACCTACCTGCAGAGCGCCAGCGACCTCGCCACGATGATCTCCGAGGGCCGGTTCCCGGTGCCGGGCGAGGAACCGAACATGGTCCGCTCACCCCGCGTCGGCGACGGCCTCATGCGCCTGGACCGCTCCGGCAGGGTCACCTACGCCAGCCCCAACGCCCAGTCGGCCTACCGGCGGCTCGGCTACCCGACGGACCTGGTCGGCGAGGCGCTCGGGCAGATCACCGCGGACCTGTGCGACACCGGCGAGCCGATGGAGGAGGCGCTGAGCGTCGTGCTGTCGGGCCGCGCGCCCCGCGAGGTCGAGGTCGAGTCACGCGGGTCGATCATGCAGCTGCGCACGATCCCGCTCGTCGTCGGCGGGACGCGGATCGGGGCCGTCGTGCTGTGCCGGGACGTGACCGAGCTGCGCTGGCGCGACCGGGAACTGATGACCAAGGACGCCACCATCCGGGAGATCCACCACCGGGTGAAGAACAACCTGCAGACGGTCGCGGCGCTCCTGCGGCTCCAGGCGCGGCGGCTGCGGATCCCGGAGGGGCGGGCCGCGCTGGACGAGGCCGTCCGCCGCGTCGGGTCGATCGCGATCGTGCACGAGACGCTGTCGCACACCCCCGACGAACTGATCGACTTCGACGACATCGCCGACCGGGTGATCACGATGGCGGGGGAGGTGTCCACCCCCGAGACCAAGGTCACCCCCAAGCGGACCGGCAGCTTCGGCGTCCTGCCCGCCGAGGTCGCGACGCCGCTCGCGATGGCGCTCACCGAACTGCTGCAGAACGCCCTGGAGCACGGCCTGGCCAACCGGTTCGGGACCCTGGAGGTCGTGGCGCACCGCTACGGAGAGGGAGAGGTCACCCGGGAACCGGGCGGCGCGTCGTTCTGGGGCGAGTGGAAGGCCCCCGGCGCGAACGACCCCCGCGTCCCCGGCACCGAGACCGAGCCCCCGTCCGGCCGCCGCCTCGTCACGATCGTCGCGGACGACGGCGTGGGCCTGCCCCCCGACTTCGACATGGAGAGCAGCGACAGCCTGGGCCTGCAGATCGTCCGCACCCTGATCGTCGGCGAACTGGGCGGCCACCTGGACTTCCGCCCCAGAGAAGGCGGAGGCACCGAGGTGGTAGTGGACATTCCCATAGACCACCACCACCGCCCCAGCCGCCCCTGATCACGGCCATCAACTCTGGTCCGTGCGCACTGGGAGCAACCGGCGCCTCAACCGTCAACAACCTGAAGATGTGCGATCGCGTGCGAAGCCAGTTTCAAGCGAAGCAAGAAACTGATCGCGCAGCGAGCCGCAAGGCGAGCCGGAGCGATGCCAGCGATCGCAGCCGTGCCCGCAAGGAAGGCGCTCTAGCGCCTGACGCTAAGGGCACGGCGGGAACGCCGCAGCGCGCGGCGTTCGTCTTCGCCCATGCCGCCCCAGACGCCGGATTCCTGGCCGGACTCGAGCGCCCAGCGCAGGCAGGCGTCGCTGACGTCGCAGCGGCGGCAGACCTGCTTGGCTTCTTCGATCTGCAGGATCGCGGGGCCGGTGTTGCCGATGGGGAAGAAGAGCTCGGGGTCCACGTCACGGCAGGCTGCGCGGTGGCGCCAGTCCATGCGGTCCACTCCTTCGTCAGGTGGTGGAGATGCTCCACTCTTTGTGAACGGGTTCACATGTCGCGAACGCCCGGGGTGGCTGTGGCCAGGTCCAGGGATGGTTGTTCCGCGGCGCCGCGAGCAGGTGACCAGCGACGTTGGGGTCCCTGCCGGGTGGCGCACTTTGAGCGTTTCAGGAGGGTGCGGGCAGACGCAAGACCTTTGAGAAAGGATTCTCAAAGTATGGGTGTCGCATGTGTCACACCCATCGGTCGGGCGTGTTACTTGGCTCTCACATGCGTCCTCGCGCGCCTCAAATGACGATGCGGATCGCCTTCGGCACGGAGCGGAACGTGACCGTCCGGTGCTCTCCCAGGTAGTCGCCGTCCAGCTGGAACGCCACGGGCCGGTCCGCGCGCACCGTGACCTCCGCCTCATCGTGCAGGTTCAGCACGTGCCGCCCCTGAATGGGATACGCCCGCGGAGTCAGCATCTGCGCCAGCGCCCCCAGCGTCGCGCCGAGTTCCAGAGAACGCATCCCGAACACGTCCAGCCCGCGCGCGAAGTTCGCCTTCGGACTCGGATTCAACGGCACCCGGCCCATGAAAGTCCATGGAGACGTATTGGAGATGAACGCCAGGAACAACCCCGATTTCGGCGGGCGCCCGGGCTGTTCCAAAGTGAGCGCCGGACGGCGCCGATCAGTGCCGGAGAAGAAATGCCGTATCGCGGTCCGCACATACAGCGACGGGTCCGCCCGCAGGCCCGCCTCCCGGCGCCGCTCCACCTCCCGCACGACCTCCGCGTCCAGCCCCACCCCCGCGCAGAACGTGAAATACCGCTCCGGGGCCCCGGGATGGGAGGCCGTGCCGAGCCCCACCGACCGGTACCGGCCCGCCCGCAGCGCCTCCAGCACCGACCGCGTCGCGCCGATCGGATCGTCCGGCAGGCCGAGCGCGCGGGCGAACACGTTCGCGCTCCCGCTCGGCAGCACCGCCAGCGCGGGCAGATCAGGGGACGGACCGTCCGCCAGCAGCCCGTTGACGGCCTCGTTCACCGTCCCGTCCCCGCCGAGAGCGATCACGACCTCGTAGCCCTCGACGGCGGCCTGCCGGGCCAGCTCGGTCGCGTGGCCGCGGTGACCGGTCTCCGCGAGAACGAGATCGAGATCGCCGGAGAAGGCCCGCACGAGGATGTCGCGGGCCCGCCGGGAGGTGGAGGTCGCCTTGGGGTTGGCGATGAGCATGGCGCGCACGGCGTCAGGGTATCGAGCGTTCCGGATGCGTTCGCCCGCAGTTTCCCCTGAGAGCCGGCCGCCGCACGGGGCGAGTAGGGTTTCGGGGTGTGACCAAGCGTCCCTTCACCGTGCAGGCCGCCGCCGCCCTCCAGGCCGCGGAGGGCGCCGCAGCCGTCGGATTCGGCGTCTTCACCGGCGTCGAGACCGCCACCGGCGCCGCCGTCGACCCGGCCAGCGCGATCGGGGTCACCGTCCTCGCCCTCGCCGGTGGCCTCGGCATGCTGGGGTGCGCCCGCGGACTCCTCCGCGCCGCCCAGTGGAGCCGCGCCCCCACCGTCCTCACCCAGCTGTTCGCCCTGCCGATCGCCTGGTCGCTGTGGCAGAGCGACCGCCCCGCGATCGCCGTCCCGCTGGGCGTCGTCGCCGTCCTCGCGCTGATCACCGTCCTCAGCCCGCCGAGCACCGCCTGGCTCATCGAAGACCACGACGAAGACGACGACACCCCGGCGGACGACACCGAACCCGCCGAACCGGCCGCCGTCCCGCCCCCCGGAGAGCCCCGCTCCCTCGGACGGCGCCTCAAAGACCGCCTCAACGAACAACCCACCAAGAACAGCAAGAACTGACCCGACGTCGAAAGGGCCCTGAGGACGCGTCCCCGGGGCCCCTTCCGCACAACACCCGCTACTCGTCCGCCGTCAGGCCGTCACGGAGCTGCGCCAGCGTCCGCGCCAGCAGACGCGACACGTGCATCTGCGAAATGCCCAGCTCCGCCGCGATCTGCGACTGCGTCATATTGCCGAAGAAACGCAGCAGAAGAATCTTCTTCTCCCGCGCCGGGAGCTTCTCCAGCAGCGGCTTGAGGGACTCGCGGTACTCCACGCCCTCCAACGACTCGTCCACCATGCCGAGCGAGTCCGCCACCGCCGGGGCGTCCTCGTCACCGGAGTCAGGCGCGTCGAGGGACACCGTGGAATAGGCGTTCGCCGACTCCAGCCCCTCCAGCACCTCCTCCTCGCTCATCTGCAGGTGCGCCGCCAGCTCGCTCACCGTCGGAGCGCGGCCCTCCCGCTGCGCGAGATCACTGATCGCCTTCGTCAGCGACAGCTTCAGCTCCTGCAGCCGGCGCGGCACCCGCACCGCCCAGCCCTTGTCGCGGAAATGCCGCTTGATCTCACCGACGATCGTCGGCGTGGCATAGGTGGAGAACTCCACCCCCCGCTCCAGATCGAACCGGTCGATCGACTTGATCAACCCGATCGTGGCGACCTGGATCAGGTCGTCCAGCCACTCACCGCGATTGCGGAAGCGCCGCGCGAGATACTCCACCAGCGGCAGATGCAGCTCCACGAGCTGATCACGGATGCGCTGGCGCTCCGGGTCGCCCTCAGGCAACTGGGCGAGACGCTCGAACAACGCACGCGCCCGCGCCCGATCCGGCACGGCACTGCTGTCCGAACGCTCGGTGCTCGCCCCGGCGACCGTCGTCTGCTCCGTCGTCGTCTTCTCCGTCACGGGGCCCCCGCCGCACCGCGACGCTTCTGCAGCGTCACGGTGACCCGGTCGTCGGAGCCCACCCTGGCGTCCACCTCGCCCGCCAGAGACGACAACACCGTCCACGCGAACGTGTCGCGGCTCGGCTCCTCACCGTCCACCGTCAGAACCGACACAGAGATGCGCATCGCCTCCCCGGTCAACTCGAACTCGCACGTCAGATCGGTGCCGGGCACCGCCTGAGCGAGCAGCATCGCGCACGCCTCGTCAACGGCGATGCGCAGGTCCTCGATCTCGTCCAGCGTGAAGTCCAACCTGGCCGCCAGGCCCGCGGTAGCGGTCCGCAGCACGGACAGGTAGGCACTCGCGGCAGGCAGCTTCACCGTGACCACGTCACGGACGGACAACTTCGTACTGGCCGGCATTGCAGCGGTTTCCTCGGTCACGTCACTCCCTCGCAGGATGGTCCCGCTGCCTTCGAAACTACCGCCTACGAGCCGTGCATCGAGACTCCGGCGCGCTGTGTTTATTTGCGTTGCGTTGGGTTGGGGCGCCTGGGGGCGCCCCAACCCAACGCAACGCGGTGCGATCGCTGGCATCGCTCCGGCTCGCCTGGCGGCTCGCTACGCGATCAGATTCTTGCTTCGCTCGAATCTGCCTTCGGACGCGATCGCGACGGTGAACCCTCGTTCGGGGTGCTGTGGTGGCGGGTGATGTGTGCGGAGCGGGGGGTTTCGGTGGGGTGCGTTTGCGGGGGTCTACCTCGGGTTGTGGGGGGTTGCTGTGGCGCTTCGGCTCGCCTGGCGGCTCGCTTCGCGAGTTGGCCCTCGCTTCGCTCGTGCCGTGGTCGGGGTCTGGTGCGGGTTTGTGGGGGTTGATCTCGCGCTCCGGCTCGCCTGGCGGCTCGCTTCGCGGTTGGCCCTTGCTTCGCTCGTGCCGTGCGTTGTTGTGGGGGGTGGCGGAGCGCTTCGGCTCGCCTTGCGGCTCGCTCGCTTGTGCGTGCTTGGGAGGGCTGGTGCGGGTGGGTCAGGTTCTTGCTGGGGTTGGGGGAAGTAGGGCTCCCTGGTGGGTTATTACCTGGGCTGCCAAGGTGGTCGCTGTTTCGGCTGCTTGGGCGGGTGGGGTGCCTGTCAGGCGGGTGGCCAGGTAGGCGCCGTTGAAGGCGTCGCCTGCGGCTGTGGTGTCGATCACTTTTACGTGGGGGACGGCGGGGATTTCGATCGTCGTCTTGGTGTCGGCCAGCAGGGAGCCTTGGGGGCCCTGTTTGACCGCCATTTCGGTCACTCCGGCTTGTCTCAGGCGTCTGATCGTGTCGGTCGGGATTCTGTCGCCGAAGACGGCCTGGTCGTCGGTGAAGGTGGGGAGGGCTATGTCCGTCCTGGTCAGGACGGTGGACATGGCTTCGGCGGCGGCCGCGGGGGAGGGCCAGCCCGCGGGGCGGTAGTTGGTGTCGAAGGCCACCCGGCCGCCGCGGCGGCGGGTCTCGTCCAGGACGGTGAGGAGCCTCGTGCGGGCTTCGGTGCCGAGGATCGACAGGGTGATGCCGGAGAGGTAGACGAGGTCGTGGTCGGCGATCGCGTCGTCGAGCTCCGGGGGGTGCGCGGGGCCGAACAGGCCGCGGGCCGCCGACTGGGACCGGTAGTAGTGGAACGTGCGTTCGCCGGCTTCGTCCGTGCGGATGAGGTAGAGGCCCGCCTGGCCGCCGGGGACGGCGCGGGTGTGGGCGGAGCCGACGCCGTGGGCCGCCCAGGACTCGCGCATCAGGGCGCTGTAGGGGTCGTCGCCGATGAGGGTGACGAACTGGACGTCGGCCGTGCCGGGGGCCGCGGTGCGGGCCAGGTAGGCGGCGACGTTGAAGGCGTCGCCGGCGTAGCCGACGGCCAGGCGGTCGGGGGCGAGATGACTCAGTTCGATCATGCATTCGCCGATCACGGCGATCCGGTTCCGCATGGCGGGCCACGATACATCTAGACAACAAGTGATCTGATGACTAAGACTTCGGGTGTCGCGCTTCATCGAGAAGGGACGCCCATGCACGACGGTTACGACGAGGACGGGTACGCGATCTTCCGGAACGTCCTGGATCCGGAGCTCGTGGCCGAGGCGGACGCGCATGTCCGCTGGCTGGAGGCGCGCTATCCCGACCGGACCGGTGAGGAGCTGTCCACCGAGCTGGTCGCCAAGGACCCCTTCTGGGTGCGGCTGGTGTCCGACGAGCGGCTCCTCGATGTCGCCGAGCGGTTCGTCGGGCCCGACATCGCGCTGTTCGCGTCCGCCTACATCTCCAAGCCGCCGTTCACCGGCAAGGCCGTGCTGTGGCACCAGGACGGCGCGTTCTGGCCGCTCGAACCGATGCGCGTGGTGACGCTGTGGCTCGCCATCGACCGGTCGACGCCCGAGAACGGGTGCCTCCGGGTCATTCCCGGGAGCCACAAGGAGGTCCTGCACGAGGTGCAGGAGCGGGAGGACGCGGAGGCCGTCTTCGGGGTGGAGAGCGCCGTGGGCGTGGACGAGTCGCGTGCCGTGGACCTCGTCCTCGAACCCGGCGACGTCGAGGTCCACCACCCGAACATCATGCACGGCAGCAACGCGAACGAGTCGCCCCACCGGCGGTGCGGGCTGACCATCCGCTACATCCCGACCTCGACGCGGATCACCGAGGAGCCGCTGCCGTTCCCGTCGGCGCTGCTGCTGCGCGGCGACCCGGGCGTGAACGAGTACCAGCCGCGGCCCCGGTACGAGGCGGGGGAGCACTTCGCGTTCAGCGGCGCGGAGAACTGGAGCTGATGCGGCGGCACCGGCCGTCCCGCAACTGGGGCGCCCGCGTCCACGAGATCACCTGGGCCGGGATCGAGGCCGTGGTCCTGGAGAACGAGCTGCTCCGGGTGACGGTTCTCGTGGGCAAGGGCGGTGACATCGCCGAGTTCTGCCACAAGCCGCGGGACATGGACTTCGTGTGGCTTTCGCCTGACGGGCTGCGCGATCCGCGTGATGTGGCGGGAGGAGCGGGCGATGACGTCGCCCTGTTCCTCGACGGCTACGAGGGCGGCTGGCAGGAGGTTCTGCCCAACGGGGGCGCGCCCAGCACCTATCGGGGGGCGGCGTTCGCGCAGCACGGGGAGGTGGCCTCGCTGCCGTGGGACTCCGAGATCGTGGCCGACGGCGCCGGCGAGGTCGCCGTCCGGCTCTCCGTCCGGGGGCGGCGGATGCCGCTGCGGGTCGCCAAGACGCTGCGGCTGAGGGCGGGCGAAGCCGAGCTCGTCGTCGAGGAGGAGCTGGTCAACGAGTCGGGTGTCGCGCTGGACGCGATGTGGGGGCACCACATCGTGTTCGGGGCGCCCTTCCTGCGGCCCGGGCACCGGATCAGGGTCGGGGGAGGTGCTCAGGTCGTTCCGCACGAGACGGCGATCGGGCCCGGTGGGCGGCGGGTCCGGGGTGGTGGGCCGCATGCGTGGCCTCGTGTGCCCGGTGAGGGGGGCGGTGTCATCGATCTCGATGTGGTGCCCGATGCCGGGGTGCCCAGTGAGATCGTCTACCTCACCGGGCTGGAGGAGGGACGCTACGAGGTCGTCGATCCGGACGGCTTCGGCCTGCGGGTGCGCTGGGACGTGGACGTCCTGCCGCATCTGTGGCTGTGGCAGGAGTTCGGGGCGACCACCGGGCATCCGTGGTGGGGCCGCGCGTACGTGATGGGCCTGGAGCCGTTCGCCGGGTACCCGACGGACGGGCTGGCCGCCGCGGTCGCGAACGGCACCGCGTTGAGGTTGGAACCGCGTGCGCGGCGGAGCCTGTGGCTGCGTGCCGCGGTCATCGAGGAGGGCACGTGAGGGAGTTCGAGGGCAGGGTCGCGGTCGTGACCGGGGGGTCGCTCGGGATCGGCCGGGCCGTGGTGGAGCGGCTCGCGCGCGACGGCGCCGCCGTGGTGTTCTGCGGGATCGGGGAGGACGAGGTCCGCCGTGCGGAGGGGGAGCTGCGGGGCGCGGGGCTGGAGGTCGCCGGCGCCGTCGCCGACGTGACCGACGCCGCGCGGATGGACGGGCTGGTCGGGGAGGCCGTGTCCCGGTACGGCGGCCTGGACGTGCTGGTGACGTGCGCGGGCGTGCAGCGGTACGGGACGGTCGAGGAGACGTCCGAGGAGCTGTGGGACGAGGTGCTCGGCGTCAACGTCAAGGGCGTCTTCCTCGCCTGCCGCGCCGCCGTCCCCGAGCTGCGCCGCCGGGGCGGCGGGGCGATCGTCACGGTGTCGTCGGTGCAGGCGTTCGTCTCGCAGGACCGCGTCGCCGCCTACAGCGCGAGCAAGGCCGCGATCAACGCGCTGACGCGGGCGGTGGCGCTGGACCACGCGGCGGACGGCATCCGCGCGAACACGGTGTGCCCCGGGTCGGTCGACACGCCGATGCTGCGGTGGGCGGCCGACCTGTTCCGCGGGGAGAAGGGGCAGGACGAGCAGGTCGCCGAGTGGGGGCGTGCGCACCCGCTCGGGAGGGTCGCGGCGGCCGCGGAGGTCGCCGAGGTGGTGGCGTTCCTCGCGGGACCGCGCTCGTCGTTCGTGACCGGCGCCGAGCACCGGGTGGACGGCGGGTTGCTCGCCCGTAATCCGGCGGCACTTCCGGAAATCTCCTAGAAGATCTAGACACCAAGTCATTTGATGACTCAAAATGTGGGGCGCACGAGGACCGTGTGAAAGTGACCTCGCGGAGGTTCCCATGCAGGCGTCCGTCCCTCCCACTCCCTTCTCTCCCGATCGGCCCTCATCCGTTCGCGGGGGGTGGCGGCGGCGCGCCGGGGTCTTCGCGTCCGTCCTGGCGCTCGCCGCCGCGCCCGCCGTGCCCGCGGCCGCCGACGCCCGGGGTCCGGGGCGCGCGGCCGCCGGGCCCACGTGTTCCGGGAAGGCCGCGCCGGCCTTCGGCACCGCCTCGCAGAACGCCGCCCTCAACGGCAAGTTCACGTCCTACGGCAACAGCAACACGCTGCTGGACGACTGGACCGGCGCGGACACGACGTACTCGCTGAAGCTCTCCGACGGGCGCATCGTCTACGCCTACTCCGACACCTTCCTCGGCAAGGTCAACGCGGACGGGTCGCGGCCGGTCGTCATCGAGGAGGGCGGGACGACGCCGTTCATCAACAACTCGTTCGTCGTCCAGGGAACGGGCGGGGGGCTCACCACCGTGCACGGCGGGACGGCGGCGGCCCCGAAGGCGGTCATGCCGCCCGCGCAGCCGGCCCACTGGTACTGGGCGGGCGACCTCACCCAGAGCGGGACGGAGGTCCAGCAGCTCTACCGCGAGTACTACGACCCCGACCCGGACAACGGCACCGGGTGGGACATGAAGTTCAAGGACAACGTCCTCGCCCGGTTCTCCAGCGGGAACCTCGCCGCGCCGGCCGTCCAGGCGATGCCCTCGGCGTCGGGCGTGCAGTGGGGGTCGGCGCTGCTCAGGGACGGCGGCTACACCTACGTCTACGGCACCGAGGACTACACCGACCCCCAGACGCAGGTGAACACCAAGTACCTGCGCGTCGCGCGGGTCAGCGGCACGGACCTGCGCGGCGCCTGGCAGTACCGCACGGCGAGCGGCTGGTCGTCCGCGGAGACGGACTCGGTGCGGCTGATGAGCGGGGTGTCGAACGAGTTCAGCGTCACCAAGCGCGGGTCGCACTACATCATGGTCAACCAGGACGCGAACATCGCTTTCGGCGGTGAGATCGACGTCTGGTTGTCGTGCTCGGCGGCCGGGCCGTTCAGCGGCGAGCAGACCGTCTACCAGACGCCCGAGACCGGGCCGCTTGGCTCCTACGGCGATCCGGACATCTTCACCTACAACGCTCACCAGCACGCGGCGCTCTCGTCCAGCGGCACCCTGGTGATCTCCTACAACGTCAACAGCCTGGACACCACCGGCGGTCCGGCCAACGACAACTACCGGGACGTCAGCATCTACCGGGCGCGCTACATCAACCTGCCGGTCTCCGGCTAGCCCGAGCCGCGGCACCGTCGTCCCGTCCACGGCGGTACCGCTCCCCGCGCCCCCGGGCCACCTCCCGCCCGGGGGCGCGTCCCGTTCCGTCCCCCCCTCTGAGGTGCCGACCATGCCCCTGGACGCCGAACTCGCCGCCGCGCTCGACGGCATGCCCTACGTCGGGCTCGCGGACCCCGTGCGGGCCCGCGCCGCCATGAGCGACCTGGTCCGCGCCCTCGCCCGGCCGGTGGGCGGCGAGCGGGCGGTCGTCGAGGACCGGGTCGCCTCCGGCGGGGTCCCGGTGCGGATCTACCGGCCGCGCGAGACGCCCGCGCCCGTGCTCGTGTACTTCCACGGCGGCGGGTTCGTTACCGGCGGGCTGGACAACGAGCACGAGCGCTGCCTGAAGTTCGCCGGGGAGGACGGGATCGCGGTCGTCTCGGTCGACTACCGGCTCGCGCCCGAGCACCCCTTTCCCGCCGGGTTCGAGGACTGCTATGCGGCGACCGTGTGGGCCCATGAGCACGCGGGGGAGTTCGGCGGCGACCCGGAGCGGGTCGCGGTCGGCGGCGGGAGCGCGGGCGGGGCGCTGGCCGCCGCGGTGGCGCTGCGGGCGCGGGACGAGGGCGGGCCGCCGCTGGTGTTCCAGATGCTGCTGTACCCCGTCCTGGACGACCGGATGGCCACGCCGTCGATGCGGACGTTCACCGAGCCGCCGCTGTTCAACAGCGGCGACGTGCGGCACATGTGGCGCCACTACCTCGGTGGGCGGACGGACGTGCCCGCCTACGCCGCACCGGCGCGGGCCGGAGACCTGAGCGGCCTGCCGCGCGCCTACGTCCTCGTCCCCGAGCACGACCCGCTGCGGGACGAGGGGCTCGCCTACGCGCACCGGCTGATCGTCTCCGGGGTTCCCACGGAGCTGCACCATGTGCCGGGCGCCTGCCACGGTTTCGACGGCATCATGTCGGCGCGGCTGGGGCGGCTCGCGTTCGAGGAGGAGCGCGCCGTCCTGCGGCGATGTCTCTCCGGGAGGGTGGACACGCCAATCGCTAAGTGATTAGATGACTTTACTTCTTGGGAACGAGGTGGCGATGTCACAGGATGTGGCCCGGCCTAGCCTGGCGGACGCCCTCACGGAGCGCATGCTGGAGCTGATCAGGGCGGGCGGCCTGCGCGCCGGCGACCGGCTGCCGTCCGCGCGGGAGCTGTCCCAGCGCTTCGCGGTGACGACGCCGACGCTGCGGGAGGCGCTGCGCCGGCTGGAGGCCACCGGGGCGATCCAGCTCCGGCACGGCTCGGGCATCTACGTGGGCGCCGACCTCGAACGCGTGGTCATCCCCAACCCCAACGTCCGGGAACTGGAGGCCGACCGGCTGCTCCAACTGCTGGACGCGCGGCTGCTCATCGAGCCGCCGCTGGCCGGACGGGCGGCCCGCCGGTCGCGGCCGGCCGACATCGAGCTGCTCCGGGCCCTCCTCGACCAGGCGGGCGCGGACCTCGGCACGGACGCGCCGGAGGCGGAGGCCCGCCTGCACAAGGCGAACATGGCCTTCCACCGGGAGGTCGCCGGCGTCGCCGGCAACTCCGTGCTCTGCGAGGTCATCGACTCGCTGCTGTCGGTGCACGCCATCGAGCAGCGCGCGATACAGCGGATCTTCGACGACCGCGTCCGCGACTTCGACGAGCACACCGCGATCCTCGCCGCCATCGAGGCGGGCGCGGAGCGGGACGCCGAGTCCCTCATGCGGGCCCACCTCGCGGACGTCAAGCACGTGATCGAGCAGCGGCTCGCCTGAGCGGGCCGTCCCCCGCCGCCGGTGCGAAGCGCCGCGCGGCCGGTTCACCCTTCACCGATTCCATCCTTCGACCACCCCGATCGGGCATCGCCGCCCGATGAAGGAGGCTCACCATGGTGCCGTCCAAGCGACTCCAGGTGACCGCGCTCACCGTGGGCGCGCTGCTGCTCGCCGCCGGCTGCGGGTCCGGCGACTCGGGCGGGAGCAGGTCCGAGCTCAAGCTCTACAACGACAAGGGCGCGTGGAAGCCCTTCTTCGAGCAGATGGGCGCCCTCGGCAAGCAGCAGACCGGCCTGGACATGACGCCGGTCGGCTACACCGACGAACCGACCTACACGGCGTTCATCAAGACCTCGTTCCGCACGAACGTCAAGCCCGACCTGTTCACCTGGACGACCGGCGGGCGCCTGGAAGAGATCGTCAAGCAGAACCAGGTCGCCGAGACCACGAAGATCTGGCAGGACGGCATCGCCGGCGGCGACCTCACCGAGGACCTGAAGAAGTACTACACCGTCGACGGCAAGCAGTACTGCGTCCCGCTGAACACCGCCTACTGGGGGATGTTCTACAACAAGAAGATCTTCGACAGGTACGACCTGAAGCCGCCCACGACGTGGGCGGAACTGGAGAAGACGGCGCAGACGCTGAAGTCGAAGGGGCAGGTGCCCTTCAACCAGACCACCCCGACGTCGCTGTTCTCCTTCGCCTGGTTCGAGCAGATCCTCGCCGGCACCGACCCCGACCTGTACGAGCGGCTGTCGAAGGGCCAGGCGTCCTACACCGACCCCGGCGTCGTGAAGGCGATGGAGCGCTGGAAGACGATGATCGACGCCGGCTGGTTCAGCAAGCCGGGCGACAAGGCCGACCCCGCCGACCACTTCAAGTCCGGCGACGCGGCCATGGTCATCAACGGCACCTGGTTCAACACGAGCATGACCCAGCGCGGCCTCAAGCAGGGCGAGGACTACGGGTTCTTCTTCATCCCGAACGTCGACCCGGCACTGCCGAAGCGGTCGCTGGTGTTCGAGAGCGGCCCGCTGTGCTCGCTGCGCAAGGCCCCCGACGCGGCCGCCAGCACCAAGTACCTCAAGTGGTGGATCACGCCCGCCGCGCAGGAGAAGTGGGCGAACGCGCGCGGCGACGTGTCCGGCAACCCGAAGGTCAAGGTCGCCGACCCCGAACTGGACAAGGTCACCAAGGAGGCCGCGTCGGGCGGCAACCGCCTCGTCCTGCGCTACTTCGAGGCGGCCCCCGCGCCCGTGCTCACCGAGGCGCTCAGCGGCTTCGACAAGTTCCTCAACAAGCCGGAGACCTACATGGACGTGCTCAAGGGCATCCAGAAGGTCAACGAGGACTACTGGAAGTCGCACTGATCCATGAGCACGCACAAGGCCACCGCCGACCGTCCCAAGCTGACGGTGGTGCCCCCCGCGGGCGGCGGGCGCTGCAAGGCGTCCGGCGCCCGCCCCGGCCGGGGGTTCGCGCTGCACGGCCGGTTCCGGCACGCCTACATCTCACCGGCCGTGCTGTTCGTCGCCGTCCTGCTCTACCTGCCGTTCCTGTGGACGGCGTACCTGAGCCTGACCAGCTACGACGGGCTCGCCTCGCCCGAGTTCACCGGCCTGGACAACTACCGGCGGCTCCTTGAGGACGACGCGCTCGTCACCTCGATCCGCAACACGCTGCTGTGGGTCGTCGGCACCGTCGTCCTGCCGGTGGGGCTCGGCCTGCTCGTCGCCGTCCTGTCCTACGACCTCAGGCGGGGCGCGTGGTTCCGGCTGCCGTTCCTGCTCCCGTACGCGATGTCGGGCGCCGGCCTCGGCGTGATCTGGGGCTTCATCCTCCAGCCGGACGGGATGGCGAACCAGATCCTGACCCTGTTCGGGATGCCGGGCGGCGACACCGCGTTCCTCCAGGACGGCCCCCGCAACACCGTCGCCATGATCGTGGTGTGGACGTGGCAGCAGCTCGGCGTCAACATGCTGCTGTTCGTCGTCGGCCTCCAGTCGATCCCGAAGGCGCCGATCGAGGCCGCCCGCATCGACGGCGCGTCCGGATGGGCCATGTTCCGGCACGTCATCTGGCCGCTGATGCGCCCGATCACCACCGTGGTGTTCGGCCTCGCGCTCGTCGCCGGCCTGAAGAACTTCGACATCGTGTGGGTGATGACGCAGGGCGGTCCCGGGCGCTCGTCCGAGACCCTCGCCGTGACCATGTACCGGGACGTGTTCGTCGCCAACGAGTACGGCTACGGGTCGGCGGTCGCGGTGCTGCTCACCACCATCACGGGCCTGGCCTCGTACGTCTACCTGCGCCGCCAGGTGAGCAGGGAGGAGCTGCCGCGATGAGCGGAGCGAGACTGATCCACGTGCGCCGCGCCGTGCTGGCGGCGCTGGGCCTGGTGTGGCTCTTCCCCACCTACCTGATCGTCGCGAACGCGGTGCGGCCCGCCGGCGACTACGACCCCTCGGACGCGGTGAAGCCGCCGTCATCGATCGGCCTGTTCGACAACATCGCGCAGGCCTGGGACCGGACCGCCGTCGGCGACACCCTGCTCAGCACCCTGCTGTACAGCGTCGTCTCGCCCGCGCTGGCCGTCCTGATGGGCGCGCTCGCCGGGTACGCGATCGTGGTGCTGCGCCTGCGGCACGGCTTCGCGTGGTTCGTGGTCATCTTCGCCGGGACCGTCGTGCCGTTCCAGATGCTGCTGGTGCCGCTGTTCGTCGGCTACAGCAAGGTCACGCTGTACGACGACCGCCTCGGGCTGATCATCATCTACTCGGCGATCAACGTGCCGCTGGCCGCGCTGGTGATGCGCAACTTCTTCGGCAACGTCGCCGTGTCGATCTTCGAGGCGGCCCGGCTGGACGGCGCGTCCACCTTCCGGATCTTCTGGCGGATCTACCTGCCGCTGTCGGCGGCGGCCCTGGCCGCCGTGTTCATCCTGGAGTTCACGTTCGTCTGGAACGACCTGCTGTTCGGCCTGACGCTCTCGCAGTCGCCGACCGTCCGGCCCGTGTGGGCCGAGCTGTCCGCGCTGACCACCGACGTCTACGCCGGGACGCCGGTCCCGATCGCGCTGGCCGCCGGCCTGGTGGTCTCCCTGCCGACCGTCGCGATCTTCCTCGCCACCCAGCGCCTGTTCACCCGCGGCCTCACCCTCGCCCAGTTCTAGCAGTATCCGCCCAGGGGGCGACCCCTGGAACCCCGTCACGGGCCGGCGAACCGTTTCGCGATCCGCTTCGCGTCTCGCGAAACGGCCCGCCGGCCCGGCGGGCCGGGTGGCCTCCGGGCGTAGAACGCCCTCCGGCCGCCCGGCCCGTGACCCCTCAGCCCAGGGGGCGACCCCCTGGAACCCCCGTCACGGGGCGGCGGACCGGGCGGCCTCCGGGCGCCCGGCCCGTGACCTCGGACTCCCAGAGAGGAATGTGACGCACAACGATGACGAGTCGCCTGCTGCAGGCGAGCCTCGGCTCGCCCGACTATGACGGGATCCGCGACGCGCTGCGCCAGGACACCTCGACCGAGGTGCTCGCCGTGCGCGGGCTGTCGGTGCGCGCCGCCGTGCTGCCGCTGTTCAAGCGGGACGAGGGCGGCGCGCTCCTCCAGGCCGTCCGGTTGACGCTGTCCGGCGGGGGGCCGGTGGAGGTGGCCCTCAAGGACGGCGACGCCGAGATCGCCGCCGCGGCGGCGGAGGGCGGGACCGTCACGCTGCTCGTCCCCGAGGTGGACGCGCCCCGCCGCCTCACCCTGGAGGTGCGCGACTCCGGCGGGCTCGTCGGGGCCGCGCCGCTCGACGTCGCCCCGCAGCGCAAGTGGAACGTCTTCGTCGTCCACCACTCGCACCTCGACATCGGCTACACCGACACGCAGGGCACCGTCCTGCGGCACCACCTCGACTACCTCGACGCGGCGCTGCGGCTGGCGCGGGAGACCGACGGGCGGCCGGACGACGCGCGGTTCCGCTGGTCGGTCGAGTCGTCCATGCCCGCGCTGCGGTGGCTCGCCACCCGACCCGACGACCAGGTCGCCGAGTTCGCCGAGCGGGCCCGCGCGGGCGACATCGAGGTCACCGCGTTCCCGATGCAGCTGCACACGGAGGCGTGCTCGACCGAGGAGCTGTACCGGCAGCTCCGCTTCGTCGAGCAGCTAAGCCGCGAGCACGGCATCGAGGTCCGGTCGGCGATGCACACCGACATCCCGGGCGCCGTCGTCGGGACGGTGGACGCCCTCAACGCGGCCGGCGTCCGGTACCTGGCCGCCGCGCACAACTGGGCCGGGCGCTCCGTCCCCTACATCACGGGCGGCGACCGGCTCGCCCGCCCGTTCCGGTGGCGGTCCCCGGGCGGCGGCGAGCTGATCGTCTGGTTCACCGACACCCCGCACGGCATGGCCTACATGGAGGGCAACACCGTCGGGCTCGTCGACGGCTACGACCTCGCCGAGGACCTGCTGCCCCGCTACCTCGGGTCCCTCGCCGACCGGCCCTACCCCTACGGGCCCGGGACGTTCGGCTGGTACGCCGCGCCCGGCCAGGTCGGCGCCGCCAAGGACCCCGACTTCCTGGACGCCGTCCACCTGCGCGTCCAGGGCGCGCACGCCGACAACGCCGGGCCGTCGATCGTCCCCGCCGACATCGCGCACCGCTGGAACGAGACCTGGGCCTACCCGCGGCTGCGGATGGCGACCAACGCCGACTTCTTCGAGTACGTCGAGGAGCACCACGGCGACCGGCTCCAGACCCACGAGGGCGACTGGACGGACTGGTGGGCCGACGGCCTCGGCTCCGGCGCCCGGCCGCTCGGCTACGTCCGGCGGGCGCAGAACGTCCTGCGCGCCGCCGAGACGCTGCACGCCCTCGCCGACGAGCGCAGCGGGGATCGCACCGGCGCCTCCCTCTCGGCCAGCAGGGCGATCGACGAGGCCTACGACCGGGCCGCGCTGTTCGACGAGCACACCTGGGGCGCCGCCAACCCGTGGGAGGACGCCGAGGAGGGCGGCGACTCCGGCGGCCTGCAGTGGACCCGCAAGTCCCAGGTCGGCTACCAGGCCCACGACGACGCCCTCGACCTGCTCCAGGCGGGCGCGCGGCGGATCGGCGCGACGTTCGGGGCCGCGCCGGACGCGCTCGCCTCGTTCCTCGTCGTCAACCCCGGCACGGCCGCACGCACCGACGCGGCCCGCGCGTTCCTGCCCCGCGACGTCGTCGCCGTCGACGTGCCCATCGCGCTCGTGGACGCCCGCACCGGCGAACCCGTCCCGCACCGCGAGGAGGAGGTCGACCCGGACGAGTGGCCGACCCGTCCCATCGGCCGCCACCTGGAGGCCGTCGTCCCGGACGTCCCCGGCCACGGGCACGTCCGCGTCGACGTCGTCCGGGCCGAGACGGGCGCGCCGGAGCCGGTCGACCTCGGTTCCGGCGGCACGATCGAGAACGAGTTCTACCGGGTCGTCTACGACCTCAGGGAAGGGCACATCGCCTCGGTCTTCGACAAGATTGCCGGCCGCGAGCTCGTGAACGCCGACGCCGTCGCCGGGTTCGGGCAGTACGTCTACGACCGGTACGCGACCGCGCCGCACTTCAACCACATGTCCGGGCACATGCTCGTGCACGACAAGACGATGCTCGGCGACCGGGCCGTCGCCACCCACGCCACCGTCACCGAGTGCAGCCGCACCCCCGCCGGGGAGCGGCTCGTCGTCGAGCTGCACGGCAAGGGCGTCGACTGGCTGCGCACGACCATCGACCTGTACGCGGGCGTGCCGCGCGTGGACGTCCGCTACCAGCTCGGCAAGCAGCCCACCGCGGCCAAGGAGGCGGTCTTCTTCGCGTTCCCGTTCGCCGTGGACGGCCCGCCCGCCGCCTGGGAGCTGACCGGCGGCGTCGGCGGTACCGGCGTCCCGAGCGTCCCGGGGTCGGCGGAGCACATGCGCCCGATCCGCCACTGGGTCGCCTTCGAGGACCCCGAACTCACCGTCGCGTGGGCGACGCTGGAGGCGCCGCTCGTCCAGTTCGGCTCCATCCACATGCCCTACGCGCCGTTCCCGCCCACGCTGGACGAGGAGGACGGCACCGTCTACTCGTGGGCGCTGAACAACATCTGGGACACCAACTTCCCGTCCCAGCAGCAGGGCGAGACCACGTTCCGGTACGCGTTCGCGTCCGGCGCGGCGGGCTCGGGCCGCCGGCTCGGCGCCCGCACGGCCGCCGGGATCACCGACCCGTTCGTCGCCACCCTCGCCACCGGCGACATGCCCGCCGCGGAATCGGGGACCTTCCTGCGCGTGGACGACCCGGACGTGCTCGTCACCTCCGTGGGCCGCGCCCGGGACGGCGAGGGGCTGGCCGTCCGGCTCCAGTCGCTCGCCGCCGGACCGGTGGAGACGGGCCTGCACGTGCCGGGCGCCACCCGCGCCTCGCTGAGCGGTGGTCTGGAGCGTGACCCGGCGGAGCTGCCCGTCCGGGACGGCACCATGACGGTGCGGCTGCCCGCCTGCGGCGTCGCCACCGTCACGGTTCGGCGTTGAGTACGGATCGGGGACACATGAAGATCACAGGCATCCGCGCCACCACGGTCACCGTGCCGCTGGAGGCGCCCCTCCTGCACAGCAACGGCGCGCACTGGGGCCGCTTCGTCCGGACGATCGTCGAGGTCGAGGCCGACAACGGCCTGGTCGGGCTGGGCGAGATGGGCGGCGGCGGGCAGAGCGCCGAGGCCGCCTTCCAGGCCCTCGCCCCGCACCTGGAGGGCCACGACCCGTTCGAGCTGGAGGCGCTCCGCTTCAAGATCGCCAACCCGACGGCGAGCCTGTACAACAACCGCACGCAGATGCTCGCCGCCATCGAGTTCGCCTGCCTCGACCTCGTCGGCCAGCATCTCGGCGTCCCGGTGCACGACCTGCTCGGCGGCCGCATCCGCGAGTCCGTCCCGTTCGCGTCCTACCTGTTCTACCGCTACCCGGGCGCCGGGGGATCGGCGGAGGTCCGCACCCCCGAGCAGCTCGTCGAGCACGCCCGCGCGCTCAAGGACGCGCACGGGTTCACCGTCCACAAGCTGAAGGGCGGGGTGTTCCCGCCGGGCCACGAGCTGGAGTGCTACAAGGCGCTCGCCGAGGCGTTCCCCGGCGACCGCTTCCGCTACGACCCGAACTCCGTGCTGAGCCTGGAGGAGGGCCTGCGGTTCGGGAAGGCCATCGAGGACCTGCCCAACGACTATCTGGAGGACCCCGTCCTCGGGCTGGAGGGGCTGCGGCTCGTCCGCGAGCGCGTCAACGTCCCGCTCGCCACCAACACCGTCGTCGTGAACTTCGAGCAGCTCGCCGCGAACGTGCTGCGCCGCAGCGCGGACGTCGTCCTGCTCGACACCACGTTCTGGGGCGGCATCCGGCCGTGCGTGAAGGCCGCCGGCGTGTGCGAGACGTTCCAGATCGGCGTCGCCGTCCACTCCTCCGGCGAGCTCGGCATCCAGCTCGCCACCATGCTGCACCTCGGCGCCGTCCTGCCCAACCTCACCTACGCCGCCGACGCGCACTACCACCACCTCGCCGACGACGTCATCGAGGGCGGGCCGATGCGGTACTCCGGCGGCAGGATCCCGGTGCCGTCCGGCCCCGGCCTCGGCGTCCGCCTGGACCGTGACAAGGTGGCCGAGTACGCGGAGCTGTACCGGGAGCTCGGCGGCTACCCCTACGACCGCGACCCCGGCCGCCCGGGCTGGTACCCGCTCGTCCCCAACGACCGGTGGGCCGATCCCGACGCCGCACTTCCGCCGCTCGCATAACCTGCCGGGTGTGATTCGTTACGCGACGGCCGGCGACGTCCCGGAGATCCTGCGGCTGATCCGCGAGCTGGCGGAGTACGAGCGCGCCCTCCACGAGGTGAAGGCGACCGAGGACCAGCTCCGGGACCGGCTGTTCGGCGACGACCCCCAGGTCTTCGCCCACGTCGCCGAGCACGACGGCCGGGTCGTCGGGTTCGCCGTGTGGTTCCTCACGTTCTCCACGTGGAACGGCACGCACGGCATCTACCTGGAAGACCTGTTCGTCGAGCCGGAGTACCGCGGCCACGGCTACGGCAGGGCGCTGCTCACCGAGCTGGCCCGCGTCGCCGACGACCGCGGGTACGGGCGCGTCGAATGGTCCGTCCTGGACTGGAACGAGCCCGCGATCGGGTTCTACAGGGCCCTCGGCGCCGGCCCGAAGGACGGGTGGACGGTCTACCGCCTCACCGGCGACGCCCTCACCCGGGCCGCCCGCCCGTCCGACGGCTGACTTGCATCCGGGACCGGGGTACGGACCTACCGTCGGGCCATGGAACTTCAGCAGGTACCGGCCCGGCCGGACGACGAGGGATGGGTGCCGCCGGCGTGCACGCTGCCGACGGCCGAGCGGCCGTTGCGGGTGGCCGAGTTCGACGCGCTCTTCGCCGAGGATGTGACGTCCGTGCGGCCCGCCGGGGCGGGCCGGGTGCGGATGGAGCTGCGCCCTGACCCGCGGGCGGCCGGGCGGGCCGCCGAGCTCGCCGCCCGGGAGACGGGCTGCTGCTCGTTCTTCACCTTCACCCTCACCGCCACCGGCGGCGCGCTGGCCATGGAGATCAGTACCGGCGACCGCCACACCGGGGTCCTGGACGCGCTGACGGCCCGCGCCGCCAGGACGGCCGCCCCCTGACACGCCGCGAGGGCCGTCCGGGAACGGACGGCCCTCGCGGTGGTGAGCTGGACGCGCTCAGCCCTGCTTGGTCTCCCAGAAGATCTTGTCGATCTCGGCGATCTTCGCCAGCAGGTCCTCCGCGGCCTTGGAGTCCATGCCGCCCTTGGTGCCGGAGGCGCCCGCGAGCTTGGTGGCCTCGTTGAACAGCTGGTGCAGCTGCGGGTACTTCTCGAAGTGCGGCGGCTTGAAGTAGTCGGTCCAGAGCACCCACAGGTGCTCCTTGACCAGCTGCGAGCGCTGCTCCTTGATCAGGATCGCCCGGGCGCGGAACTCCGGGTCCTCGTTGGCGGCGTACTTCTCAATGATCGCCTTCACGGACTCGGCCTCGATCCGGGCCTGCGCCGGGTCGTAGACGCCGCACGGCAGGTCGCAGTGCGCAGACACCGTGGTCTTCGGGCGCAGAAGCTTGAGCAACACCTGCTAGTCCCTTCCCTCGTTGCGGATCATGCTCAGGTCACCGACATTACCCTTGTGCACCGGGGCCCGTCCGGGCAGGGCACTCGGTAATTCGGCCTAAGACCCGGGCCGTCCGGCCCGGAACCTCTCCAGCAGTGTTCATGACCGCCGCCCGCCGAAGTATGCGGGCCGACGAGGAGGACCATGCGGATCCGGACCCCGGCGCTGTGCGTCCCGGCGGCGGCGGCGCTGGTCGCGCTCGCCGCGCGGAGGCTGCGGACGGTCGAGGTCACCGGGGAGTCGATGCTTCCGGGGCTGCGGCCCGGGGACTGGCTCATCGTCCGCGATGGCGCCCGGCCCGCGCCCGGTGCCGTGGTCGTCGCCGAGCACCCGGAGCGCCGGGGACTGCTCATCGTGAAGCGCGTCTCGCACCGGTCGGCGGACGGGTGGTGGCTGGAGAGCGACAACCAGCGCGCCCTCGGCGCCAAGGACAGCTGGGATTTCGGTCCCGTCGCCGACGACCTGGTCGTGGGGCGGGTCGTGGGACGTTACTGGCCTCGCCCCCGCGTGCTTCTGACCCGGCGGCGGGAGCGCTGACCGGAGCCTCGTTCGGCTGAGCGCCGGCGTCGAACCGGCCGAAAGTACGACCGCCGTCCACGGGAACCGTGCTTTGGGCCGGTGATCCGAGCGGGTGCCGTCGCCGACGATTCCGGTATGCCACTTGAAGAGCCGATCCCGATGCTGCACGCAGACGGACTGACGAAGAGATACGGACGCAGGGAGGCGCTGAGCAGCGTCGATCTGCGCGTTCCGGCCGGACGCGTCGTGGGGCTGGTGGGTCCGAACGGGGCCGGCAAGTCCACGCTGCTGAACCTCGCCTGCGGGTTGCTGGAGCCGACGTCGGGCTCGCTGCGCGTGCTGGGCTCCAAGCCGGCGGCGAGCGCCGCGCACCTGGCCAGAGTCGGGTTCGTGGCGCAGAACACTCCGGTGTACCCGTCGTTCAGCGTGGAGGACCACCTGCGCATGGGGGCGCGCCTGAACCCGTCCTGGGACCGGAGGCTGGCCGAACGGCGCATCGAGCAGGTCGGGCTGAACCCGAAGCAGAAGGCGGGACGCCTGTCGGGCGGCCAGCGCGCGCAGCTGGCGCTGACCGTCGCCGCCGCCAAGCGGCCCGAACTGCTGGTCTTCGACGAGCCGGCCGCCGCGCTGGACCCGCTGGCGCGCCAGGGGTTCCTGGCGAACCTGATGGAGTTCGTCGCGGAGCTCGGCGCCAGCGCCGTGCTGTCGTCGCACCTGCTCGGCGACATCGAGCAGGTCTGCGACCACCTCATCGTGCTGTGCGACTCGCGGGTCCAGGTGGCCGGCGACGTCCGGGACCTGCTGGCCGGCCACCACCGGCTGGTCGCGCCCGGCGGCGGCCTCGGCCCGCTGCCCGCGGGCGTCGAGGTCATTCAAAGGGAGCACGGCGGCGCGCTGGTGCGCACCGGCCTCCCGCCCTCGGAGCTTCCGCACCGGGCCGAGCCCGTCAGGCTCGAAGAACTGGTGCTCGCGTACATGTCGCGGGCGAACGCGCCCGCCGCCCAGGCACGGGAGGGAGCACGATGATCTGGTTGAACTGGCGGCAGTTCCGCCTCCAGGCGATCGCCGGTGCGGCCGGGCTCGTCCTGATCGCCGCCTACCTGCTGTACCTGGGCCTGGACATCCGGGAGGCGCACGACGCCTACCGGGCGCGGTGCACCGACACCGCCGCCTGCGCCCAGGCCGTCGCCCAGTTCCAGGGCGCCTACCGGAACCCGCTGCTGTTCCTGGCCGCCGGACTCCAGCTGATCGCCGTCGTCATCGGCGCGTTCTGGGGCGCACCGCTGATCGCCCGGGAACTGGAACTCGGCACCCACCGGCTGGTGTGGAGCCAGAGCGTGACGCGGCGCCGCTGGCTGATCGGCAGGATGGCGTTCGTCGGCCTGGCCGCGGTGATCCTGACGGGCCTGGCCGCCCTGCTGCTCACCTGGGCCGCCTCACCGTACGACGAGGTCGCCGCCGACCGGTTCGGGACGATCGAGTTCGGCGCCCGCAACATCGCCCCGATCGGCTATGCCCTCCTCGCCTTCGCGCTCGGCACCACCGTCGGCCTGTTCGTCCGGCGGACGCTTCCGGCCATGGCCATCACGGGCGTCGTCTTCATCGTCGTCCAGTTCGCGGTGCCGAACCTGGTGCGCCCGCACCTCATGCCGTCCGAGAGGACGAGCCTGCCGATGACCGCGCAGACCGTCAACCAGGCCAGGAGCCTGGGCAGCATCACCGGCGCCCCCGTCATCGGAGGCCTGCAGGTGCCCGGGGCCCCGGACGCGTGGATCAGCGAGACCAGCCCGCTGCGAACCCGCGACGGGCGGACGCTCAGCGGGAGCACGTTCAACGCGTGCCTCGACACCCCGCCGAAGACCGGCGCCGGCGGCACGTTCGGCGACGCCGCGGTGTGCCTGGGCGCGCTCGACCTGCACGTCGACGTCGAATACCAGCCCAGTGGCCGTTACTGGAACTTCCAATTGGCCGAAACCGGGCTGTACCTGCTGGCCTGCGCGCTCCTCACCGCCATTTCCCTGCGCCGCGTCCGGCGTGCGTGAAGCGACCGATCCCCGACAGCGAAACCAGGTCTCTCATGTCGCATGCGAACAGTCATCAGAATGGTGCCGGCGGGTCTCCAGTGACACCGGGCATGCTGGTCAACGCGGGGTTGGGCGTGGTGTTCGCCTCGGGCACCGCCTTCACGGCGTTCATGCTCATCACCAGCTGGGGCGGCACTTCCTGGCTCTGCACCACCGCCTTTTCGGTGGTGACGTGCGGGCTGGCGCTGCTGCGCGGGCGGCGAAGGGTGCGGCCCGCGGCCGCCGGGCTGGTCGTGGCGGCCGGCGCGGTGGCGGCGTCCATGGCGGCCGACCTGCCGCAGGAGCCGTCGCCCATGACGGCCCTGGCCCTCGCCGTGCTCGTCGGCTCGGCGCTCCGGTCGCTGCCGGTGCCGTCGGCGGCCGCCGTCGCCGCGGGCGGCGCCGCGGTGATCGCGTTCGGCTGGTATGCCAAGCCCAGCGCCCTGATGGCCCTGGCCACGCTGCTGGTGGCGGGCGGGTTCGTGGTGGGGGCGCTGCTCCGCGCGGTCGACCTCGTCCGGCGGAACGGTGCCGAGGGCGCCGGGCCGCCGCCGGCCGGCCCGCCACCGTGGTGAGGCCGGGGCCTGCCCGGGACCTGCCCGGCGGTGCTCCGTCCGCGCGCGGCACCGGACGGAGCACCGCTAGCCTGGCCGGCGTGACCGATCCGGGTGCGTGGGGACGCCGCGTCTCCGTGGCCGGGCTGGGCGCCGTCTTCCTCGCGGCGATCTTCGTGCAGGCCGCCGCCATCGCGCAGAGCTGGGGCTCCTGGTACTGGGCGCCGGGCAGCGCCGCCGCGGCGGCGGTGTGCGTTCCGGCGCTGCTGGGGCTGCGCCGGCCCCGCTGGCCGACCGTCGCGGGGTTCGGCCTCGCGGCGGCGGCCATCGTCGGCGTCCGCGTCGCCGGCACCGACCTTCCCGCCGAACCCAGCCCGGCGATGACGCTGGGGCTGGCGGTGCTGACCTGCTCCGCGCTCCGGATCCTCGCGCCGGTGCCCGCCGCCGCCGTCGCGGCCGCCGGACCGGTGGTGATCGTCGCCGGTCAGCTCGCCGCCGGCCCGCCGTCCGCGGGCCTCGCGGCGGTGACGGCGCTGGACGGCCTGGTCTGGACGGCCGCGGTCGGCGCCGGGCTGTCGCTGCGGCTCCTGGACGCGCGGGCGCGCGGGGTCGCCGAGCAGGTCCGCCGGGACGAGAGGCTGGAGCTGGCCCGGGAGCTGCACGACGTCGTCGCCCACCACATCACCGGCATGGTGGTCCAGGCGCAGGGCGCCCAGGTGGTCGCGCGGCGGAACCCGGAGCAGGTGGGCGAGTACCTCGGCGAGATGGAGGCCGCGGGCACCGAGGCGCTGGCCGCGATGCGCCGCGTCGTCGGGCTGCTGCGCGACGCCGACGACGCGGCACCGGCGTCCCCCGGGCCGGAGGGTCTCGGCGCGCTGGTGGAGCGCTTCCGCCGGCAGGGCCCGGAGGTGCGGCTGAGCCCGCCGGACGGGGGCGCGGACGCCGGGTGGCCGCCGGAGGTGACCACCACCGTGTACCGCGTCGCCCGGGAGGCGCTGACGAACGTGCTGCGGCACGCGCCCGGGGCCCGGTCCGTGACGGTCGCCGTCGAGCAGGGCGCGGGGTGCGTCACCGTCGAGGTCGCCGACGACGCCCCGGCGGCCCCGGCCCGGCACCCCCATCGCGGCGGCTACGGACTGATCGGCATGCGCGAACGCGTCGAATCGCTGGGCGGCTCGCTGAGCGCCGGGCCGCGGCCCGGCGGCGGCTGGTCGGTGTCGGCGACCCTGCCCGTCCCCACCAGGGAGCCCTGATGACCATCTCGGTCCTGCTCGCCGACGACCAGGCGATGGTCCGCCGCGGGCTGCGGCTGATCCTGGAGGACCAGCCCGACATCAGCGTCGTCGGGGAGGCGCCCGACGGGGCCGAGGCGGTCGCCCTCGCCCGGCGGCTGCGCCCGGACGTGTGCCTGGTGGACATCAGGATGCCCCGGCTCGACGGCATCGCGGTCACCCGCGCGCTGGCCGGCCCGCAGGTGCCCGACCCGCTGCGGGTCGTCGTCGTCACGACCTTCGACCTGGACGAGTACGTCTACGGCGCGCTGCGCGGCGGCGCGGTCGGCTTCGTCCTCAAGGACGCCGGGCCCGCCCTGCTCGTCGAGGCGGTCCGCGCCGCCCACAACGGCGAGGCCCTGGTCTCGCCGTCCGTCACCGTCAGGCTCCTGCGGCACCTGACGGCCGCCTCGGCGCCGCCGCGCGCCGCGCGGCCCGCGCCTCTGTCGGACCGCGAGGTCGAGGTCGTCCGGGCCCTGGCACGCGGCCGCACCAACCAGGAGATCGCCGCGGAGCTGTTCATCTCGTTGAGCACGGTCAAGAGCCACCTGGCGGGCATCCAGACCAAGCTGGGGGTCCGCAACCGCGTCGGGATCGTCACCTGGGCGTGGGAGAACCACCTCGTCGACACGGCCTGACGCCGCACGGCACCGCCCGGCGCGCGGCCCGTGCTCCGGGAACGGAACACGGGCCGGCGGCGGGTCAGACGCGGGCGACGCCCTCTTCGCGGGCCTTGGCGGCGACCGCGGCCGTGACGGCCGGGGCGACGCGGTCGTCGAACGGCCCGGGGATGACGTAGTCGGCGGTCAGGTCGTCGCCGACGATGCCGGCGAGGGCGTTCGCCGCCGCCAGCTTCATCCCCTCGGTGATCGTGTGGGCCCGGACGTCCAGCGCGCCGCGGAAGATGCCGGGGAACGCCAGCACGTTGTTGATCTGGTTCGGGAAGTCGCTGCGCCCGGTCGCGACCACCTTGGCGTGCCGGCGCGCGACCTCCGGGTGGACCTCGGGGGTCGGGTTGGAGAGGGCGAAGACGATCGCGCTGTCCGACATCGTGGCGACGCACGACTCGTGGACGGTGCTGCCGGACAGGCCGATGAACACGTCGGCGCCGCGGAGGGCCTCCTCCGTGGAGCCCTTCAGGTGCGAGCGGTTCGTGATCGCGGCGATGCGCTCCTTGACGGGGTTCAGGCCGTCGCGTCCCTCGTGGATGATCCCCTTGCTGTCGGACAGGGCGATGTCGCCGATGCCCGCCTCGATCAGGATCTGCGAGACCGCGATGCCGGACGCGCCCGCGCCCGCCACGACCGCGCGCAGCTCCGACAGCGGCTTGCCGACGAAGCGCGCCGCGTTGGTGAGGGCGGCGAGCGCCACGATCGCGGTGCCGTGCTGGTCGTCGTGGAAGACGGGGATGTCGAGGGCGGCGCGCAGCCGGTCCTCGATCTCGAAGCAGCGGGGGGCGCTGATGTCCTCCAGGTTGATGCCGCCGAAGCTCGGCGCCATCCGGATCACGGTGTCGACGATCTCGTCGACGCCCGTGCAGTTCAGCGCGATCGGCACGGAGTCGACGTCCGCGAACTCCTTGAACAGCAGCGACTTGCCCTCCATGACCGGCATGGAGGCCGCCGGGCCGATGTCGCCGAGCCCGAGCACGGCGGTGCCGTCGGTCACGACGGCGACGACCTTGGAGGTCCAGGTGTACTCGTAGGCCAGCTCGGGGTTGTCGGCGATCGCGGTGCACACCCGCGCGACGCCCGGCGTGTAGGCCAGTGAGAGATCGTCCTTGTTGCGGACGGGGATGGTCGAGCGCATCTCCAGCTTGCCGCCGCGGTGCAGCGGAAAGGCCGGATCGTCGTCCAGTGAGGGTGGTTCGGTGGGAATGGGCTCAGCAGCCACAGCGACCCCTGTCTGTGAAAGTTGGCTTTCTGAGATGCCGCCGCGGTGGTGGTCTGGTGTGGCCGGTCACCCGGTGGATCTCGCGACGCACGGGGGTCACCCGTTGTCTGATTGTGCCACAGGGGGGTGGGGCCGCCCGGAGGCCGGGGTGGGTGGTGACCGTCACGTGACCGTGCCCACACGGTGGCGGGTCGGTCGCGTTGCGTAGGGCATACCCGGTGGATGATGGCCGATCCGGGTTCGCCTCGTTGCGTGATTGTTTCGCACCCTTTATCCAGATCAGGGACGTTGTACGCCAAACTATGCACCTGACCATCGGATCTACGCGGATCCGACGAAACCACCAGGAGGGGGACCAGTGATCACCGGTTCTCTGCGCCGCCGCGCCGTCGCGGCGAGCGCGCTCGTACTGACGGGCGCGCTCGCGCTGTCCGCATGCGGCGACAGCAACGACTCTGGCGACTCGGGCTCCGCGGCCTCGAACACGAGCGTCGACAGCAAGCTCGCGGCGATGGTCCCGGCCGCGATCAAGAGCGACGGGAAGATCTCGATCGGCACGGACGCCTCGTACCCGCCCAACGAGTCCGTCGATCCCGCCTCGCAGAAGATCGTCGGCTGGGACGTCGACCTGTTCAACGCCGTCGCGGCCAAGCTCGGCCTGAAGACCCAGTACAGCAACGCCGGCTTCGACACGATCATCCCCGGCGTCCAGTCCGGCAAGTACGAGGCCGGCGTCTCCTCCTTCACCGACACCAAGGAGCGGGAGCAGGCCGTCGACTTCATCACCTACTACTCCGCCGGGACGTCCTGGGCCGTGCTCAAGGGCAACCCGAAGGGCGTCAACCCCGACGACGCCTGCGGCAAGTCCATCGGCGTCCAGCAGGGCACCGTCCAGGTCGACGACCTCACCGCGCGCAGCAAGAAGTGCACCGACGCGGGCAAGCCGGCCATCAAGAGCGTCGTCCGCAAGCAGCAGACCGAGGTCAACAACGACCTCGTCGCGGGCAAGGTCGACGGCATGGCCGCCGACTCGCCCATCGTCGGCGACGCGGTGAAGAAGACCGGCGGCAAGCTGGAGATCATCGGCCAGACCTACGACACCGCCCCCTACGGCTACGCGGTCGGCAAGAACTCCGGCCAGCTCAAGGAGGCCATCCAGGGCGCGCTGAAGGCCCTGATCGCCGACGGCACCTACAAGAAGATCCTCACCGACGCCGGCGTGGAGACCGGTGCGATCACCGAACCGAAGATCAACGGGGCGCAGAGCTGATCGCATGACGGTCGACAACGACGCCGGCAAGGGGCGGCCTGAGGCGATCAAGGCCGTCCCCGTCCGGCATCCGGGGCGCTGGCTCGGGGCGGCGGTCGTCCTCGTGCTGGTCGCCATGTTCATCAACTTCCTGCTGACCAGCAAGGCGCTCGACTGGACCGAGCAGTGGAAGTACCTGTTCTCGGACCCGGTGCTCAAGGGCGTCCGGAACACCATCTGGCTCACCCTCGCCGCCATGGTCGGCGCCGTCGTGCTCGGCATCGGGCTCGCCCTGATGCGGCTGTCGGCCAACCCCCTGCTGAGCGGCGCGGCCTGGGTGTACCTGTGGTTCTTCCGCGGGACGCCGCTCTACACGCAGCTGCTCATCTGGGGCGCGATCGGCTCGCTGTTCCCCACGGTCGGGATCGGCGTCCCGTTCGGACCCGAGTTCCAGACGTGGCACACGCAGGAACTGGTCAACGCCGCGCTCGCCGCGTCGCTGGGGCTGATCCTCAACGAGGCCGCCTACATGGCCGAGATCGTCCGGGCCGGCATCCTGTCGGTGGACGAGGGGCAGCAGGAGGCCGCGAGCGCGCTCGGCATGTCCCGGATGCAGACGATGCGGCGGATCGTGCTGCCGCAGTCGATGCGCGTCATCGTCCCGCCGACGGGCAACGAGGCGATCTCGATGCTGAAGAACACCTCGCTCGTCGTGGCCGTCCCGTACTCGGAGCTGACCTTCACCGCGCAGACCATCTACGCCAGCACCTACAAGATCATCCCGATGCTGGTGATGGCCTGCCTGTGGTACCTGCTCCTCTCCTCGCTCATGATGATCGGGCAGCACTACCTGGAGCGGTACTACAGCAGAGGCACCAGCAGGGGGGTGGAGCCCAGGCAGCGGCTCCGCCTCCGCGGCGGAGGAGGCGGCCAGTGAGCGCAGGCGAGGACATCGCGGGCGGCGTCCCCGGCATCCCGGAGCCCGCGGCCGCGAGCGGCGGGCTGATGGTCAAGGCCGAGGCCGTGCACAAGTCCTTCGGGCGCCTCGAGGTGCTGAAGGGCATCGACCTGGAGGTCAAGTCCGGCGAGGTGATGTGCGTCGTCGGCCCGTCCGGCTCGGGCAAGTCGACGTTCCTGCGCTGCATCAACCACCTGGAGAAGATCAACGCGGGACGGCTGTGGGTGAACGGCCACCTCGTCGGCTACCGGGAGAAGGGCGGAAAGCTCTACGAGCTGCGCGACCGGGAGGTCGCCGCCCAGCGCCGCGAGATCGGCATGGTGTTCCAGCGGTTCAACCTCTTCCCGCACATGACGGCGCTGGAGAACGTCATGGAGGCGCCCTGCCGGGTGAAGAGGCAGCCGAAGGCGCAGGCCAGGGAGCGGGCCGTGGCGCTGCTCACCCGGGTCGGGCTAGGCGAGAAGGTGAAGAGCTACCCGGCGCAGCTGTCCGGCGGGCAGCAGCAGCGGGTCGCGATCGCGCGGGCCCTCGCCATGGAGCCCGCGCTGATGCTGTTCGACGAGCCGACCTCCGCGCTGGACCCCGAGCTCGTCGGCGAGGTCCTGGAGGTCATGAAGCAGCTCGCCCTCGACGGCATGACCATGGTCGTGGTCACCCACGAGATGGGCTTCGCCCGCGAGGTCGGCGACTCGCTCGTCTTCATGGACGGCGGCGTCGTGGTCGAGGAGGGCACCCCCCGGGAGGTCCTCGCCAACCCGAAGCACCCCCGCACCCAGGACTTCCTGTCCAAGGTGCTGTGACGCCCGGGCGCGCGGCCCGTCCCCGACACGCCGGGGGCGGGCCGTTTCGCTCGCCGGCCGGCGGTTAGTGTGCGTTCATGTTCGCTGTCACGGCCACACAGATCGACGCAGACCATCCGCTGAACGGGCTCACGCTGGGGGAGCGGCCCGAACCCGAGGTACCGGACGGCTGGACGACCGTCACGGTGAAGGCCGCCGCGCTCAACCACCACGACCTGTGGTCGCTGAAGGGCGTCGGCCTGCCCGCCGAACGTCTCCCCATGATCCTCGGCGGCGACGCGGCCGGGGTCGACGAGGACGGCAACGAGGTCATCGTCCACTCGGTGATCGGCGACCCGGACCGGGGCGGCGGCGACGAGACCCTCGACCCGAAGCGGTCGCTGCTGTCGGAGGTCCACCCCGGGACGCTCGCGGAGAAGGTCGCGGTGCCGCGCCGCAACCTCGTCCCCAAGCCCGCCGGGCTGTCGTTCGAGGAGGCGGCCTGCCTGCCGACCGCGTGGCTCACCGCCTACCGGATGCTGTTCGGCAAGGCCGGGCTCCAGCCCGGCGGGTCCGTGCTGGTGCAGGGCGCGGGCGGCGGCGTCGCGACCGCGGCGATCGCGCTGGCGGCCGCCGCCGGCCACCGCGTCTACGCGACCAGCCGCAGCGAGGCCAAGCGCAAGCGGGCCGAGGAGATCGGGGCCGACGCCGCCTTCGAGACGGGCGCGCGGCTGCCCGAGCGGGTCGACGCCGTGATCGAGACCGTCGGCCAGGCGACCTGGTCGCACTCGCTGAAGTCGCTGCGCCCCGGCGGGCGCGTCGTGGTGTCGGGCGCGACCAGCGGCCAGGTGCCGCCCGCCGAGCTGAACCGCGTGTTCTTCCTCCAGCTCCAGATCGTCGGCTCCACCATGGGGACCCGCGACCAGCTGGAGCGGCTCGCGCGCTTCCTGGTCAAGACCGGCGTGCGGCCGCAGATCGACCGGATCCTGCCGCTGAGCCGGGCGGAGGAGGGCTTCGCCGCCATGGCGGAGGGCGACCTCTTCGGCAAGATCGTCTTCACCCCGTGACGCCGTGCGGGAGACCGTGACCGGGGCGCCCGGTCACGGCTCCCGGCGGAAGACCTCGTCGCGCAGCCGCTCGCGGGCCTCGTCGAGGAGGGCCTGCGCGGCGGCGAGACCGTCGTCGTCCAGCCGGGCCTCCTTCGCGGACTCGCGGACGTCCTCGACGAACCGGCGCAGCAGGCGCTCCAGCTTGAGGCGGGCGACGTCGTCGCGGGTCCCGGTCGCCGTCTTCCAGGCGTCGTCCCAGTTCTGCCGCCACTCCTCCTTCCACGCCTGCTTCTGCTCCCGCCAGTGCTCCTTCTGCCGGCGCCACTCGTCCTTCTGGCGCTCGGTGGTCTCCTTCCACGCGTCCTTGGACGTGGCCTTGCCCTGGTCGCGCATCGTCCGGGCGGCCTGCGTCAGCTCCTCGCGCAGCGTCCGGACGGTCTGGCGGACGTCTTCCTGCACGCCGCGCGCGAACTCCTGCGCCGAGGCGGAGATCTCCTCCTCCAGCTCGGCCAGCTCGTCCATCCGGCGCTCCAGCTCCTCGCGCCCCTTGTCGGTCAGCGAGTAGACCTTCTTGCCCTTGACCACCTCGTGGGTGACCAGGCCCTCGGCCTCCAGCCGGGCCAGCCGCGGATAGATCGTGCCGGGGGAGGGCGAGTACACCCCGAGGAACCGGTCCTGCAGGAGCCGGATCACCTCGTAGCCGTGCCGCGGGCTCTCCTCCAGCAGCTTGAGCAGGTACAGCCGCAGGCGACCGTGGCCGAAGACGGGGCTCACGTCGTCACTTCTCCATTCGGGGTGTGGTGATCTCGGGGGCGTCGTCGTCGCGGCCGAGGAGGGCGATCGTGCCGGACACCGTGTTGACCGCGACCCGCCCCGAGCCGTCCCCCATTTTCCCGCTGACCGAGCGCGAGACGGCGCGTTCCTGGCGGTCGAACGGGAAGGACGTCTCGATCCGCCCGGCCGCCGAGTTCAACGTCACCTGCGCGCCGGTGGACGCCGGGACACGCAGCGCCACCTCGCCCGAGACCGTGTTCACCTCGACGCCGCCGCTCCCGGACAGGTCGACATCGGCGGCGATGCGGCCGCTGACCGTCCGGGCCGCCAGCCGCTCGACGGTCGCGCCGGCCAGCGTCAGGTCCCCGGACACGGAGGTGAACGACACCGTCCCGTCCAGGCCCTGCGCCTCGATCGCGCCGGAGACCGTGTTGGCGTCGATCGCGCCCGCCACCCCGTCGAGCGTCACCTCGCCCGAGGCGCTCTTGATCGACGTGCGGGCCGTCGTGCCGGTGACCACCGCGTCCGCCGACACCAGGTTGAGGCTGACCGGGCAGTCGCGCGGGACGGTCACCGTGATGGCCGCGCGGACCTTCTGGTTGCGCAGCCAGCCGAGCACGCCCTCCCAGAGCTTCTCGTGGGTGACGGTCAGCATCCCCGCCTCGTGCGTGACCACCAGCGGCGGCCCCTCGACGCCGCCGACCATGACGGAGGGGCGCTCGTCGGAGGCCAGCACCGACACGCTGCCCGCGATCAGCGTGACCCGCAGCGCGACCACGCCGTCGAAGTCGAGAGTGGTCGGTTCGTCGATCGTCCAGCGCGACATCACGATGTGCCCTTCGTCCGAGAGGCCTGCCGTCAGTTAACACGATATGTCGCGTCCCCTCGAAGTCAAGACATATCGCGTCTTACTCCTCGTCCTCCTCGTCGAGGCGCGCGAGCCAGGTGGCGAGGCGCTCGACGGGGGTCTCGAACTCCGGGTTCAGGTCGACGAACTCGCGCAGCCGGCCCGCCAGCCACTCCAGGCTGACCTCCTCCGCGCCGCGCCGGTCCGCCAGCTCCTCGATGCCGCGGTCGGTGAAGTACATCGCGTCCCTCCCCATGGACGCCGAGGGCCCCGGCGCGGTGCACCGGAGCCCTCGGATCGATCGGTACCGCTCTACTCCTGCTCGCCGAACAGGCGCGCGAGCAGCGCCTCCTGCTCCGCCTGGTGGAGCTTGTTCGACCCCACCGCGGGGGACGAGGACGCCGGGCGCGACACCCGCGACATCTTCAGCCCGTCGATGTGGCGCGGCAGCTTCAGAGCCATGAACGGCCAGGCGCCCATGTTGGCGGGCTCGTCCTGCACCCAGACGACCTCGACGTCATCCGGGTACTTGGCCAGCTCCGCCTTGATCTCGTCGACCGGCGGCGGGTAGAGCCGCTCGACCCGCACGACCGCGGTGTCGTTCGCACCGGTCGCCTGCCGGGCCTTCACGACCTCGTAGTAGATCTTGCCGGTGGTGAGCAGCACCCGCCGCACGCCCGCCGGGTCGATCGCCGGGTCGCTCTCCGGGATCACCGGCTGGAACACGCCACCGGTGATCTCCTCGACCGGGGAGGCGGCCGCCTTCAGCCGCAGCAGCACCTTCGGCGTGAACACGACCAGCGGCTTGTGCCGGTTCGACAGCACCTGCCAGCGCAGCAGGTGGAAGTAGTTCGCCGAAGTGGTCGGGTAGGCGACGGTCATGTTGTCCTGCGCGCACAGCTGCAGGTACCGCTCGATCCGCGCGGACGAGTGGTCGGGCCCCTGGCCCTCGTAGCCGTGCGGCAGCAGCAGCACGACGCCCGAGTGCTGGCCCCACTTCTGCTCGCCGGAGGAGATGTACTCGTCCACGATCGACTGGGCGCCGTTGGCGAAGTCGCCGAACTGGGCCTCCCAGCACACGAGCGCGTCGGGGCGGGTCATCGAGTAGCCGTACTCGAAGCCCATCGCGGCGTACTCGCTGAGCAGCGAGTCGTGCGCGTAGAACTTCGACACGCCCTGCCCGAACTGCTTGAGCGGCGTGTACTCCTCACCCGTCTTGCGGTCGACGAGCACCGCGTGCCGCTGGCCGAACGTGCCGCGCCGGGTGTCCTGCCCGACGAGCCGCACCGGGTGGCCGTCGATCAGCAGCGAGCCCATCGCCAGCAGCTCGCCGGTCGCCCAGTCGATCGCGTCGTCCTCGATCATCTGGGCGCGGCGCTGCAGGATCGGCTGGAGCCGCGGGTGCGGCGTGAAGCCCTCCGGCAGGCTGACCTGGGTGTCGATGATCCGCTTCACGGTCTCCAGCGGGATCGCCGAACCGGCGCTGCCGTGGTCGATCGGGATGCGCTCCTCGACGTCGGGCTTCACGACCGAGCCCGGTTCGAGGGGCTTCTTCACGGCCTCGCGGGTCTCGGTGAAGGCCCGCTCCAGCTGCTCCTGGTAGTCGCGGAGCGCCTGCTCGGCCTCCTCCACCGTGATGTCGCCGCGGCCGATCAGCGCCTCGGTGTAGAGCTTGCGGACGGACCGCTTGGCGTCGATCAGGTCGTACATCAGCGGCTGCGTGAACGAGGGGTTCTCGCCCTCGTTGTGGCCGCGCCGCCGGTAGCAGACCATGTCGATGACGACGTCCTTCTTGAACGTCTGCCGGTACTCGAACGCCAGCCGCGCCACCCGCGCGCACATCTCCGGGTCGTCGCCGTTCACGTGGAAGATCGGCGCCTGGATCATCCGCGCGACGTCGGTGGCGTAGACGCTGGAGCGCGAGTACTCCGGCGCCGTGGTGAAGCCCACCTGGTTGTTGATGATCACGTGCACGCTGCCGCCGGTGCGGTAGCCGCGCAGCTGCGACAGGTTCAGCGTCTCGGCCACCACGCCCTGCCCGGCGAACGCGGCGTCGCCGTGGATCAGGATCGGCAGCACGGTGAAGCCGGCCTCGCCGACGTCCAGCAGGTCCTGCTTGGCGCGGACGACGCCCTCCAGCACCGGGTCGACCGTCTCCAGGTGGGAGGGGTTCGCGACCAGCTCGGTGTGGATCTTGGAACCGTCGTCGGCGACGAAGTCGCCGGACGCCCCGAGGTGGTACTTCACGTCGCCCGAGCCCTGCGCGCTGCGCGGGTCGAGGTTGCCCTCGAACTCGCCGAAGATCTGCCCGTAGGACTTGCCGACGATGTTGGCGAGGACGTTCAGCCGGCCGCGGTGCGCCATGCCGATCACGACCTCGTCCAGGCTGGCCTTGGCCGCCGCCGAGATCACCGAGTCGAGCAGCGGGATGACCGACTCGCCGCCTTCGAGGGAGAACCGCTTCTGCCCGACGAACTTCGTCTGCAGGAACGTCTCGAACGCCTCGGCGCTGTTCAGCCGCCGCAGGACGTGCAGCTGCTCCTCGCGGGAGGGCTTTTCGTGCGGGACCTCGACGCGCTCCTGGATCCAGGCGCGCTCCTCGGGGTCCTGGATGTGCATGTACTCGATGCCGACCGTCCGGCAGTACGCCATCCGCAGCACGCCGAGGATGTCGCGCAGCTTCATCGTCGGCTTGCCGCCGAACCCGCCGGTCGCGAACTCGCGCTCCAGGTCCCACAGGGTGAGGCCGTGCTTGAGGATGTCGAGGTCGGGGTGGCGGCGCTGCTTGTACTCCAGCGGGTCGGTGTCGGCCATGAGGTGGCCGCGGACCCGGTAGGCGTGGATCAGCTCGTGGACGCGGGCGACCTTGGCGACGTCGTCCTCGTGGGTGGCGGAGATGTCCTTGACCCAGCGCACCGGCTCGTACGGGATGCGCAGGGCTTCGAAGATCTCGTCGTAGAAGCCGTCCTCGCCGAGCAGCAGCTGGTGGATGCGGCGCAGGAAGTCGCCGGACTGCGCGCCCTGGATGATCCGGTGGTCGTAGGTGGAGGTCAGCGTCATCACCTTGCTGATCCCCATGCGCGACAGGGTGTCGCTGGAGGCGCCCGCGAACTCGGCCGGGTACTCCATCGCGCCGACGCCGATGATCGTGCCCTGGCCGGGCATCAGCCGCGGCACCGAGTGGACGGTGCCGATCGTGCCCGGGTTGGTCAGGCTGATCGTGGTGCCCTGGAAGTCCTCCAGGGTGAGCTTGCCGCCGCGGGCCTTGCGGACGATCTCCTCGTAGCCGGCCCAGAACTGGCGGAAGTCCAGCGTCTCGGCGGCCTTGATGCTCGGCACCACGAGCTGGCGCGAGCCGTCGCCCTTCTGCAGGTCGATGGCCAGCCCGAAGTTGACGTGCTCGGGCCTGATCAGCACCGGCTTGCCGTCCACCTCGGTGAACGCGGCGTTCATCTCGGGCATCGCGGTCAGCGCCCTGACGATCGCGTACCCGATCAGGTGCGTGAAGGAGACCTTGCCGCCGCGCCCGCGCTTGAGATGGTTGTTGATGACGATGCGGTTGTCGATCAGCAGCTTGGCCGGGACGGCGCGCACGCTCGTCGCCGTCGGCACGCCGAGGCTGGCCTCCATGTTGGTGGCCGTCCGGGCGGCGACGCCGCGCAGCCGGACCTCCTCGGCCCCCGCCGGCACCGGTGGGGGCGCCGGCCTTTCCGCCTTCGGAGCGGGCGCCTTGGCGGCCGGCCTGGCCGGAGCCTTCGGCGGCTGCGGTGTCGGCGGAGCGGCCGCCGTGCCGTTGGCGGCCTTCGGGGCCGCGCCGTCGGCCTGGGGGGTGGCGGACACGGGCCGGCTGCCCGGCTGGTAGTCCGCGAAGAAGTTCCACCAGGCTTCGTCAACGGAGTTGGGGTCGTCGAGGTACTTCTGGTACAGCTCGTCGACCAGCCACTCGTTGGCGCCGAAATCGGTCAGCATCGGGTCGGCACTAGTATGCGACGACTCTGTCGACACGGCGGAGATCGCCCTCTTCCGCAGCTCGCAGGTAAGTTCTGAGACGCAACAAGGCTACTCGCACTTGCCCCCGCACCACGCCAGCGTGTCGCATCCCCGCCCACACCGCCCCCGCCGTTGGCCGAACCGGCCAAAGGCAGGGCCGTGCCTCTGGCAAGATCTACCAAGGGGGATCCGGCTGGGGCTCAGTGGGTGTGCGGAGCGACCGTTGGGCCCTCGGAGGCCTGGATGAGGACGAAGCCTTGGCCCTGGTAGGCGAGCTGCATCGCTTCGCCGCTGCCGCGGCCGATGAGGGCGCTGGCCTTGAAGGTGCGGTTGACGCCGACCTGGAGGCTCGTGCTCCACGCGACGGCGGACTGGCCGTCGGCGAACGTGGGGGCGCGGCCGCAGTCGAGCATCACCGGGGTGCCATGTGTGGTGAGCGCCACCCAGCCGGTGCCGTGGAGGGTGGTGTTGAACAGGCCGCCCGCGGCGATTCCGGCGCCCTGGACGCGCTGGATGTCGGACTGGAGGTGCGAGTCGTAGGCGAGGATGTTCTTGCCGTTGACGGTGATGCCCTCGTTCTCCAGGTAGAACAGGTGGATGTCGTCGGCGTCGTTCGCGGCGAACAGCAGGCCCTGGCCCTTGACGCGCATGAGGGGGACGCCCTCACCGGTCAGGGCCTTCTTCATGAACTTGCCGATGCCGCCCGCGCCCTCGTAGTCGAACTCCATCTGGCCCTGGAAGGCGACCATGGAGCCCTGGCGGGCGAGGACGTCGCCGTTCAGGTGGATCCGGAGCATCTTGGAGTTCTGGAGGGCGAAGTGGCCGGGGAGCTGCTGTCCCTGTTCGAGGTTGCCGAAGAACTGGCTGCGCATGGTGGGGTCGTGCCTCTCGTGCGGATTACTGGAGGTGCGCCAGCATAACGAGGGAGACGCGGTCAACGTCCCCGGTCGTGCGGTGCCGTCCAGTCCACGAGCGGGCCCTTGGGGACGACGCCGGACGGGTTGATGTTCCGCTGGGTCACGTAGTAGTGCCGCTTGATGTGGTCGAGGTTCGTGGTTTCGCCGAACGCGGGGTTCGAGTACAGGTCGCGGGCGTAGCCCCAGAGGTTCTCGTGGTCGGCGAGGCGCCGCAGGTTGCACTTGAAGTGGCCGTGGTAGACGGCGTCGAAGCGGGCGAGCGTCGGGTAGAGCCGCACGTCGGCCTCGGTGATCTCGTCGCCGAACAGGTAGCGGCGGGTGGACAGGCGCTCCTCCAGCCGGCCGAGGGTGTCGAAGAGGGCGTCGAAGGCCTCCTCGTAGGCGCCCTGCGAGGTGGCGAACCCGGCCTTGTACACCCCGTTGTTCACGGTGTGGTAGACGAGGTCGTTCAGCTCGTCGATCTCGGGCCGCAGCGCCTCGGGGTACAGGTCGGGGGCGCCGGGGCGGTGGTGGGCGGTGAACTCCGTCTCGAACATCGTGGTGATGTTCGGGAAGTCGTTGGTGACCAGGCGCTCGGTCTCGGTGTCCCAGAGGCACGGCACGGTGTAGCGGCCCTGGAACGACGGGTCGGTGGACAGGTACAGCTCGGAGAGGAAGACGGCGCCGGTCACCGGGTCGCGGTCGGGGAACCGCCAGCCCCGCTCGTCCCGGATGGGGTCGACGATCCCGACGCCGATCGCGTCCTCCAGGCCGAGGAGCCGCCGCACGATCAGGGTGCGGTGCGCCCACGGGCACGCGTAGGAGACGAACAGCCGGTACCGGCCGGGCTCGGCGGGCAGGCCGCTCGACCCGTCCGCCGTGATCCGCTCGGTGAACCGGTTCGCCTGGCGGACGAAGCGGCCTCCCTCGACCTCCTGCACGCTCATGCCCGTCTCCCTCTGAAGTAGGTGAGGACGGCCCCGAGGCCGGCACCTGAGAGCGATCCGGATCCGGGAACCTCGCGGCTACCATAACCGTCGGTATCCAGTGTGAAACGGCCGCGACGGCCGGCCGGCGGATCGACGAGGTGGCGGGGGTCCATGCTCGAACAGTTCAACGCCCTGGTGGACGGCCTGCCACCGGCGATGATCTACCTGATCATCGCGGCGCTGGTGTTCGCGGAGGCCGCGCTTTTCGTCGGCTTCGTGTTCCCGGGCGAGACCGCGATCGTGGTCGGCGGCGTCCTCGCCAGCCAGCACGTGCTGTCGCTGCCGCTGCTGCTGGTGATCGCGGTGGTCGCGGCGGTGGCCGGCGACTCGGTCGGCTACGAGATCGGCCGCAAGTACGGGCCGCGGCTGCTGGACGTCCAGATGATGCGAAGACACCGGGCGAAGGTCGCGGCCGCGCAGGACATGATCCGCCGCCGCGGCGCGTTCGCGGTGTTCATCGGGCGGTTCACGGCGCTGCTGCGGGCGCTCATGCCGGCGCTGGCGGGCAGTTCGCGGCTGCCGTATCCGAAGTTCCTGCTCTTCAACGTCATCGGCGGCGTCACCTGGGTGGTGACGTTCACGCTCGGCGGCTTCTTCGCGGGCACGGCGTTCGAGCACGCGGCCAAGCTCGCGGGCCGCGGCCTGGCGATCGGCCTGGCGGCCGCGGCCGTCGTGGCGCTGGTGGTGTGGAGCGTCCGCAGGCACCGCCGCGAGGCCCGCGAGGAGGCCGAGGCCCAGGCCGCCGAGGACGTCTCCGAGGACGAGGAGGACGAGTCGGCGCCGACGCTGCCCTCGTCGTGACGGCCGGGGCGCCTAGAGGTGCATCCGGCCGCTGATCATCGGCAGGTCCAGGTAGGTGCGGATGCCGGGGGCGGCGCCGCACACCGCCGGGACGGAGTTCAGCGCGTGCGCGGACGCCGCGGAGATCGCGTCGCAGACCCACTCCTCGCCGGCCGACAGCGTGAGCGGCGGCCGGCCGTCGACGCGCAGCGAGTACCCGGGCCGCCCCCACTCGTCGGGCATCCGCGCGGCGTCGGCCTTGTGCACGATCTCGACGGTGATCACCGGGCGGCCGGCGGCGATGCCGTTGAAGGTCCAGCGGTCCGCGGCGACCGTGCCGCGCGGGATCGGGCCGGCGGCGGTGGTGAGGTCGGCGCCGGCCAGCCGGTGGTCGGCGTCCACGTCGATCTCGTCGAGGTCGACGCCGAGCCCGGCGGCGACCAGGTGCAGGCTCTCGGAGAACAGCGCCCGCATCGTGGCGCGGTTGGGGCGCAGCGCGCGCAGGTACGTCTCCTCGTCCTTGCCGAACCCGAGCAGGTCGTGGACGAGCCGCCGGGACGGGTGCCGGGCGAAGTCGGTGCACTCGCGGGCGTAGACGTGGGTGATCCGGCGCGACAGCCGCGACAGCACGAGCGGCATCACGTCGGCCATGAAGCCGTGGCTGACGCCGCTTCCGTGCACCGACGCGCCGCCTCGCTTGCAGGCCTGCTCCAGCTCGTTGACGAAGAGCGGGCCGTGCGCCCGCGGGTAGACCAGCCCGGTGAGGGAGATCAGGTTCTTGCCGGACGCCAGCAGCGCGCAGATCGTCTCCAGCTCGGCGAACCGGTCGGGACGGGGGCTCGCGGCGTACAGGACGCAGTCGGCGTCCAGGTCGAGGATCTCGCCGAGGTCGCCGGTCGCGGCGACGCCGGCCGGGCCGCGTCCCGCGAGCGTCCCGGCGTCGGCGCCCACCTTGGCCGGGTCGTGCACCCACGCGCCGGCGAGCTCCATGTCGTCGCGCTCCAGGACGCCCCGGATCGCGCTGCGCCCGAGCGCGCCCGTCGCCCACTGCACCACGCGGTAGCGGCGGCGGGACGCGGACGGGGTGGCGAGGCTCATCGCACGGGACCTCCGTTGCTCCTCGTGGCATCGACGGGTGAGGAGACTACGCGGTGGGCACGGGGGGAATTGCAGCAATTGGCGCAACTTCCTCCCTCGTCCCATCGTACGCAGGACGGCCCCGGCGTCCAGCCGGGAAGGGACCCGGGGGGTCGCGGCCGAGCGGGATTCGGTTTAGTGGTACCACTGGGTAACCCCTTGATGATTACCTGGGGGCGTAGTCGGTGCGATGTGAGGAGACACGAGATGTCGGAACTGCGCTACGACGGCCGCGTGGCGGTCGTGACCGGGGCTGGCCACGGCCTCGGCCGGCAGCACGCGCTGGAGCTCGCCGCGCGCGGCGCCAAGGTCGTCGTCAACGACCTCGGCGGTGACCGGACCGGGTCGGGCGCCTCCGCCGGCCCCGCCCAGGAGGTCGTGGACGAGATCAAGAAGAACGGCGGCGAGGCCGTCGCGAACCCCGACAACGTCGCCACCCCCGAGGGCGCGCAGGCGATCGTGCGGGCCGCGCTGGACGCGTTCGGCAAGGTCGACATCGTCGTCAACAACGCGGGCATCCTGCGCGACAAGTCGTTCAAGAACATGTCGGTCGAGGAGTTCGACTCGGTCATCGCCGTCCACCTGCGCGGCTCGTTCCTGGTCTCCAGCGCCGCCTGGCCGCACCTGCGCGAGCAGGGCTACGGCCGGATCGTGAACACCTCCTCGCCCGCGGGCCTGTTCGGCAACTTCGGCCAGGCAAACTACTCCACGGCCAAGATGGGGCTGGTCGGGTTCACCAAGACCCTCGCCCAGGAGGGCGCCAAGTACAACATCAAGGCCAACGCGATCGCCCCGGTCGCCTGGACCCGGATGACCGAGGACCTGCTGCCCGCCGACTTCGCCGACAAGCTCGGCGTCGACCAGGTGACCCCGCTCGTCGCCTACCTCGTGCACGACTCCATCGAGGACTCCGGCCAGGTCTACACGGTCGGCGGCGGCCGGATCGCGAAGATCTTCGTGGCGGAGGGCCCCGGCTACGGGCAGAAGGCGACGCTGTCGGTCGAGGACGTCCGGGACAACTGGGCGGCCATCGGCGCGGCCGAGCCGCTGACCGTGTTCGGCAACGTGGGCGAGCAGATGGGCCCGCTGATCCAGCAGCTCACGTCCTGAGCCGTTGACCGGGATCGAGCTCGACCGGCGGGACGGGGTGCTCACGATCACCCTGTCCCGCCCGGAGCGCCTGAACGCGGTCGACGGCGCGCTGACCGAGGAGATGCTGGACGTCCTCAACGGGCTGATGCGCGACCCGTCCACCCGGGTGGTCGTGCTGACCGGCGCGGGCCGCGGGTTCTGCTCGGGCATGGACCTGCAGGGCGGCGACCCGGGCGGCGCGAGCGGTGAGGGCCGCGTCCAGCGGCTCTACCGGGGCATCGCCCGGGGCGGCGAGGTCACCGCGCGGCTGCGGGAGATCCCGCAGCCGGTGATCGCGGCGCTGCACGGCCCCGTCGCGGGCATGGGCGTGTCCTGGGCGCTGGCCTGCGACCTGCGGGTCGCCGACCCGACGACCCGCTTCGTCGTGCCGTTCGTCGACCTCGGGCTGTCGGCCGGCGACTGCGGCCTGTCGTGGCTGCTGCCGCGCCTGGTCGGGCCGGCGAGGGCCGCGGAGATCTGCTACCGGGCGCAGCGCCTGGACGCGGCGCGCGCCGACGCCCTCGGCCTCGTCACCGAGATCGCCCCCGAGGGCGGGGACCTGGACGCCGCCCAGGCCCTCGCCGGCGAGCTGCTCGGCAGGTCCCCCTACGGCCTGAGCCGCACGAAGGAGCTGCTGAACGCGTCCCTGGACGTCCCCGGCCTGCGCCGGCAGCTCATGGCGGAGACGGCCGTGCAGACCCTGGCCTTCTTCAGCGAGGACCTCGCCGAGGGAATGGCGGCGACCATGGAGAAACGCCGACCGGATTTCAAGAACCGCTAGCGGCCCTCAAAGGGATGCCGAGGCCGGCCCAAGGGGGGTGACCCCCTTGGGCCAGGGCCGGTCTCGAAGCGGCCTCAGCCGCGCGCGCGAACGCGTGAACGGCCCGGTGTCGCGACGCCGAAGGCGGGCGACACCGGGCAGATCGCGAAGCGATGCCGCGTTCGCCGAGGCCGGGTCACGTAGCGAGCCGCAAGGCGAGCGAAGTGGGCCGGGACTCTGAAACACGACCTAGTCGGCGAGCGCGGTGGAGAGCGCTTCGACGTAGCGGAGGGCGGCCAGGCGGGCCAGGGCCGGATGGGCGCCGAGGGGCGCGGAGTGGGCCGAGCCCACCGTGGCGGCGGCCGCCGTGATCAGCGCGGTCTCCGGCTCGGACCCGATCAGGTGCGGGGCGACGGCGATGGACGCCGCGCCGGCCGCGCGCAGCTGCTCGTAGGCGGCCTTCACCGACGCCTCGTCGTTCAGCGATGCGGTGAAGACGGGGGCCGCGAGGCGGGAGGCCAGGAGCACGCCGGTGACCTCGGCCTGCCGGACGGCGGTCGCGCCGCCCGGGGTGGCGACGATCACACCGGACGCGGCCGTCACCATCGTCATCAGCCTGATCCGGTCGGCGCGGGCGAGCCCCGCGTCGGCGAGCCGGTCGTGCAGCGCCTCGGCGATGAGCGGGTGCGGGCCGAGCGGCTCGGCGGCGACGGTGCGCACGGGCGCGGCCGCCACGGCGGCGCGCACGGCGGCGTCGAGCGCCGGGTCGGGCCCGGTGGACAGCGGCACCACCACGGCCGCGAGCTCGTCGCCCTGCGGCCGGATCCCGGCGAGCGCGGCGTGCAGGCTCGCCTCGTCGCCCTCCAGGTGGCCGACGTAGGCCGGTTGCCCGGTGTGCTCCAGTTCGACGAGGTGGGCGAGCTCGGCGGCGATGTCGGTTCCGGCCCGCCGGGCGGGTCCGGGGACGGCGAGGACGAGCGTGGGGGATCCGGGGGGCAGCAGGAAGGATTCGTCGCCGCGGTGACGGCCGCCGCGGGGTGTGCGGCGCCGTCGCGACGGCAATGCCTCGGATGCCTGGCTTTCGGGACTCACGGCGGGCATCGTAACGCCCTCCGGCCCGGGAGCCGTCCTCCCGGCCCGGCCGTCGTCGTTGCCTGTAGGAATCGTGGATCTCCTTCCCGGACCGGTCGCGGCGCGAGCGGTGGTGAAGAAGCAGAGTATGGCGCATTGTCGCGGAGCGACAGGGGGAAATGAAGCAAATTGTCCGGATTTGCCGCTATCCTCTTGTCTCAGGTTCGACAAGATCGTCTTGCCTCCGCACATCGCCGCAGGTGGCAAGGAATTGCGGCAATGCGGCCGAATGCCGTCAAAGGGGTTGCGGGGGCGTCGCGGGCGGCCTTTATGATCCAGGGGCCCTCCGTGCCGGACGTTCGAGGTCACATGAAATCCCCCCGTAGGCGGTCGATCCGCTCGAAGGTCACCGCGCTGCTGCTGGTGCCACTGCTCTCGCTCGTCGCGCTCTGGGGATACGCCGCGATCATCACCGGCCGCGACGCGCTCGCCCAGCGCCGCTACCACACGCTCGACCGCGAGTTCGCGCCGAGCGGCCAGGGCGTCCTGGTCGAGCTCGGCAAGGAGCGGCTGGCCTCGGCCGTGTTCCTCAGCACCCCGCGCCAGGCCGCGGGCGGCATCCCCGCCGCCCTGGTGTCGCAGCGCTCGCGCCTCGACGACGCCGTCGAGAACTTCCGCCGCAAGGCCACCTCCGACGCCGCGCGCAGCGCCACGAACGCCGAGATGGAGTCGCGCGTCTCCGCGGTCCTGCGGGCGCTCGGCGGGCTCGGCGGGCTGCGCGCCGCGGTCGACGCCCGGTCCGTCGACCGGTTGGCCGCGGTCAACGGGTACGGCACGATGGTCGACAACATGCACCGGCTCTACGACAGCCTCGTGGCCATCGACGACTCGGCGCTCTACGACTGGACGCAGTCCACCCGGCACGCGGGCCGCGGCATGGAGCTGCTCCAGCGGGAGAACGCGCTGGTCGCGGGCGCGTTCATCACCAAGGGCCGGATGACGGCGGCCGAGCACCGCATGTTCGTGGAGATGGTCGGCGAGCAGCGCTGGCAGTGGACCAAGCAGCGCTCGCTGCTCGACCCGGTCGTCTACCGGACCGGCACCGCGCAGGTGTTCGCGTCCCCGCGGTACCAGACGTTCAAGGCGATGGAGGACCGGATCGCCGACGCCGACCCGCGCCGGCCGATCCCCGTCCAGCCCGGCGAGTGGCAGCGCACCGCGCAGCCGCTCGTGCTGTCGGTCAACGAGATGGTGCTCGGCAACTCCAGGCGCGCCGGGGAGCACGCCGACGACCTCGGCCGCGAGGCCTACCTCAGGCTCGCCGCCGTCGGCGGCCTCGGCCTGCTGGCGATCCTGCTGTCGGTGCTGCTGTCGCTGCGGTTCGCGCGCGGCTTCGTCCGCGAGCTGGTCGGGCTGCGCGGATCGGCCGAGGAACTGGCCGAGCAGCGGCTGCCCGGCATCGTCGAGCGGCTCGGCCGCAACGAGAGCGTGGACGTCGCCGCGGAGGCCCCGCCCCTGGACGCCGGCCGCACCGCCGAGGTCGCCCGGCTCGCCGAGGCGTTCGCCAAGGTGCAGCGGACCGCCGTCGACGCCGCCGTCGGGCAGGCCGAGCTGCGCGCGGGCGTCAGCCGCATCTTCCTCAACATCGCCCGCCGCAACCAGTCGCTCCTGCACCGCCAGCTGACGCTGCTGGACGGCCTGGAGAGCCGCGCCGAGGCCGACGACCTGGAAGACCTGTTCCGCATCGACCACCTCACCACCCGCATGCGGCGGCACGCCGAGAGCCTCATCATCCTGTCCGGCGCGACGCCGGGGCGCGGCTGGCGGCGGCCGGTGCGCTTCGCCGACGTGCTGCGCGCCGCCGTCTCGGAGATCGAGGACTACACCCGCGCGACCGTGCTCACCGACTCCGAGGACGGGCTGGTCGGCGCGGCCGTCACCGACGTCGTGCACCTGCTGGCCGAGCTGATCGAGAACGCGGCGGCGTTCTCGCCGCCCAACACCGAGGTGCGGGTGATGGCCGAGCGGGTCGGCACCGGGTACGCGGTCGAGGTCGAGGACCGGGGCCTCGGCGTGAAGCCGGAGCAGCTCGCCGAGGCCAACCGGCGGCTCGCCGAGCCGCCCGAGTACGACCTGGTCGACACCGACCAGCTCGGGCTGTTCGTCGTCGCGCGGCTGGCCGCCCGCCACGACATCACCGTCACGCTCCACCGATCCCCGTACGGCGGCGTGACCGCGATCGTCCTGTTCCCGCACGAGCTGGTGGTGTCGGCCGAGGAGATGGCCGCCGGGGTGCCGCCGCCCGCGCACGGGCCCGAGGACGCGCCCGCGGCCCTGACGGGGACCGCCGTCGACGGGGGACCGGAGCGGGAGGCGATGCTCATGGCCGCGCCCGTCCCCGAAGGGGTCGTTCCGCTCCGCGACCCCGCCGAGCCTGCCCGTCCCGCGGACGACCCGCGGCACGGGCAGCGGAACGCTCCAGGGCATCTGGACGGCGCCGGCGGCCACCTGGAGGCCCCGCCGGCGCTGCCCGCGCTCACCGGACCCCAGGCGCCCGCCGCTGACCCGGCGCCCGCGACGCCGTGGGGTGTCCCGGACCGGCCGATGCCGCCCGCGCCGCCGCGTCCCGCCCCGAACCCCTGGTCGGACGACGCCCACACGCCGGAGGCCGGGGGCCCCGGCGGCGCCGCCGACGAGGACACCGACGAGGCCGCCGGCGAGGACTGGCAGCCCGCCGGAACGCACGCCGGTTTGCCCCGCCGCGTCAGGCAGAGGAACCTGGCCCCGCAACTGCGCAAGAATCCCCCGTCGCCACCGCCGCCCGGCGGAACCGCGAACGGGGCAGTCGCACGCTCGCCCGAGGAGGCACGCTCGCTGATGGCATCGATACAGCAGGGATGGCGGCGCGGACGCGCGTCCGACATGGGGGATGAGGGGACCCGATGATGCACAACACCGTGACCGGTGAGCTGAACTGGCTGCTCAACGACTTCGCCCAGCGGGTCACGACGGTGCGGCAGGCGGTGATCCTGTCGCGTGACGGGCTCGCCGTCGCCGCCTCCAACGAGCTCGCCCGGGAGGACGCCGAGCACCTGTCGGCGCTGGCGTCCGGCGTGCAGAGCCTCGCCCGCGGCGCCGGCCGGCACTTCGCGGGCGGCAACGTCCGGCAGACCATCATCGAGATGGACGCGCTGCTGCTGTTCGTGACGGCGGCCGGTGACGGCACCTGCCTGGCCGTGCTCGCGGAGGCGGAGGCCGACGCCGGACTGGTCGCCTACGAGATGGCGGTGCTGGTCAAGCGCGTCGGCCAGCACCTGCAGGCGAGCCCGAGGTTCGGGACGGACACGGGCGGTCAGGGGTTCGGAGGCGCCGGGGGGTCCGCGCCGCGGGGCTTCTGACCGATGACCCCGCCGGGAGAGCGCTGGCTGGACCGCGAGGCCGGGCCGCTCGTGCGCCCCTACGCGATGACCCGGGGACGGACCCGTCCCGAGGGCGCGGGCTTCGAGCTGATCGCGGTGGTCGCGGCCACCGGCGTCCCGCCGGGCGACCGGCTGCGCTACAGCCCCGACCACGCGCGGGTGCTGCGGGGCTGCGCGCGGCCGGTCACGGTGGTCGACCTCGCGGCCGACCTCGGCCTGCCCATCGGCGTCGTGCGGGTGCTGCTCGGCGACCTGCGGGACAAGGGCCTGGTCGCGGTGGTGGACGAGGCGCGCCCGGCCGAGGGCCGGCGGCCCCCGACCGGGGTGCTGAGGGAGGTGCTCAATGGACTCCGCGCGCTCTGACCGGCCGCCCGCGCGGCCGGGCCTCGCGGCCCGGCCGCTCGTCACCACCAAGATCCTCATCGCGGGCGGGTTCGGCGCGGGCAAGACCACCCTGGTCGGCTCGGTCAGCGAGATCCGGCCGCTGCACACCGAGGAGCCCCTCAGCGACCGGGGCACCGGGGTCGACGACGTGTCCGGCGTCGACGCGAAGGCGACCACGACCGTCGCCATGGACTTCGGCCGGATCACGCTGTCGGACCAGTTGCTGCTCTACCTGTTCGGCACCCCCGGCCAGGAGCGGTTCTGGTTCATGTGGGACGAGCTGGCGGCGGGCGCGATCGGCGCGGTCGTGCTCGCCGACACGCGCCGGCTGACCGGCAGCTTCCCCGCGATCGACTACTTCGAGCGCCGCGGCGTCCCGTTCGTCGTGGCCGTGAACTGCTTCGACGGCGAGCGGACGCACCGGCCGAGCGACATCGCCATCGCGCTCGACCTGGACCCCGGCGTCCCGGTGGTGCTGTGCGACGCGCGCCGCCGCGAGTCGTCCAAGGAGGTCCTCGTCACGCTGATGGAGCATGTGCTGAGCTGGCCGGACGACGAGGACGAGGCACCCGGCGGCCGGAAGGCCGATCATCGTGAACCCGCGACGTAGTAGGCTCCCGCACACCCCCGTACTCCACGCATCGGGAGGTTTCCCCCGCATGTCCCGCCCCCCAATGCCGACCGCGACACACGTGAGCAGGGTCCGCCAGCCGTGATGGGCCCCCGTTTCTCCTCCATCCGGGCGAGGATCAGCCTGCTGGTCCTCGTGCCGCTGCTGGCGCTCGCCTCGCTCTGGGTGTTCCTCACGGGCTTCACCTACGGCGACGCGAACCAGCTGCTGCAGAGCCGCGACTTCCAGGAGAAGACCGTGCTGCCCACGCAGCACCTCATCGACGCGCTGCAGAAGGAGCGGCGGCTGACGATGGCCGAACTCGGCGGCGCCCGCACGGACGCCGGCGTGATGCGGACGCAGCGGCAGGCGACCGACGAGGCGAGCGACAAGGTCCGCGAGGGCGCGCGCGACGGCGGCCTGCGGGGCTCGATCCTGCCCCTGGTCGTCGAGCGGCTGGACGCGTTCGTGGAGCGGATCGACACGCTGCGCGGCGTCCGGCAGAGCGTGGACCAGCGGGTCGCCGACCGCGAGCGCGTGCTGCGCGAGTACAGCGGCATCATCGACGCGGGCTTCGCCGTCTACAACGCGACCACGCCCGGGGACGGGTCCATCACCGCGCACGCCCGCACGCTCGCCTCCTTCGGCCGCGCCCGCGAGTTCATGTCGCGCGAGGACGCCCTGCTCACCGGCGCCCTGGCCGCCGGGCACATCACCACCGCCGAGCGCGGGGAGTTCGCGCAGCTCGTCGGCGCCCAGCGGATGCTGTACGCCGACAACGCGCCCAACCTGCACCACGACTACGCGCGCTACGAGCGCCTCGCGGCGTCCCCGACGTTCGTCCAGCTGCGGACGCTGGAGGACCAGGTCATCCGCGGCGCCGAACCGCCCCGGGCCGCGGTGCGCAAGACCCGCGAGGCGGGCGCCCAGCCCGCCGCGGGCGCCCGCACGGGGCAGACCGCCGCGCGCGCCCCGCACACGCCGGTCATCGAGCCCGCCATCTGGCGGTCCCTCGCCGACACCGCCAACGGCCGGCTGTTCGAGCTGGAGAACAGGGTCCTCGACGACGTCGTCGACCACGGGGAGCGCATCGCGATCGGCGCCTTCACCCGCCTCGGCCTCGCCGGCGGCGTCGGCCTCATCGCGATCGTCCTGTCGGCGCTGCTCGCGGTCCGGGTGTCGCGGCGGCTGCTGGAGGAGTGCCGCACGCTCGCCTCCGGCGTCGTCGACTTCACCCGCACGCGGCTGCCGCTGCTGGCCGAGCAGATCCGCGCCGGCGCCCCCGTCGAACCCGAGGCCGCCCCCGAGCTCGACTACCGCATCACCGAGATCCGGCAGATCGCCGAGTCGTTCGACCGCGCCCGCGAGGCCGTGCTCGTCGCCGCCGAGGGCGAGGTCGCGGCCCGCCGCGGCATCAGCGAGGTGTTCGTCAACCTCGCGCGCCGCAACCAGGCGCTGCTGCACCGCCAGCTCAGCCTGCTCGACACCATGGAGCGCCGCACCGAGGACCCCTCGGAGCTGTCGGACCTGTTCCGCCTCGACCACCTCGCGACGCGCATGCGCCGGCACGCCGAAGGCCTGGTCATCCTGGCCGGCAAGACCGCCGGACGCGGCTGGCGCCGTCCCGTCCCGCTGGTGGACGTGGTGCGCGGCGCCGTCGCCGAGGTCGAGGACTACCCGCGCGTGCGGGTGCAGCCGCTGCCGCGCGTCTCGCTGCTCGGCTCCGCCGTCGCCGACGTCATCCACCTGCTCGCCGAGGTGGTGGAGAACGCCACCACGTTCTCGCCGCCGCAGTCGCCCGTGCGGGTCAGCGGCCATGCCGTCGCCAGCGGCTTCGCGGTCGAGGTCGAGGACCGCGGCCTCGGGATGACCGAGGAGGCGCTGCGCCGCGCCAACGAGCGGCTCGCCCACCCGCCCGAGTTCGACCCGTCCGACAGCGCCCAGCTCGGGCTGTTCGTCGTCGCCCGGCTGGCCGAGCGGCAGGACATCACCGTCACGCTGCGCCCGTCCCCGTACGGGGGGACGACGGCGATCGCGCTGATCCCGAGCTCGCTCATCGTGGAGAGCGCCGAACCGGAACCGGCCGCCGTGCGCCGCGCCACCGGGCCCATGCAGAAACTGCCGAGCCCCGCCGCGGCGCTCCCCGCCGCCGCCCCCGCACGCGGCGAGTCCGCCGGGGTCGTCCGCCTCGTCGCGGAGGCCGAGCCGTACCGGCCCGAACCGGGCCCGCTCGCGCCCAGGCCCGCGGCCCCGGCCGAGAAGCCCGAGCCCGCGGCGCCGAAGCGCGCCGAGACGCCGCCCGCGCCCGCCCGGGGCGAGCCGCCGCCGGAACCCGCCCCGCCCCTGCGGGAGGGCGAGCTGCCCAGGCGCAGGCGCCAGCAGCACCTGGCACCCCAGCTCAAGGAACGGGTGGACGCGCACCTCGCCGCGCAGGGCCAGGCCCCGCCGCCCGCTCCGGAACCGGCCGCGCCCCCGGCGCCGCCCGCACCGGAGCCCGCCGCGACGCCGCTCGCCGCACCCGTCCCCATGGACGCGATGGACGCTCCCGCGGACGGTCCCGGCCGCGACACGGCCGGGACCGTTCCCACGGACGAGGACCCGGACGACGGCGCCGCCCGCTCGCCCGAGTCGATGCGCTCGATGATGTCGGCCATGCAACTCGGCTGGCAGCGAGGCAGGCAGGACGCGGCCGACGCGGAGGCCGCGGGCAACGAAGGCGACCAGGAGGACGACGCCCCATGACACAGCCCCAGCACTCCGGCACGGAGGTCCCGGGCGGAGCCGGAGGTGAGCTCAACTGGCTCCTGGACAGCCTCGTCCAGCGGGTCGCCCCCGTGCAGAACGCCGTGGTGCTGTCCAGCGACGGGCTGCGGATGGCCGCCTCCAGCGGGCTGGCCCGCGAGGAGTCCGACCACCTGTCCGCCGTGGCCGCCAGCTTCCAGAGCCTCGCGCGCGGAGCCGGAGAGTCCTTCGGCGGCGGAGCCGTCCGGCAGACGATCGTGGAGATGGAGTCGTCGTTCCTCTTCGTCACCGCCGCCGGACGAGGCGCCTGCCTGGCCGTCCTCGCCGACGCCGAGGCCGACCTCGGGATCATCGCCTACGAGATGGCGATGCTCGTCACCCGGGTCGGCCAGCACCTGTCGGCCAACCCGCGCGTCGCCGCGGCCGAGCCCGGCGGCGCGTGAGATGAGCGGCACGGCCTGGTACGACGACGCGGCGGGCCCCGTCGTGCGTCCGTACGCGCTCACCCGGGGCCGGACGCACTACGACGGCGTCGAGTTCGACCTGGTCGCGCTGATCGTCGCGGCCGACCCGCCCGAGCCCGCGGAGGACGCCCACGCACTTCCGGCGACCCCATGGGCGCCGGAACCGGAACATGACATGATCCTCGAGCTTTGCCGCACCCCGTTGTCGGTCGCCGAGATAGCGTCGGATCTGGAACTTCCCCTCGGGGTCGTCCGTGTCCTGCTCGGCGACCTGCTCGACCACTCGCTGATACAGGTCCGGCGCCCCGCGCCGGTGGCGCAGTTCCCCAGCGAGCGCGTACTCAAGGAAGTGATCGATGGAATCCGTGCGCTCTGACGCGGCCGCCCACCAGGGCGACTCGGCGCTGACGGTAAAGATCCTCGTCGCCGGCGGCTTCGGCGTCGGCAAGACCACCCTGGTCAGCGCGGTCAGCGAGATCCGCCCGCTGCGCACCGAGGAGGCGCTCACCGAGAAGAGCATCGGGGTCGACGACACCACCGCCGTCGCGTCCAAGACCACCACCACCGTGGCGATGGACTTCGGGCGCATCACCCTGCCCAACGGCCTGGTGCTCTTCGTCTTCGGCACCCCCGGCCAGGACCGGTTCTGGTTCATGTGGGACGAACTGGCCAAGGGCGCGCTCGGGGCGGTCGTCCTCGTCGACACCCGCCGCCTCGCCGACTGCTTCGCCTCGGTCGACTACTTCGAACGCCGCGGCGTCCCCTTCATCATCGGGGTCAACCGCTTCGACGGCGCCGGTCAGCACTCGGCCGACCAGGTCCGCGACGCCCTCGACCTCGCCCCGGAGATCCCCGTGATCTCCTGCGACGTCCGCGACCGCGAAGACGCCAAGCGCGTCCTCATCAGCCTCGTCGAACACATCATGCGAACCATGAGCACTGGCAGGCAGCTTGCTTATTAGCTTTTATCTCCTCCTTCGGGCCTAGCGGCCCTGCTGTGTCTATCGCGGCGCCCTCCTCCTTCGGGCCCGGAGGGCCCTCCATCGTCGGGCACCGCGGCGATCGCTGGCATCGCTCCGGCTCGCCTTGCGGCTCGCTGCGCGATCAGGTTCTCGCAAGCTCGAACCTGCCTTCGGACGCGATCGCGGCGCCGGGGTCGCTGCGGGGTTGCGGTAAGGGCTGAGGTTGTGGCGGTCGTGGGCGCGGGTGGCGTTTATGGCTCGCCTTGCGGCTCGCTGCGGTGGGGGCTGAGGTAGGCGTTTAGGTGGTCTTTTGGGGCCCCGTCCGGTGCGCTGCACTGGGCGGGGCCGTTGCTTGTGGCGAGCTTTGTCCTCTGAGTGGGGAAAGTTTGAGGTTTTTGGGGGAAAGGTCTTCTCATCGCGGTGAAAGGGGGTTACGGTCTCGGGCATGAGACCGGCGTCACAGGGCGCCGGGGCTTGATCCCGAGGGGACGGCGTGATGCGCATGTCGGCTCGTCCGCAGAACGTGCACCAGGCACGCCTGCTGCGGCTGCTGCGTGACGAGGGGCCGCGCTCGCGCGCCGAGCTGGGCGACGTCGTCCGGCTGTCGCGGTCCAAGCTGGCCGTCGAACTGGACCGGCTCGTCGAACTCGGCCTCGTGGAGGGCGCCGGGCTGGCGGCCTCGCGGGGCGGGCGGCGGTCCGGGATCGTCCGGCTGTCGCCCCGGCTGCGGTTCGTGGCCTTCGACATCGGGGCGACCTCGATCGACGTGGCGGTGACCGACGGCGAGCTGGAGGTCCTCGGGCACGTGAGCGAGCGGTGCGACGTCCGGCAGGGCGCGACCGTGGTGCTGGAGCGGGCGCTGGACCTGCTCGGCAAGCTGCGCGACGAGGGCCTGATCCCGCAGGTGCACGGGACGGGCATCGGGGTGCCCGGGCCGGTCAGCTTCCGCGACGGCATGCCGGTCGTCCCGCCGATCATGCCGGGCTGGGACCGGTTCCCGGTGCGGGACGCGATCGGCCAGGAGCTCGGCTGCCCGGTGCTCGTCGACAACGACGTGAACCTGATGGCCCTCGGCGAGCTGCACGCCGGGCTCGCCCGGTCCGTGGACGACTTCCTGCTCGTGAAGATCGGCACCGGGATCGGCTGCGGCATCGTCGTGGACGGCGCCATCTACCGCGGCGTGTCCGGCAGCGCCGGGGACATCGGCCACATCCGGGTCGACGACGACGGCCCGACCTGCGCCTGCGGCAACGCCGGATGCCTGGAGGCGTTCTTCGGCGGCGCGGCGCTCGCGCGGGACGCGGAGGCGGCCGCGCGCTCCGGCCGCTCGCCCGCGCTCGCCGCCCTGCTGGAGACCCACGGGGAGCTGGGGGCCGAGCACGTCGGCGAGGCCGCCGCGGCCGGCGACCCGAGCGCGGTGCAGATCATCCGGGAGGGCGGCCGGCACGTCGGCCAGGTCCTCGCCGGGCTCGTCAGCTTCTTCAACCCCGGCCTCGTCATCATCGCGGGCGGCGTCGCGGGCCTCGGCCACGCGCTGCTCGCCGAGATCCGCAGCGTCGTGTACCGGCGGTCCGCGCCTCTCGCGACCGGCAACCTCCCGATCGTGCTGTCCGAGCTCGCCGGCGCCGCCGGCGTGGTCGGCGGCGCCCGGCTCATCAGCGACCACGTCTTCTCCGCGTCCTGACCCCCTCTCCGGCCCCCGAGGAGGCCCGATGGGCTCGCCCGAACCCGAACCCGAACCGCTGCTGCGGATGCGCGGCATCGTCAAGCAGTTCCCCGGCGTCCGCGCCCTGGACGGCGTCGACCTCGACGTCCGCCCCGGCGAGGTGCACTGCCTGCTCGGCCAGAACGGCGCCGGCAAGTCCACCCTCATCAAGGTGCTCGCCGGCGCGCACCAGCCCGACCAGGGCGAGATCATGTTCGGCGGGGCGCCGGCGCGGCTCGCCGGGCCCACCGCCGCCATGCGCGCCGGGATCGCCACCATCTACCAGGAACTCGACCTGGTGGACGGCCTGTCGGTCGCCGACAACATCTTCCTCGGGCACGAGAGGGCCCGCCTCGGCTTCACCCGCCGCGGCGAGGCCGAGCGGGCGGCGCGGGAGCTGCTCGGGCGGCTCGGGCACGGGGAGATCCCGCCGCGCCGCGAGGTCGGGCGGCTGCCCGCGGCCGGCAAGCAGGTCGTCAGCATGGCCCGCGCCCTGTCGCACGACGCCCGCCTCATCGTGATGGACGAGCCGTCCGCCGCGCTCGCCCACGACGAGGTCGCCAACCTGTTCCGCATCATCCGGGAGCTGACCGCCGCCGGCGTCGCCGTGGTGTACATCTCGCACCGGCTGGAGGAGATCCGCGAGATCGGCGACCGGGTCACCGTCCTCAAGGACGGCCGGTCCGTCGCGGGCGGGCTGCCCGCGCGGGGCACCTCCACCGACGAGATCGTGTCGCTGATGACCGGGCGCGACGTGGAGTACGTGTTCCCGCCGCGGCCCGAGCCGCAGGACGCGAGCCCCGAGGTGCTGCGGGTCGAGGACCTCACGCTGCCCGGCGCGTTCGAGGACGTCTCGCTCACCGTCCGCGCGGGCGAGATCGTCGGGCTCGCCGGGCTGGTCGGGTCCGGGCGCTCGGAGATCCTGGAGACCGTCTACGGGGCCCGGCGCCCCGCGCGGGGACGGGTGCTCGTGGACGGCCGCCCGGTCCGTCCCGGCGACACGGGCGCGGCGGTGCGGCGCGGCATGGGCATGGCGCCGGAGGAGCGCAAGAGCCAGGCGCTGCTGCTGAACGAGACCGTCGCCGCGAACGTCAGCGTCGCCTCGCTGCCGCGCTACGCCTCGTTCGGCTGGCTCAGCCGCCGCCGCGAGCTCGCCGACGTGCGGCGCCAGATCGAGTCGCTCGACATCCGTCCGCCCGACCCGCGGCGCCCGGTCGTGACGCTGTCGGGCGGCAACCAGCAGAAGGTCGTGCTGGCCCGCTGGCTGCTCGGCTCGGCCGGGCTGCGGCTGCTGATCCTCGACGAGCCCACCCGCGGCGTGGACGTCGGCGCGCGCGCCGAGCTGTACGCGGTGATCCGCGAACTGGCCGGGCGGGGGATCGGGGTGCTGCTGGTGTCCAGCGAGGTACCCGAGGTGCTCGGGCTCGCCGACCGCGTCCTCGTCGTCCGGGAGGGGCGCGTCGTGCACACCGGCGACGCCCGCGACCTCGACGAGGGCGCCGTGCTCAACATGATCATGGAGGGGAGTGCCCTGTGACCGGCACCTTTCACTCCGGAGGGTCGGCCCCCCGGACCGAGAAGACCGCGGGCGAGCGCGGCGGGGCGCCCGCCCGCCCGGCCGGCGGGCGCGGACGGCCGTTCGCGCGGGGCGGCGGCGCGGGCGGCCGCGAGATCCACCACCTCGGGCTCGTCGCCGCGCTGGTGCTGCTGTCGGCCGTCGGCCTGGTGACCGAGCCCGGCAACTTCGCGACGTCGGGCAACGTCGTCGGCATCCTCGCGCTCGCCGCCACCATCGGCGTGATCACCGTCGGGCAGACGTTCGTCATCATCGGCGGCGGGATCGACCTGTCCGTCGGGTCGGTGATGGCGCTGGCGTCGGTATGGGCGACGACCGTGGCGACGCAGTCCTACGGCCCGGCGGTGATGGCGCTGTGCGCGGTCCTCGTCGGCACCGGCGCCGGCGTCGTCACCGGACTGCTGATCTCCTACGGCCGGCTCGTGCCGTTCATCGCCACCCTCGCGATGCTCGTCGCGGCGCGCGGGCTGGCGCAGCGGATGTCGGACCGCAGGACCCAGCTCGTCCGGCCGGAGAACGACGCGATCGAGGCGCTGTCCACCACCAAGCTGCTCGGGCTGCCGCTCGTCGTGTACATCTTCGCCGCCGTCGCCGCCGCCGGATGGCTGCTGCTCAACCGCACCACGTTCGGCCGCCGGACGTTCGCGGTCGGCGGCAACCCCGAGGCGGCGCGCCTGGCCGGAATCGACGTCCGCCGGCACACCCTGACGCTGTACGCGCTGTCCGGGTTCTGCTGCGGCGTCGCCGCGCTCATCATCATGGCCCGCACCACCACCGGCTCCAGCACCCACGGCGACCTGTACGAGCTCGACGCGATCGCCGCCGTCATCATCGGCGGGACGCTGCTCACCGGCGGGCGCGGCACCATCGCCGGGTCGATCCTCGGCGTGCTGGTGTTCACCCTCATCACCAACCTGTTCATCCTGAACGGCCTGCAGACCAGCGACCAGCTGATCGCCAAGGGCGCGATCATCGTGATCGCCGTGCTGCTGCAGCGCCGCGGGCTCCGCTCGCCCACCTGAGGACACCGCCCGACACCCACCCCTCGTCCGGCGCCGCGCGTCCCGGGGAACGCGCGGCGGGGGACGCCCCATCCCTTGATCAGGAGCACGTCATGCGTGATCAGAGCCCCCGTCCCACCCGCAGAGGCGTCCTGTTCGGCGGCGCCGTCGTCGCGGCGGGCAGCCTCGCCGCGGCCTGCACGAGCAACAGCGCGAAGGACGACCCGAGCCCGGCGGCGCAGGCCGGGTCGCTCGGCGGCGACAACGACAAGCCGGGCAAGCAGGTCACCATCGGGTTCTCCGCGCCCGCCGCGGACCACGGCTGGATCGCGGCGATCGCCAAGAACGCCGAGGGGCAGGCCAAGAAGTACAAGGACGTGACGTTCAAGCCGGTCGAGCCGACCAACGACATCAACCAGCAGATCTCCGCCGTCGAGTCGCTGATCCGCGCGAAGGTCGACGTGCTGGTGATCCTGCCCAACGACGGGGAGCAGCTGAACCAGGTCGCCCGCAAGGCGATGGACGCCGGCATCCCGGTCGTCAACCTCGACCGCGTCTTCCCCGACAAGCTGTCGTACCGGACGTGGGTCGGCGGCGACAACTACGGCATGGGCGTCTCCGCCGGCCACTACATCGGCAAGAAGCTGAAGGGCAAGGGCGCCTCGAACCCCGTGATCGTGGAGATCCAGGGGATCGCGACGCTGCCGCTGACGCAGGACCGCAGCAAGGGCTTCGCGGACGCGCTGAAGTCCTACGGCTACACCGTCACCGCGAAGCAGGACGCCAAGTTCACCGTGGAGTCCGGCAACCAGGTCGCCTCCAACCTGCTCCAGGCCCACAAGAAGATCGACGCGCTGTGGAACCACGACGACGACCAGGGCGTCGGCGTGCTCGCCGCGATCAAGCAGTCCGGCCGCAAGGAGTTCTTCATGGTCGGCGGCGCGGGCTCGGCCAACGCGATGCGCGAGATCAAGACGGGCGGCGGCGTGCTGGAGGCCACCGTCACCTACCCGCCGACGATGGCCGCGTCCGCGATCAAGCTGGGCCGGCTCATCGCGCAGGGCAAGGGCATGGCCGACCTGGTCGAGCTCCAGGTGCCCCAGTCGATCACGCTGGCCTCCGAGACGGTGTTCAAGGACAACGTCGACACCTACATGCCGCTCGGCTTCGAGTCCTGAGCGACGGGGGCGCCGGCGCTCCCGCCCGCCCCCGGGCCGGAGCGCCGGCCCGGGGGCCGGGGCCTGCCCCCGTAAGACGACACAGAGAGGTGAGCTGAACATGACGACCGTCGGAGTCGGGATGGTCGGGCACGCGTTCATGGGACGCGCCCACTCCCAGGCGTGGCGCAGCGTGGGGCCGTTCTTCGGGCCGCCGCTGACGCCCGTCATGACCGCCCTGGCGGGACGCTCGGCCGAGCGCGCCCGCGCCGCCGCCGACGCGCTCGGCTGGGCGTCGGTGGAGACCGACTGGAAGGAGCTGCTCCGCCGCGACGACGTCCAGCTCGTCGACATCTGCACGCCGGGCGACAGCCACGCCGAGATCGCGGTCGCCGCACTCGACGCGGGCAAGCACGTGCTGTGCGAGAAGCCGCTCGCCAACTCCGTCGCGGAGGCCGAGGCGATGGCCGCCGCCGCCGAGCGGGCGCGCGAGCGCGGCATCCGGTCGATGGTCGGGTTCAACTACCGGCGCGTCCCCGCCGTCACCCTGGCCCGCAGGCTGGTCGACGAGGGCCGCATCGGCGCCGTCCGGCACGTCCGCGCCCAGTACCTCCAGGACTGGCTCGCGGACCCGGAGGCCCCGTTCACCTGGCGGATGGACCGCGACCGGGCCGGGACGGGCGCGCTCGGCGACATCGGCGCGCACATCATCGACACCGCGCAGTTCATCACCGGGCACAACCTCGTCGGGGTGTCGGCGCTGCTGGACACGTTCGTCCCGGAACGCCCGGTCCCGGGCGGCGGCACGGCGCAGGTCACCGTGGACGACGCGGCCCTGTTCGTCGGGCGCACCGACGGCGGCGCGCTCGCCTCGTTCGAGGCCACCCGGTTCGCCACCGGCCGCAAGAACGCGCTCCGGATCGAGGTCAGCGGCTCCTCCGGCGCCCTGGCGTTCGACCTGGAGTCGCTGAACGAACTGTGGTTCTACGACCGGGACGAGGACGACGCGACCGCCGGATTCCGCAGGATCGTCGTCACCGAACCCGTCCACCCGTACGCCGACCGGTGGTGGCCGCCCGGCCACCTCCTCGGCTACGAGCACACCTTCACCCACCAGGCCGCCGACCTGCTCACCGCGATCGCGGACGGCACCGACCCGCGCCCGTCGTTCGCCGACGGCCTCCAGGTGCAGCGCGTCCTCGCCGCCGTCGCCGCGAGCGCGCAGTCCCGAAGCTGGGTCGACGTCGAAGGGAGCGCATCATGACACGACCCGTCACCCTGTTCACCGGCCAGTGGGCCGACCTGCCGTTCGAGGAGGTCTGCCGGCTCGCGTCCGGCTGGGGCTACGAGGGCCTGGAGATCGCCTGCTGGGGCGACCACTTCGAGGTCGACAAGGCCCTCGCCGACGACGGCTACGTCACCCGCAAACTGGAGACGCTCGCCGAGCACGGCCTCAAGGTGTGGGCGATCTCCAACCACCTCGTCGGGCAGGCCGTCTGCGACAACCCCGACGAGCGGCACCGGGCGATCCTGCCCGAGCGCATCTGGGGCGACGGCGAACCCGAGGGCGTCCGCCGCCGCGCCGCCGCCGAGATCATGGACACCGCCCGCGCCGCCGCGCGGCTCGGCGTCGACACGGTCGTCGGATTCACAGGCTCCTCGATCTGGCACACCGTCGCGATGTTCCCGCCCACCCCCGAAGCGATGGTCGAGCGCGGTTACGCCGACTTCGCCGAGCGCTGGAACCCCATCCTGGACGTGTTCGACGAGGTCGGCGTGCGGTTCGCGCACGAGGTGCACCCGAGCGAGATCGCCTACGACTACTGGACGACCGTCCGGACGCTGGGGGCCATCGGGCACCGCCCCGCGTTCGGGCTGAACTTCGACCCGTCCCACTTCGTGTGGCAGGAACTCGACCCGGTCGGCTTCCTCCTCGACTTCCGCGACCGGATCTACCACGTCGACTGCAAGGACACCAAGGTCCGCACGGGCGACGGCCGCCGCGGCCGCCTCTCGTCCCACCTGCCCTGGGCCGACCTGCGCCGCGGCTGGGACTTCATCTCCACCGGCCGCGGCGACGTCCCCTGGGAGGACGTCTTCCGCGCCCTCAACACGATCGGCTACACCGGCCCGATCTCCGTCGAATGGGAGGACGCCGGAATGGACCGCCTCCAAGGCGCTCCCGAAGCCCTCGAATTCGTCCGCGCCCTCAACACCATGGAACCGCCCAAAACGTCATTCGATTCGGCGTTTACATAGCATTTCTCTCCTCCTTCGGGCCTGGCGGCCCTCCATCGTCGATAAACGCGGCGATCGCTGGCATCGCTCCGGCTCGCCTGGCGGCTCGCTGCGCGATCAGATTCTTGCTTCGCTCGAATCTGCCTTCGGACGCGATCGCGGCCATTGAGGTTGTTGGGTGGTTGCGGCGATGGTGCTGCTTCTGGGTCAGGGGGCGAGGCGGGCGCCCAGGTTGGGTGGGGCGTGGTCTGTCACGAAGCGTTCCAGTTCGGAGGCCGTGACGCCCATGGGCGGGACGACTATGAGCCGGTCCACACCCAGCTCCCCGTAGTCCCGGACGTACTTTGCGTCCGGGGGGCGGGGCGGGCTGATCGAGATGTGGAGGGGATCGCGGCCCGCCTCGGCGGTGAGGGTCCGCAGCTGGGCGATCGTCTCGGCGGCGGCGCGGCGGCCGAGCATCCAGCCGTACCAGCCGTCCGCGTGCCGGGCGGCCCGGCGGAGGGCCGCGGGGCTGTGGCCGCCCACCACGACGGGGATCGGCCGCTGCACGGGCCGGGGATGGGCGTCCACGCCCGCGAAGTCGACGTGGCGACCATGGAAGGCCGGCTCGTCGTCGTACCAGAGTGACCGCATCGCCGCGAGGTACTCGTCGGCGCGGGCCCCGCGCCCCTCCGGCGGAACGCCGACCGCGCGCATCTCCGGTTCCAGGTATCCGGCGGCCGTGCCGAAGACGAGCCTGCCGCCGCTGAGCACGTCGAGGCTGGCGAGCTGCTTGGCGAGGACCAGCGGGTTGCGCTGCGGCAGGACGACGACCCCGGTGCCGAGCGCGATCCGCTCGGTGCGTCCGGCGAGGTGGGCGAGGGCGACCAGCGGATCCAGAAACGGCGCGTCCGGCTCGGCGGGGGACGGTGCGACGCGCGGGCGCGGCAGCACCACGTGGTCGCCGGCCCAGACCGAGTCGTATCCGAGATCCTCGGCCAGTGCGGCGATCCGGGCGGCGACGTGCGGATCGGCGCAGGCGTGCAGGTTGACGGCGAAGAGCCCGAGAGTTGGTGGCATCCGTAGATAATCGAACTTTTCTATGATCGAGTCAAGCGATGATCCAACGGATATACCCTGCTTGAATGACGGAGGGTTCGACGCGCGGTGGGCTGCCGGAGGGGCTCGCGTCCCTGGCGGGCTTCCAGCTGGCCAAATGCGGGTGGTGGCTGGAGCAGCGGCTGGAAGAGGAACTGGAGCCGCTCGGGATCCGGGTACGGCACTTCCTGGTGCTGGCGATGCTCAGCACGTCCGAGTCCCTCTCGCAGCAGGAGATGGCCGACTACCTGCTCCTCGACCCCACGCTGATGGTCGGGCTCGTGGACGATCTGGAGGCGCGCGGATTCTGCGAGCGCGCCCGTGACCCGCGCGACCGGCGGCGCTACCGCGTCCGCGTCACCGAGGACGGCCGCGCGCTGCACCGCCGGGCCCGCGCCCTGGCCGACTCGGTCGGCGACGACGTCTTCGGCCGGCTGCCGGACGGTGAGCTGGGCACCGTGGTCCGGGCGATCGGCCAGGTCATGGAGCCGTTCTGGGCGGAACAGGCGGTGCGCCCGCGCCGCAAGCGGTGAGGGGCCGGGTCAGGGGAGGGCGCGGAAGTCCGCGAAGTCGAAGCCGGGGGAGACGACGCAGCTGACCAGGACCTCCTCGCCTCCGGCCGGGCGGGCGGCCTGCCAAACGCCGGGCGGAACGAGGGCCTGCGGCACCTGGCCGCGCGCGACGTCTGGGCCGAGCGTGATGGTTTCGGGCGTCTGCGATGGGTGGTCGCCGTCGCCGCCGAGGAGCAGCGTCAGCGGGCCGCCGGAGTGCCACAGCCACAGTTCCGCCGACCGGACGGCGTGCCAGATCGACTCCTCGCCGGGCGGTAGGAGGAAGTAGATGGCGGTCGCGGAGGCTCGGGCGCCCGGGTAGCCGTCCGGCGTGAACTCCGCGTCCGACCGCCATGTCTCGCGGTACCAGCCGCCCTCGGGGTGGGGCAGCAGGTCCAGCGCCTCGGCGGTCGCCGGCCGGTACAGGGCCGCGACGTGCCGGCCGTCGGGACCGCGCCGCAGGTAGCGGACACGGGACGCGGTCGTGCGGTCGATCAAGCCGCGCGCGGGCGCGGCGCCGGGTGCGGGGTCCAGGGCGACGGCGACGAGTTGGCCGCCGGGGAACTCCTGGTCGGCGAGGGACAGCAGCCCGGGCCCGTCGTCGGGCGCCCACACGGCTCCGGCCTCCTCCAGGACGAAACGGGGACCGGGCTGGGCCCGCCAGGCGTCGAGCGTCGTGAGCAGCAGCACCCCCCGAGCCTAGACCGACCTCCGCGGGGCTGCGCGGCGAGGCAGGCATAGTACTGTCACCAGGGAATCGTGATCAAAGAAAAGACCCTGGGGGATTCATGTTCTCGTTCGACCGTTCCTACAAGAACTTCAAAGACATCCCGTCAGCAGTTCTCCTCGAGGTCCTCCTGGGAGAGGGGCTGAAGGTGACCGCGGCGTGCAAGGTCATCGCGGTGATCGACGGGCTGGTGCGCCTGGCGTACACCACTCCGGATCCGCGTATGGAGTTCGGGTTGAACTTCATGGAGGACTGGGTGAAGATCACGGCCTTTCTCGCTCCGTTCGACGAACTGGGGTTGGCCGAGGAGACGCCTGTGATGACGCTGAAAGGCGTCACCGACGGAAACTTCGAGTGCAGGACCGGCGATGACGGCCGATACGTCGTCACGCTCTACGTGCAGCGCTGACTCCGGAGTGCCTCGGCACCCGGGGATTCGGCCCCCGCGCGAAGCAGAGAGCCGGGCCGATTGCCTGGCTCTTCCGCATCGACTGGTCCCGTCACTCCAGGAGCGACGGGACCAGAACCTTCTCCGGACCGGTCGCCGCCTCCGTGAGAACCGTGCGGCGTGCTAGTCCATTTCGGAGAGGCGTGCGGGGTCGAAGGCGATCGGGTAGGGGCGGTCCAGGGTGACGGTTTCGCCGGAGCGCGCTTTGCCGGTCAGCTCGTAGCGGCCGTCGTGGAGTTCCATCAGGGTGACGGCGGGGCGGGGCTCCAGGTCGACGAGCCAGTAGTGGGGGATGCCGGTCGCGGCGTACTCGTCGACCTTGCGGACGCGGTCGATCTGCTCGTTGACCGTGCGCGGCGTGACGACCTCGGCGACCAGGATGAGGTCGGGGCCGTAGTAGGTGCGGGTCTGGCGTTCGAGGGCGGCGCGGGCCACGTCGCGGGCGACGACGAAGACGTCCGGCTTGCGGATGCCCGCCGGGGTCGTGACGTCCTGCGGGGCGCCGGCGACGTGCACGTCGGCGTCCGCCTGCCGGGCGGCCTCTTTGAGGACCGTCTTGAGCTGTTCGGCCGCGTGGTCGTGCCAGAGGTCGCCGGGCAGCTCGTTGAGCCAGCCGTCGGCGAGTTCGTAGCGGCGGCCCTCCTCGGGGAGGGCGTCCAGGTCGTACAGCGTGTACGGACCGTGGGCACGGCCGACCGTCCCGCCCATGGGTCGTCCCCCCTCACCTCGATGAACGGGCTGATCCGAATCTAGTGGACGGGCGTCCGGAAAGAGCGCAGCCATGATCGCGCGTCGGGATGCGGACGAATGTCTCGAAAGCCGAGCGGCGGCGAGTTAAGATACATCGCGTCTTGACCCTCCAGCCGCTGGAGGGGCCAGGCTGTCGAGGCGGAGACGCCCGAAGGAGAGATGCGATGAGCGTCGAGCAAGACCGGGCCGCGCCCGCCGTGCGCGCCTCGGACCGCGACCGCGACGAGATGCTCGTCCGGCTCCACACGGCCTTCGCCGAGGGGCGGCTGAGCGAAGCCGAGCTGGACGAGCGCATCGACCTGGCCCTGGCCGCGCGCACCTACGACGACCTGGGCGCGCTGGTCGCCGACCTGCCGTCCGGGCGGGCCGCCCGGGAGGAGACCGGGAACGCGCCCGCCGGCCGGTTCCAGGTCGCCTACAAGGGATCGGTGGCGAAGGCCGGGCGCTGGCGGCTGCCCGAACGGTTCACGACCGTGGTCTACAAGGGGACGGGCCTGCTCGACCTCCGCGAGGCCGACCTCGACGGGGAGGTCACGACCCTGTGGGTGCTCGCCTACAAGTCCACCGTCCAGATCGTCGTGCCGCCGGGAGTCCGCGTGGAGGCGGACGGCGTGGGCGTGTCCACCGAGGTCTGCGGCGCCCTTCGGCCGGGGGCGCCGGTCCTGCGCGTCAAGGGCTACGCCTACAAGGGAGCGATCGAAGCGAAAGATCGGATATCTCGGGCGTGAGGTGATAGAACGCTCCCGCGGCCCCCATCGGCCGGCGTTCACGCGGATGTCAGTACAAGGCCCCCCGTGGCGCGATTTGATGGTGACTCGACAGGGACCGTGAAGGAGCGCGTGTGACCGCGAGGACCCCGGAGCAGCACGAGGCCCGGCGGACGGCCGAGGAGGGCCCGGCGGACTCCCGGCACGTGCGGCGGCGCCTCACGTTCGGCGTCGCGGGGGACCTCGCCGACATGCCGGCCGCGCGGTCGCCCTGGCAGCGCGCCTTCGAGGCGTGGCGCTCCGCCGGGCTGGACTGGGGCCACGGCTCCGCTCCCCGGGAGGCCGCGCCGCGGCCCGCGAGCCGCGACGCCGGCCGCGCGAAGTCCCCGCAGAAGCCCGCGCGGCCGCGCCCGGTGCGACCCGACCCGCATGACGTGCTGGTCGCGGGCCCGCCCAGGCCGCCGGCGCGCCCGCGACCGGCGATGCGGTCCGGGCCGACGCGGCGGTTCCGCGCGCGGGCCGCGATCGCGGCCGGGCTCGTCGTGGTCGCCGGCGGCGCGATCTACGCGGTGTCGCGGGGCGACGACGGGCCGGCGGAGCAGGGCCTGCCCGGGCCGGTCGTCGCGGACCGGCTGTTCGCCCCCGACCCGGCCGCCACGAGCGACGGCCTCGTCCAGGACCTCACGACCCTCGCCTCCGCGGGCGCGACCGTCGTCGCGGCGGGCACCGAGGGCGACGGCGTCCCCGGCCGGGAGCGGGCCCGCTTCCTCGTCTCCGCCGACGCGGGACACGCCTGGTCGCTCGCGGCCCTGCGCACGGCGGACGGCTCCGCCGCCCCGCCCGGCGACACCCCGCGCCTGGTCGACGGCGGGGCGGGCCGCTGGGCCGCGCTCGGCCGTTCCTCCGCCGGCGGCGTGACGGCGTGGACCAGTGAGGACGCCGCGACCTGGACGCGCCGCCCGCCCGCCGCGGGCTTCACCCCGTCCGACCAGGTGAACGACCTGGCCCGGACCGGCCAGGGCTTCGTCGCCGTGGGCTCCTCCGGCGGCCGCGCGGTGGCCTGGACCTCGGCGGACGGGCAAGCGTGGCAGCGCGTCGACGGCATCGCGGGGATCACCGCCCTCGACCGCGTCGCGGCGTCCGGGAACGCGGTCGTGGCGCACGGGACGTACGGCAAGAGGGTCACCACGAAGCGGGGGAAGAAGAAGGTCACGCGGACCGTGCGGACCGACGGTCTCTGGCGGTCCACCGACGGCGGCCGGACGTGGGCGCTCGTCGGCGTCCCCCAGGCGCAGGGCTCCTACGGGCCGACGAAGGGCCTGGCGGTCGGCCCCGGCGGGTTCGCGACCGTCCGCGAGGGCAGGCGGACGACCGGCCGCAAGAAGAAGCGCAGGACGACGCGCTTCGGCGTCCTGTTCACCTCGGCGGACGGTGCCAGGTGGCAGGCCGCGGGCCGGTTCGGCGGCGCGGGCATCGAGCGCTTCGACGGCACCCCCTCCGGCCTCGCCGTCATCGTCCAAGGTGCGGCGGCCGGCCAGCGGGGCGCGCGCACCGTCCTGCGGAGCGCGGACGGCCGCACCTGGCAGCCGGGGGGCACGATCGCCGCGCCGGTGCGGAGCAGCGGCCTGACCGTCGCCAACGGAAAGATCGCCGTCTCGGGGCGGCAGGGCGACGACGGCTACCTGTTCGGCGTGGACCTGCGCACCGTCCCGGGCGCCGTCCATCCGGAGCGCTCGATCAGGTCGCTGGCCGCGGGGCCGGGCGCCTCCGTCGCGGTGGGAAGCACCAACGGCAACGCCGCGATCTGGACGGCCCCCGACGGCCGCGCGTGGAAGCGCGCCGGGTTCCCCGCCACGGCCGGCCTGCTGTCCGATGCCGTGCGCGGCGGGCGCGGCTGGCTGGCCGTCGGCCGCGTGTCGGGGACGTCCCCCGGCCCTCTCGCGCTGACCTCGCAGGACGGGCTCACCTGGCAGAGGCCCCGGTTCCCCGCGGGCCCGCCGCCCGTGGCCGCCGCCACCGGCCCGTCCGGCTACGTCGCGGTCGGGACGGGCGTGGCCTGGCGTTCGGCCGACCTGAGCACCTGGAGCCGCGCGGGCCTCGACGGCGCCCCGGCCGACGTGGCCGCCACGAGCAGGGCCTACGCGGCGGTCGGCGGACGGGGCAGGGAGCCCGCGGCCTGGACGTCCCCGGACGGCCTCAGGTGGACCGCCGCCAAGCTTCCGCCCGGCCTCACCGCTCCGCTCACCCAGGTCGCCGCCAAGGGCGACACCCTCGTCGCGATCGCCGGCGGCGCGGCCGCGCTGGTGTCCACCGACGCCGGTGCGACGTGGACGCGGCGCGACCTCGGCCCGGGCCTGGCCGCCACCGCCGTCGCGGCGACGCCCGGCGGCTTCGTCGCGGCGGCCTCGGCGAAGGACGACGCGGCCGTCCTGACGTCATCCGACGGCGTGAACTGGCGGCGCGTCGCCGTCCCCGGCCTCACCGGTCCGGGCGACCAGCGCCTCACCGCCCTGACCGCCATGGGCCCGGCGATCCTGGCGACCGGCACCGACGCCGACGCTCCGATCCTCTGGCACGCCCGCACCCTCGGGTGAGCGCGAGGTGCCGGGCGGTCAGCCGTTGCAGCCGCAGGAGCAGCCCTTCGCGCACGAGCATCCGCCGCCATGTCCGCAACTGCAGTCCTTTTTCGTCATGAGCGGAAAGTAACCTTTGCGGCATTTGCGGTCTATGGCCGAGTAGCGACGTGCACCTGTCGGCGAGGACACGGGCCCCGGCGAGGACACGGGCCGTCCCTCCGCGGGGGAGAGGGACGGCCCGTGCCCGGTTCGGGGGACGCGAGGGCTCAGAAGTTGATGTGGAAGTCCACACCGAGCAGGACGAGGATCCAGAGGAAGACGGCCAGCAGCGCGCTGACGATCTTCTCCACCAGGCCCTCGGTGATGTAGCCGCGATCCCAGGCGATGAACACGCCGACGATCAGGTAGATGAGGCCGAGCAGGCTGATGTGCGGCCGATATCGGGTCGCCATGGAAGGCGTCTCCTCCCGGTGGGGGGTTGTGCCGATCGGACGCTGCCCCACCGGTCAGGAGAAAAACCCCGGAGGTATTCCGGACCTAACCATGACGCTACTTTTGGCATCTCCCAAATCCGGGCATCGTGTCGGCCGTCAGTCGGCCGTCACCGCACGCTACCGTCCGGTCACCGCGATGCGGACGATCGTGGGGTCGCGGTCGCCCGCGCGGTCGGCGAACTCCGCGCCGCGGTGCACCACGTCGAACTCGTGCCGGTTCCCGCGCAGCGACGGGCTCAGCAGGATGTGGTCGAGGTCCTCGGCGTTGCCGGCGGTCACCGCCGTGTAGCGGTCGCCCGCGGGCAGCTCGGCGGGCAGGTCGGCGAGCCCCGCGCCCTGGGCGAGGGTCCGGACCGGGGCGGAGGTCCCGCGGTCGCCGAGGTCGCCCGCCACGATCACGCGGGCCCGCCCGTCCACCTTCCGGACGGAGTTCACGAAGCCCGCGACCACGCGGGCCTGCGCGTCCCGGCGCCACTGGGTGGGCTGGGACGGCGGCTGGCGGCGCCCGAACAGCGGCTGGTCGTCGGCCGTGCGCGGGAACCACTGGTTCGCGACGACGATGATGCGGCGGCCCCGCCAGGTCAGCTCCGCGGCGAGCGGCTTGCGTGCGCCGGCCCACGCGGCGTCGCCCGGCGAGATCCGGCCGGGGCTCAGCGTGAGCCCCGCCGCGCCGCCGCGCGGGACGGCCCTGACCGGAGTGACGGCCGCGTCGGGCCGCGCGGGCGGCTCGTCGGGGACGGGGTCGGCCAGCGACGGGCGGTCGACGAACGCGAGCCCGCGGTCGGTGCGGAACAGGAACCCGACCCGGTCGTTGGAGCCCTTGCGCCCGCCGTCGGCGTTGTCGCGCGGGTCGACCGAGCGCCAGTCGTAGGCGGGGCCGCCCGCCGCGCTGATCGCCGTGATCAGCTGGGCGACGCTCTGGTCGTCGGCGACGGTGCCGTCGTCGTCGGCGCCGCTGTTGTCGCCGAGGCCGCTCACCGCGACGAGGTCGGGGGAGCGCAGGCCGTCCACGATGTCGCGCGCCGCGGCGTCGAACCGCGCGGCGGGGGCGTCGGGGCTGAGGCCGTCCAGCCCGGCGGTGGCGACGGCGAGCTCGCCGGGGCGCTGCGCCCGGGTCGCCTCGCGGACGAGCCCGCCGGGGGCGCGCCGCGGCGTCGCGGTGAGCAGCAGCTTGTAGTCGCCGTAGGAGTAGTCGAGGACCCCGGCGTTCGCGCCGGGCAGCCGGTCGCCGACGTCCATGCCGGGCAGCGGGGCGAGCGCGTCGTCGAGGATGACGCGCTCGGGGTTGGCGTCGCCGTCGCGCAGCAGGATGCCGCCGCGCGCCGTCCGCGGCTTGGCGCCGGCGCCCCCGGAGGGCAGCACCGGCAGTTCGCCGTCGCTGGAGGGCCCGGCCGCGACGGCGTCGCGGAGCTCGATCCGCATGCCTTCGAGGGCCTCGTAGAAGTCCAGGGCGTCGCGGCGGGGGTCGAACGCGCCGCCGCGCTCCACGTCCCCCAGCCCGTGGTCGATCACGCCCGGCGGCCTGAGCCCGCCCGCGCCGAGCACGAGGGCGGGCGGCGGCCGCGTCCCGTGCGCGTCGACCTTGGTCGCGGTGGCGTCGATCTCGGTCCGGCTCAGCCCGCCGGCCGCGCCGCCGTCCGGCCGGAACTCGCTGACCCTGCCGTCCACGCGGACCGCGTCGCCGACCGCCGCCTGCGGCCGGTTCCGGGTGAAGACGTAGACGCCCTCGGACGTCGCGGGGCTCCTGTCGGGACGCGGGTCCTGCATCCAGAAGCCGTTGGTGCTCACCGCCGTCACGACACCGGGAACCTGCGCGACCGCGGCCCCGTTCAGAGGCGAGATGTGCGCCGCGCCTTGAATGTGGTGAATCCGGACGACCCGAGGCGCGGCCTGCGCCGCGGAGGCCGGAAGAAGGGCGACCGAGAGAGCCGCCGTGACCGCGACCGGGAGCCACCGCAGACCGTGCACCAACCGCGCTCCATGACGACTCGCCGCCCGACCCGAACAGACAAGGATGATACGCGTCCGGGAACATGCGGCGCGCCGTTCCGGATGGGCGCGGTTACGGGACGGCACGCCGCAGTCTTGGGGGGTTCAGTCGAACACCACTACTTGGCGGATGACTTCGCCTTCGGTGAGGGCGCGGACGGCGTCGTTGAGGTCCTCGAAGCCGATCCGGCGGGTGATGAGGCTTTCGATGTCGAGCTTCCCGGCGCGCCAGAGGTCGACGAACAGGGGGATGTCGCGCTTGAGGTCGCAGCCGCCGTACAGGGACGGCTTCAGGCTCTTGCCGTCGAACAGCAGGGCGAACGCCGTCTGGCTCCAGCTGTCGTCGGCGGCGCCGGCGCCCACGACGATGACGTCGCCGCCGCGGCGTGTCGCGTTCCACGCCGTGGTGATCGCGGCGGACTTGCCGACGACCTCGAAGGTGTAGTCGAAGCCCGCGCCGCCGGTGAGCAGTCCCTTGGTCGCGTCGAGGTCGTCCAGGGTGGCGGTGTGGGTCGCGCCGAACTGCTCGGCGATCGGGTGCTTGGCCTCGTTCGGGTCGATCGCGAGGATGGTCGAGGCGCCCGCGATCCTGGCGCCCTGGATGACGGAGAGCCCGACGCCTCCCGCGCCGACCACCGCGACCTTGGAGCCCGGCGTGACCTTCGCGGTGTTGACGACGGCGCCGACGCCGGTGGGGATGCCGCAGCCGAGCAGGGCGGCGTACTCGAAGGGGATGTCCTCGGCGATCTTGATCACGCCGCGCCGGGGGAGCACGATCTCCTCGGCCCAGGTGCCGGTGCCCGCCATGCCGAACGCGGGGCTGCCGTCGCCGAGGGTGAAGCCGGGCTCGGAGAACGACCGCGCGAGGTGGGTCATGCACAGGTACGGCTCGCCGCGCAGGCACTCGGCGCACTCGCCGCAGTCGGGCGTCCAGTTGACGACGACGTGGTCGCCCGGCCGGACGCCGGTCACCCGGTCGCCGACCTCGGCCACGACCCCGGCGCCCTCGTGGCCGATGACCGTCGGCATCGCGGACGGCAGCACGCCGGTCATGGTGGACAGGTCCGAGTGGCAGACCCCGGTCGCCTTGATCTCGACCTTCACCTGGTCGGGACCCGGATCGATCGTCGAGACGTCGTCGCGCAGGTCGAGTTCCTTGTCGCCGACCGCATGCAGTACCGCGGCGCGTGCCATGGCTGCCTCCACTGTGCCTGAGCTGTTGCCGGGGGTCTGGGGTGGGTGAACGGGGACCGGGGGCAGCCGCCGGGCTACTCCTCCAGCGTCAGCGCGGCCTTCGGGCACGACCGCACCGCGTGGCGGACGCGGTCCTGCTCCTCGGGCGGGACGTCCGGCCGCGTGATCCGCAGCTCGTCATCGTCGTCGAGGTCGAAGACCTCGGGTGCGAGCCCGACGCACACGGCGTTCGCCTCGCATACCAGAGGGTCGACTCGTACTCTCATCGCTCTGCTCCGTTCGGGGGACTCACCCGTCAACCTACCGAATATCGTTCGGAAACGGGTGGCTCACCCCGAAAGTAGAACACGTTCCAGTCTGGTCCGGCAAGACTCCGCGTGAGACTCGGGTCTCATCCCACCGATGTCGGATATGGTGCCCCGACGGAGGAGAGCGATGACCCACACCAAGGCGTCCACCGGACCGGGGACGACCAGCGACGACGCACGGTCGGCGGGAACGCCGATGCCCGCCGAGCTGCTGCGCGCCGCGCGCGGCGCCAGGGGCTTCATGCCGGACGGCGAGGGCCTCGCGCTGTACGAGGCGGGCCTGGAGTACGGCGGCCGGCTGGCCGGGACCGGGCCCATGCTGGAGGTCGGCACCTACTGCGGCAAGTCCGCCGTGTACCTGGGGGCCGCCGCCAGGCTGGCGGGAACGGTCCTCGTCACCGTCGACCACCACCACGGCTCGGAGGAGAACCAGGCGGGCTGGGAGCACCACGACCCGTCCCTGGTCGACCCGTGCACCGGCCGGATGGACACCCTGCCCAAGTTCCGCGCGACGATCGCCGCCGCCGGGCTGGAGGACGAGGTCGTCGCCGTCGTCGGGCAGTCCCGCACCGTCTCGGCGTTCTGGCGGACGCCGCTGGCGCTGCTGTTCATCGACGGCGGCCACGGCGAGGAGCACGCGCAGGGCGACTACGAGGGCTGGGCGCCGCACGTCGCCGCCGGCGGGGCCCTGGTGATCCACGACGTCTTCCCCGACCCCCGGGACGGCGGACGGCCGCCCTACGACGTCTACCTGCGGGCGCTGGCGAGCGGCGCCTTCGAGGAGCGCCGGGCGGAGGGTTCGCTCCGCGTCCTGGAACGCGTCGGCGACGCCGACCCGCTCACGCCCGCCTGACCGGCCCGAGCCGGCGCGCCTGACCGGGGGAGCCCGGTCAGGCGCGGTTGGCGGCCGCGACGAGCGCGCAGCCGCACGCCAGCGGATCGGACGCCTCCGACGGCCCGAGCGGCCGTCCCGCGATCTCCTTGAAGAGCCGGGAGCCGGGGGAGGCGTCCGCCAGGGCGTCCGCCGCGAGGATCACCGCCGCCGCCGTGTAGGTGGAACGGTCCCCCGGGAAGTGCCGCTCGTTCTCGAACTGCCAGCCCGTCCAGTACGAGCCGTCCTCGTGCCGGAGGTGCTGGATGGTGCCGAACAGCTCCAGCGCGCGGTCGCGGTCGCCCGCGGCGTCCAGCGCCAGCACCAGCTCGCAGCTCTCCGCCGCCGTCACCCACGGCTGGTCCGAGACGCAGCGGCAGCCGAGGCCCGGCACCACGAAGGTGTCCCAGGACTCCTCGAAGCGGCGCGCCGCGTCCGCGCCCCGCACGGGGCCGCCGAGCACCGGGTAGTACCAGTCCATCGACCAGCGGCTCTTGTCGGCGAACGCCTCCGGATGCGCCGCCACCACATGCCCGAGCTGGTCGGCGGCGAGCTCCCAGTCCGGCTGGTGCTCGCCGAGCCGCTCGGCCAGCGCGACCGCGCAGCGCAGCGACTGGTAGATCGACGAGCAGCCGGTCAGCAGCGCGTGGTCGGACGGCTCGCCGTCCTCGTGCCGGATCCAGATGATCTCGCCGCGCCCGGTCTGCAGCCCCAGCGTGAAGTCGATCGCGCGCCGGACCGCCGGCCACATGCGCCGGGCGAAGTCCTCGTCCCCGGTCGTCAGCAGCTCGTGCCAGACGCCCACCGCGACGTAGGCGGCGTGGTTGGACTCCCCGCCCGGCTCGGTGACCTCGCCCAGCACCCACTTCGCGGGCCACGACCCGTCCGGGCGCTGGACGCCGAGCAGCCACTCGTAGGCCCGCCGCGCCTCGGCGCCGAGCCCGGCGACCGACAGCGCCATCGCCGCCTCGACGTGGTTCCAGGCGTCCACGTGGCCGGGGACGCCGTGCGTCGGCGAGAACCACGGGATCGCGCCGGACGGCTCCTGCTGCGCCGCGATGCTCCGCGCCGTGGCGACGACGTCGCCTGCGGTCAGGACTCCGGGGACCGAGGGCGGGGCGGTCTCAGACCGCATCCGCCGTCTCCCTGGCCGGGGCCGCCGGCGCGTCCGGCGCCGCGGGCTTGGCGAAGTAGACGACGACGCTCTTGCCGATCAGCGGGTTCATGACGCGCTCGGCCATCCGGGTGGCGAGCGGCCGCTTCATGATGTCCCAGACGAGGATCTGGTGGTAGGCCTTGGCGAGCGGGTTGCCGTCGTTGTCCACCCCCACCGCGCACTTGATCCACCAGTAGGGGGCGTGCAGCCCGTGCGCGTGGTGGTGGCCGCCGACCCGGAAGCCGATCGACTTCAGCTTGGCCTCCAGCTCGGCGCGGGTGTAGATCCGCACGTGCCCGCCGGGGGCGGTGTGGTAGTCCTCGGACAGGGCCCAGCAGACCCGCTCGGGCAGCCAGCTCGGCACCGTCACCGCGAGCTTGCCGCCCGGCCTGAGGACGCGCAGCAGCTCGCGCATCGCCCGCATGTCGTCGGGGATGTGCTCCAGCACCTCCGACGCGACGATCGCGTCGAAGTGGTCGTCGGGGAACGGCAGGTCCAGCGCGTCGCCCTGCACGGTCTCGGCGGTCGCGTCCTCGGGCACCTGGCCTTCGAGGCGCATCGCCCCGAACATCTTGTCCACGCCGGACAGCTCTCCGGCGTCCTGGTCGAAGGCCACGACGTGCGCACCCCGTCGGTACAGCTCGAAGGCGTGCCGTCCGGCGCCGCATCCCATGTCGAGGACGCGGTCTCCAGGGGAGACGCGGAACCGCTGGAAATCCACGGTCAGCAGGGTCGTGCTCCTTCCGATCAGAGGGCGTCTACGGACGCTCCCTCACTTGCCCTTGCGTGCGGCTAGGCGCCGGTAGTTCTGCTGGGTGATGGCGGCCCGGTAGTGCTCCACGGTGGCCTGCGCCACGGCGGGCCAGGCGAACCGCTCCTGGACGCGCGCGAGGCCCGCGGCTCCCACCCGCGCACGCTCCTCGGCGGAGTCGTGCAGGCGGTGCAGGGTCGCGGCCAGTTCCTCCACGTCACCCGGCGCGACCAGGATCCCGGCGTCGCCCACGACCTCGGGCAGCGCGCCGGCGCGGCTCGCCACCAGCGGCGTCCCCGACGCCATGTGCTCTACGGCCGGCAGCGAGAACCCCTCGTAGCGCGACGGGACGACGGCGGTCTCCGCGGACGCCAGCAGCTCGCCCAGCTCGCCGTCGCTGATGCCGCTGACGAACCGCACCCGCTCGCCGAGAGCGAGCTCGCGCACGAGCCGCTCGGTCGGGCCGTCCTTCTGCGGCCGGCTCACCACGATCACGTGGACGTCGCGCTCGGTGGCGACCTTGGCGACCGCGCGCAGCAGCACGTCCACGCCCTTGATCGGCGCGTCGGCGCTGGCCATCGCCACGATCCGGCCGGGGACGCGCTCGCCGCGCGGGTGGAAGATCCGGGTGTCGACGCCGAGCGGCAGGATCTCGATGTCGCGCGGGTCGACCTTGAAGTCCTTGACGATGTCGACCTTGGAGGACTCCGACACCGTCAGCACGGGCCCGATCCGCCGCGACACCTGCGACTGCATCCCGACGAACCCGTACCAGCGGCGCTTGCCGAGCTTCTGCTTGAGGCCGCGGGCGGCCTCGATCTCGATCCGCCGGTCGACGCTGATCGGGTGGTGGATGCTCGTCACCAGCGGCAGCCCCAGCCGGGCGATGCCGAGGTTGCCGACGCCGAGGACCTGGTTGTCGTGCACGACGTCGAAGTCGCGGCGGCGCTCGCGCAGCAGCCGCAGCGCGCGCAGGCTGAAGGTCAGCGGCTCGGGGAAGCCGCCGGTCCTCATGTGCGCGAACTCCAGGACGTCCAGCCAGTCGCGGAACTCGCCGAGGGCCGGGGTGCGGAACGGGTCCTCGTCCCGGTACAGGTCCAGGCTCGGGAGCTTGGTGAGGGTGATCGCCTCACGGTCGAGCTCCGGGTACGGCTGGCCGGAGACGACCTCGACGGCGTGCCCGAGGTCGGCCAGCTCCCGGGTCAGGTGCCGGAGGTAGACGCCCTGCCCGCCGCAGTGCGGCTTGCTGCGGTACGAGAGCAGGGCCACCCGCAACGGACCGCCCGCCTCGCCTGCCTCACCCACGCCATCCCCTGCCCACGCACCACTCCCGTCAGTCGAGGGACGCCGGACGCACCCGTACCGGCATCTCCTTTACGCCGTTGATGAAACTAGACCTTAGCCTGCGAACGTTACCGTTGAGTTCAATATTGGGCATGGCGTCCAAGAGTGTTTCGAAGAGCACACTCAGCTCAAGCCGGGCGAGATGGGAGCCCAGGCAGAAGTGCGGACCGCCGCCGCCGAAGCCCAGGTGGGGGTTCGGGTCCCGTCCCACGTCGAAGCGGTACGGGTCGGCGAACACCGCCTCGTCGCGGTTGGCCGAGGAGTAGAACACCACGACCTTGTCGCCCTCGGCGACGGCCGTGCCGCCGATCTCGGTGTCCCGGACGGCCGTGCGCCGGAACATGTTGACCGGGGTGACCCAGCGGACGATCTCGTCGGCCGCCGTCCGGGCCAGGGACGGGTCGGCCTTCATCCGCTCCCACTGCTCCGGATGCTCCAGCAGCGCGAGCATGCCGCCGGACGCCGCGTTGCGGGTCGTCTCGTTCCCGGCGACCGACAGCAGCATCACGAAGAGCTCGAACTCGTCCCCGGTCAGGACCTCGCCGCCGGCGTCCGGCTGGAGCAGCCGGGTGACGATGTCCTCGCGCGGGTTCTCGCGCCGGTCGGCGGCCAGCTCGTTGGCGTAGGCGTACAGCTCCGTCGCCGCCTGCTGCCCCTCCTCGGGCGTGCGCTGGAAGTCCGGGTCGTCCCCGCCGATCAGCGTGTTCGACCAGTGGAAGATCTTCTCCCGGTCCTCGGGCGGGGCGCCGAGCAGCTCGCAGATCACATACAGCGGCAGCGGCGCCGCCAGGTCGCGGACGAAGTCGGCGTCCGGTCCCCGCTCGGCGGTCTCGGCCACGAGCCGCCGGCAGATGTCCCGGATGTGCTGCTCCAGGGCGCCGATCGCGCGCGGGGTGAAGCCCCGGTTGACGATGCTCCGCTTGCGCGAGTGTTCCGGCGGGTCCTGGTTCAGCATCATCATCCGCTGCAGGACGATCTGGTCCTCCGGCGACTCGTGGAACAGCGCCAGCCGCTGCCAGGACGAGAAGAGCTCCGGGTGCCGCGAGACGTGCACGACGTCCTCGTGCCGGGTGACCGCCCAGAACGGCGGGTGGTCCAGTTGCGGGTCGCCGTGGTGGCGGTACACCGGCTCGTGCTCGCGCAGCCATGCCAGCTGCCCGTGCGGGACGCCGCTGTGCTCGTACGCTCCCGGGTCGACCAGTTCGATGTCGGGGGTGGTGGTCATCGCCTCGAACCTCCTCGTCCGGAGTGATGGGCGCCGTCAACCTCCCAGGGGGGCCGAGGGCGTGAAGCTCACCGGGATCTCCTTGTAGCCGTTGACGAAGTTGGACCGCAAGCGCCGCGGCTCGCCCGCGAGCCGGATGTCGGGCATGCGCTCCAGGATCGTCTCGAAGATGATCCGCAGGTTCATGCGGGCGAGATGGGTGCCGAGGCAGTAGTGCGGGCCGCCGCCGCCGAAGCCGATGTGCGGGTTCGGGTCGCGCGCCACGTCGAAGGCGAACGGGTTCTCGAAGGCGCGCTCGTCGCGGTTGGCGGAGCCGTAGAACATCACGACCTTGTCGCCGGCCTTGATCTGCTTGCCTCCGATCTCGGTGTCGACCAGGGCCGTCCGGCGGAACTGGTTGATCGGGCTGACCCAGCGGACGATCTCCTCGACCGCCTTCGGCAGCAGGCTCCGGTCCTCGCGCAGCCGGGCCCACTGGTCCGGCCGCTCGAAGAAGGCGATCATGCCGCCCGCGGTGGCGGTCCGGGTGGTCTCGTTCCCGGCGATCGACAGCATGATCACGAAGAGCTGGAACTCCTCCAGGGTGATCCGGTTCCCGTCGGCGTCGGGTGTCAGCAGCTTGGTCACGATGTCGTCGCGCGGCGTGGACTCGCGCGCGGCGGCGAGCTGCCCGCCCCACTCGGCGAACTCGGCGGCGCACAGGGTCGACTCCTCGCGCCCCCCGATGAACTCGGGGTCGTTGAACGCGACGAGCTTGTTCGACCAGTGGAAGATCTTCTCCCGGTCCTCCATCGGCGCGCCGAGCAGCTCGCAGATCGTGTACAGCGGCAGCGGCGCGGCGAACCGCTCGACGAAGTCGCACTCGCCCAGCGGCGCCGCCTCGTCGATCAGCTCGTTGCAGATCTTGCGGATGTGCTCCTCCAGCCGCCCGATCATCCGCGGGGTGAAGCCCTTGTTGACCATGGAGCGCAGCCGGGTGTGGTCCGGCGGGTCCTGGAAGAGCATCATCTGCCCGTACATGGCGATGTCGTCGCTGGAGAACTCCTCGAACATCGACGTCCGCTCGTGCGAGGAGTACGGGTCGGCGCGCCGCGACACCGACACCACGTCCTCGTGGCGCGTGATGGCCCAGAACCCCGGCACCCCGTCGTTCGGGTCCTGGTGCCAGTGGACGGGGTCGTTGTCGCGCAGCCACTGGAACTGGCGGTGCGGGATCCCCCCGCGCTCGTAGACGCCCGGATCGATGATGTCGATCTCGGGGGCCCGGAAGGCCCGGGCGGCGGAGACGGGGGACGTCGCGAGTGCCATGGATGATCCTTCGTGCCGGGGTGGAGACCAGCATTTACCTAGAACAGGTTCTAACATGAGACTCCAGTCTCATCAAGAGTCCCGCCCGTGAGAGTGATCTGCGTCGCACCCCGGCCGAAAGGTCACAGCCCCAGTTCGCGCCCCTCCGCCTCCCACCACGCGACGGCTCCGTCGACGTCCAGGCCCGTGACCCACAGGTCCTCCGGGTCGGCGGGCATCAGGGGCTGGCGCAGCGCCTCGTCGAGCTGCCACGACCGGTTCCGGGCGTGCTCGCCCGTCTCGGGATCGGTGTAGAGCACGGCGACGTCCGCGGGCAGCCGGTCGCGCTCCTTCTCGTTCCCGACCGTGAACGGGTACCCGTAGGCGGCGGACGCGGCCGAGGAGACCGGCAGCCCCGTGCCCTCGGCGAGCCGCCGCACGGCCGCCACGTCGTAGGGGGCGGGGCCCCGCTCGTCCAGCAGGCGCAGGTACCGCGCGATGCGGTCGGCCCCGCCCCAGCCCTGCGGCCGCGGCGGATACCGGTGGTGCCAGCCGGGGAAGGTGAAGTCGCGGAAGACGCCGTCCAGGGAGTACTCGACGGCGAAGGACTCCTTGTGCGGACGGGCCTGCCAGGACAGGATCACCATCGCGCCGTTCGGTGTCCGCCACAGCTGGCCCTCGGGGTCCTGCGTGGCCTGCGCGCCGAACCACAGCCGCCGCCACCGGCCGCCGCCGTCGCCCCAAGGGGTGCCGCCCCAAGCGCCCAGGAGGTCCACGGCCTTCGCCCGTTGGTACGCGGCCCGCCACGGCAGCGCGGCCAGCAGCGCCTCGCCGCCGAGCGTCCCGAACGCGAAGTGCACGGCCCGCGCGCCGGTGGGCAGGTCGATGCGGCCGAGCGGATGGGGGGTGTCGTAGGCGGGCCCGGCCTCGGCGGCCTCCACGAGGACCTCGGCGAGATACCGGATGGCCGGCACCCGCGCGACGTTCCGGCCGGCCCGCAGGCCGCCGCCGGGACGGATCCGCTCCGGCAGGCCCTCCGGCGGGGCCAGGCGGAGCGCGTCCCGCAGGCGGAGCACGTCGAGCAGGCACGCGGCGGCCCGGAGCGCCTGCGCCGCCACCTCCTCCAGCAGCCGCGCGTCGGTGATCTCAGGGAGGACACGGCCGAGCTCGGCGTCCAGCTCCCGCCGATGGACGAGGGCCGCGTCCACCAGGCGGGCCGCGCCGTCGCGGGTGAGGCCGCGCAGCGCCGCCGAGCCCTCGGGGTCCGCGGCCGGCAGGTGGGGCCAGAAACCGGGCGGGGGCATGACCGCGTCACCGGGCTGGGACGGGGAGTACCGGATCCTGAGGGTCGTCCGGCCCGCACCGTCGACCAGGCGCAGGAGCCCCCGGTCGAGCGTGAGCTGCGTCGGCGCGGTCGCGCCCGGGAACGTCAGCGCGACCGCCGCCGGGCTGCGCGGCCATCGCCACCGCCCGTCGGCGGGCACCTCCAGCTCGCCGGGCGCGGGCGCGCGGTAGGTCTCCGCGCGGTTCCCGTTCAGCCGCGAAACGTAGCAGTCGGCGCCGTCGTACCACGGGTAGGTGCCCGTGGCGTGGGGGAGGTCGGCGCGGTGGACCGGCCCTTCGGGCCCGAAGACCTCGACACGCTTTCCCTCGACGCCGACCGTGAGCAGATCGTCGTGCAGGACGGCGGTGGCGTACGAGCCCTCGACGGCCGGGAACCGCAGCTCCTCGGGGAGCCCGGCCCGCAGCGCGCGCCACAGCGCGTCGACCGGATCGGTGATCTCCAGCCCGGCCAGGGCCTCGGCGGCCGGGGTCGCGGCCGCCCACTCCGCCAGCGGCGCCAGGCGGGGCAGCGCGACCTCCAGGCCGAGCAGGTCGCCCGCCGCGCACTCCTCCCGCCACCGCGCGACGTCCTCGGAGAGGGCGCGGCGGACCGTCCCCTGCGCCCACAGCGCCCGCAGCAGGGACGGATAGTCGACGTTGGCGTAGTGGCCGAGCCCCCGCACGCAGGCGTCCAGCCGCTCCCGCGCGTTCGGGGCGCCTTCGTCGAGCTGCGCGAGGAACCGGGGGAGGGCGTCGTCCTCGCCGTTCCAGTGCGGAGCCTGGACCTTCGAGCGGGTGAAGGCGAGGGGGTCGGGTGCGGAGCGCCCGACGACCGGGTCGGCGGCGGGGTCGAACCACCGTCCCGGCGCGGGGAACAGGCGGTCGCCCGCGCCGGCGGCCAGGCGCATCAGCTCGTTCGCGGGCTGCGGGCCGGCGGCGGCGAACCAGTCCGGCGGCAGCCGCCGCCCGGCCTTGACCAGCCCGAGCAGCAGCAGCCAGTGCCGGTGGTGCTCGGCGCGCGGACCGGGATCGGCGTACAGCCCGCCGTCGGGCCGCGCCGCGATCAGCAGGTCCAGCAGCGCGGGATCCCCGGCGAGCCGCCGCAGCGCCGCGTCCACGGACTTCCACAGCGGCAGCGGCGCCCGGGGCAGCAGCCCTCCGCGCAGCAGCCGCTCGGCGATGAAGCCGGTCTCGTCCGCCTCGTCGACCCCGGCCGACCGCGCCACCGGAAGCAGGTCGGCGACGACGTTCGGATACGGGACGGTGCCCGCGTCGAAGAACGCGCACACCGCCTCCCGCGCCCACGCGTGGGCGGCGGCCGCGTCGTCGTGCCGCGCGAGCCGCTTCAGGTGCCCGTGCAGCGCCGACGCGGTGATCGCGCCCAGGGGGACCAGATCCACCAGCACCCGCTGCGCCCGGGCCGTGTCGGGCGCGAGGCCGAGCAGCCGCGCGTTCGCCTCCTCGACCTCGCCGGCCCTGCCCAGGTAGAACGCGGCCTGCTCGGCGTGCCCCGCCCGCGCGAACGCCCCCGCCGCGGCCGAGAAGAAGTCAGGCAGGGAGGCCGCCGGCCGGTGCCCCGCGGTCCGCAGGACGCGCTCGCGCGCCCCCTCCGGATCGTCGGGGGCGAGCGCCAGCGCGCCGTCCATCTCGTCGTCTTCCGGCCCCGGCACGTCCCGCATCCGCCACCCCTTCGGAGATCGTCGGCGGGCAGACTAACGTCCCCGGACGACACCGGGCGGCGGATCGGGAACGTCAGCGCAGGACGTAGCGCAGGGGGTCGTCGTCGCCGTCGCGGCGGGCGACGCCCCGGGTCTCCAGGGTGCGCAGGTGCGCGGCGGCCTCGGCGGCGGCCATGCGCCGGGCCTGCTGGGCCATCTCGGGCCACGGGTGGCGCCAGGTGAGGCCGGCGGTGAGGTCCCAGAGGGTGACGGGGCTCGGGGACAGCAGCGCCGCCACCTCCGCGAGGCGCTCCTCGTGGTGGCCGATGATCTCGCGGGCGCGGTCCCCGAGGCCGCGGAAGCGGTGCTGGTGGGCGGGCAGGACCTCGCCCACCGTCATGGCCGACACCTTGTCGAGCGAGCCGAGGAAGTCGCTCAGCGGGTCCACGTCCGGGGTGTCGTAGGGGTAGAGGCCGATGTGCGGGGTGATGCGCGGCAGGACGTGGTCGCCGGTGAAGATCCGGTCACCGTCCTCCAGGTGCAGGCAGATGTGGCCGGGCGTGTGCCCGGGGGTCCACACGGCCTGGAGCCGGCGGCCGGGGACGTCCACCAGGTCGCCGTCGGACAGCTCGCGGTCCGGGACGGCGGGCGGCGAGACCCGGGTCTGCTGGGTGGGCCCGGTCAGGTCCGACTCGGCCGCGCCGGCGCGGCGCAGCGCGGTCAGCTCGAACGAGCGGCGGCCGCCCTGGCCGACCTCGTTGAACAGCCGGACGATCGCGGCGTCGGAGTGGTGCATGGCGATCCAGGCGCCGGACGTCTCGCGGACGCGCCCGGCGAGGCCCGCGTGGTCGGGGTGGAAGTGCGTGACGACCACGCCGTACACGTCGGCGACGTCGATCCCGAACGTGCCGAGCCCGTCGCGCAGGGCCGTCCACGCGTCCTCGTGCTGCCAGCCCGCGTCGACCAGGACGGGGCCCCGGGGGCTCTCCACCGCGTACACCAGCGTGTACGACAGGGGGTTGTTCGGGATGGGGACGGGGACGCTCCACAGCCCGCCGCCGAGGTCCTCAGGTTCCGGCTGCACCGAGACCGCCTTTCGCGCCTGTCATGGTTCGAGGGCCCCGGCCGCTGGGACCGGGGCCCGTGGTCGTGCGCTGTCCTGTACTCCAGGATGCCCGCCCGGTCAGATCCGTTCGAGGATCGTGGCGGTGGACAGGGCGCCGCCCGCGCACATCGTGACCAGCGCGGTCCCGGCGTCGCGGCGCTCCAGCTCGTGCAGCGCGGTGGTGATCAGCCGGGCGCCGGTGGCGCCCACGGGGTGGCCGAGGGCGATGGCGCCGCCGTTGACGTTGACCCGGTCCATGTCCGGCTTGTGGACCGACGCCCAGGACAGCACGATCGACGCGAAGGCTTCGTTGATCTCGGTGATGTCGATGTCGCCCATGGCCATGCCGGAGCGCCGCAGGACGCGCTCGGTCGACTGCACGGGCCCGTCCAGGTGGTAGTACGGCTCGCCGCCGACGAGGGCCTGCGTGCGGATGCGTGCGCGCGGGCGCAGGCCGAGGGCCCGGGCCCTGTCCTCCGACATCAGCAGGACGGCGGCGGCGCCGTCGGAGATCTGGGACGAGGTGCCCGCCGTGTGCAGGCCCTCGGGGCCGAGCACCGGCCTGAGCCCGGCGAGCCCGTCGGCGGTCGTCTCGCGCAGGCCCTGGTCGCGGGTGACCTCGCGGGTCTCGCCGGTGACCTCGCCCTCGGCGTCCAGGACCGGCGCGGTGATCGGGGCGATCTCGCGGTCGAAGCGGCCGTCCGCCCACGCCTTGGCGGCGAGCTGCTGGGAGCGGGCGCCGAACGCGTCGAGGTCGGCGCGGGTGATGCCGCGGCGGGCGGCGATCCGCTCGGCGGCCTCGAACTGGTTCGGCATGTCGAGCGACCAGTCGTCGGGCCGCGGGTTGGCGGGCATGACGTTGCTGCCGAGCGGGGCGCGGCTCATCACCTCGACGCCGCAGCCGATCGCGACGTCCACGACCCCGGCGGCGATCTGGGACGCGGCCAGGTGGACGCCCTGCTGGGAGGAGCCGCACTGGGCGTCGATGGTGGTGACGCCCGCCTGCCACGGCAGCCCCGCGTACAGCCAGGAGTAGCGGCCGACGTGCCCGCCCTGCTCTCCCGCCTGCGTGACGCAGCCGGCGAAGACCTGCTCCACCTCGGCGGCGTCGATGCCGGAGCGCTCGACGGCGGCGTTCAGGGCGTGCGCGAGGACGGCCATCGGCTTCAGGCCCGCGAGCCAGCCGCCACGCTTGCCGAGCGGCGTGCGCACCGCCTCGACGATCACCGGGGTACCCATGCGGTCTCCTTCTAGAACACGATTCACTTTTGACTGTAACGTGTTCTAACTTTGCGGGGGAAGGCCGGTCCCGGTGAGAGGGATCGCGCGCGGGCCGCGGCACGCGGGGGTGTCGGCCGCGTCGACTAGCCTGGGCGCACGACGATCCCCCCGCGCCGGAGAGTCCCATGGCCGCAGATTTCGACGAGCCCGTGTTCGACGAGGACTTCGTCAGGAGCGCCGTCTTCACCGAGCCGTCCGCGCGCGAGCGCGCCCGGCCCCCGTCCCGGCGCGAGCGGCGCAGGTCCCGCCGCGCCGCGCGGCGGGACGGGGGCCGGCGCCCGCGCCGCGAGCCGACCCACCGGACCGCGGTGCTCCAGGTGGCCGGCGGCGTGCTGGTGCTGCTCGCGATCTCCTTCGCGCTCTGGTGGTGGAACTCCGCGCCCCGCGACGAGCGCCCCGCGCGGCCGGTCGGCCCGACGATCACGCACTCCCCGGCGCCCGCCCCGACCCCGACGGCCCCGGACAAGGAGGCCCCGGAGAAGGACGCCCCGCCGACCGAGATCCCCGAGGTCTAGCGGGCCCGGGTCGCCGTCACGCCGTCACGGGTACTGGGCGGGCCGGACGCGGAGCTCGGCGTACGACGGGACGAGGACGCGACGGGCCGGGCGGCGGGAGACCACCCGGTACGGGCGGCCGGAGGACAGCAGCGTCTCCAGCATCCGGGCCACCTGCACGCGCGCGACTGCGGCGCCGAGGCACAGGTGGCGCCCGCCGCCGAACCACAGCTGCCGCGTCTCCGGGACGTAGGCGCGCCGGACGTCGAACGGCCCGGCGGCGCCCGTCGCCCGGTAGGTCAGCAGCAGGATCCGGTCGCCCGCGCGGAGCCGCCGCCCGCCGACCGCCGCGTCCCGGGCGACGTGGCGCCCGATCACCGGCGCCGGGGCCGCGACGCGCAGCCCCTCCCGCACCGCGTTGTCCATGAGGGACGGATCGTCCAGCAGGGCCCGCTGCCCTCCGGTGTCGTGCAGCAGGGCCGCGGTGCGGACGGTCCCGGACACCCCGGTCTCCGTCCCGGCGATCACCAGCAGGGTCGCCAGGCCGCGGGCGAGCGGCAGGCCGAGGCCCATCTCGCGGCAGCGGCCGAGCAGGGTGCCGGTTCCTGCCGTCCGGTAGGCGCGCGGGACTCCGGCGGTGATCTCGTCCACGACGGCGCGGGCCCGCGCGAGGACCGCCGGGTCGAGGCCGGTGGACGCGGTCGTGCCGAGCGCCAGCCGGGCGAGCCGCTCCCCGGCGGCGAAGAGCGCGCGGTACTCGGCGTCGGCCCGGTCCGGGGGCAGGCCCAGCAGGTCGGCGACCATGCGCCCGGCCATGACGCGGGCCGCGTCGGCGACGTCGACGCCCGCTCCGGCGGCGAGGCGGGCGGCGAGCGCGGCGTGGGTCCGGCCTTGGGAACGCTCCACCAGGATCCGGGCGGCGTCCTCGGTGAACAGGTCGCGGGCGCGGGTGCGGACCTCGGCGTGCGTCGCACCGCCGAAGAACCGCCCCATCTCGTCCCCGAACAGCTGCGTCCAGAGGTGGCCGACGCCGCCCTCGCCGTTCATGCCGAAGGCGGCGTGGTCGTTGAGGACCTGCCGAGCGAGGACGGGGTCGGTCACCACCCACCCGAGCCTCGGCACGCGGGTGATGGGGCCGGTGTGGCGCGCCGCCTCCAGGAGGGCGAACAGGCCCGGGTTCGCCGTCCACAGCAGGCGGGCCTCGTGCCGCGCCGCCCTGTCGGTCTTCGTGCTGGTCACCCGCCGATTCTGGCGGTTCCGGAATCCGGACGGAAACGTGGTATCCCTCAAACCGGGCTAAGTGGCAGTACTCAGGCCGAACCGGGTACAACGCCCGGCCCGGGATGCGTAGGGTTCCCCTGACCGGGAGCGCCCGCGGCCGACGAGGCTTGCCGGACACCGAGCACGAGGAACCGGGGGACCCGAGCCCATGAGAGCCCGCATCACCGCCGTCGCCGCGCACCTGCCGGACCGGACGGTCAGCAGCGCCGAGGTCGAGGCCCGCGTCGCGGCCGAGAGCCCCGGGTACCGCCCGCACCCCACGATCGTCGAGCGGATGACCGGCATCCGGTCCCGGCACGTGATGCGCGACGACGAGCAGGCGTCCGACCTCGCCGTCGCCGCGGCCCGCCGCGCCCTCGCCGAGCGCGCGGTCGAGCCGGCCGGCCTGGACCTGCTGGTCTTCGGGTCGGCGTCGCAGGACCTCGTGGAGCCCGCGACCGCGCACATCGTCGCCGCCAAGCTCGGCGCGACCTGCCCGGTCTTCGACGTCAAGAACGCCTGCAACGGCTTCCTCAACGGGCTCCAGATGGCGGACGCGCTGATCCGCACCGGGCAGCACGAGCGCGTCCTGGTCTGCACGGGCGAGAGCCCGTCCCGCGCCGTCCGCTGGAAGGTGCGCGACCGCGCCCAGTTCGTGGACGCGTTCGCCGGCTACACCCTCTCCGACGGCGGCGCCGCGATGCTCGTGGAGGCCGCCCCGGACGGCGGGATCTTCTACCGCGACTTCGCCGCCGTCTCCAGCGCCTGGCGGGTCGGGACGCTCCCGGGCGGCGGTTCGATGCACCCGCGCGACCCCGAGTTCACCTACTTCAGCGGGGACGGCCGGCGGCTGAAGGACGCCTTCCTGGCGACCGGCCCGGAGATCTTCACCACCGCGCTCGCCAAGACCGGGCTGACCTGGGACGACTTCGCGGTCGTCGGCGTCCACCAGGTGACGCTGCCCTACCTGGAGACGCTGCGCGCGATCCTCGGCATCCCGCCCGACCGGCTCGTCGTCACGCTGCCCGACCACGGCAACGTCGCGTCCGCGAGCCTCCCGCTGCAGATCGCCACCGCGCTCGCCGAAGGGCGCTGCGGGCCCGGCGACCGGATCGCGCTGATCGGGCTCGCCGGCGGCGTCAGCCTCGGCGTCATGTTCGCGGAGCTGTGACGATGAACCCTGCGGACCCTGCGGACCCTGCGGACCCTGCGAACCCTGCGGACCCGATGAACCTGTGGATCGTCGTCCCCGCCTACAACGAGGAGCGCTCGATCGGCGCGACGCTGCGCCGCCTCGCCGAGCAGACCGACACCGGCTTCACCCTCGTCGTGGTCGACAACGGCAGCACGGACGGGACCGCCACCGCCGTCAAGGAGTTCGCCGCGGGCGCCGCGGCGTTCGACGTCCGGATCGTCCACGAGCCGGAGAAGGGGACCGGCGCCGCCGCCGACACCGGCGTCCGGCACGCGATCGGCGCGGGGGCCACGCACGTCGCCCGCACCGACGCCGACTGCCTGCCCCACCGCGGCTGGGTCGCGGCGGTGCGGCGGGCGTTCGGCGAGGGGCTGGAGATGGTGTCCGGGCCGCTGCTGCCGCGCACCGACGAGTTCCCCCTGAGGCTCTGGGAGCGCCGGCTGCTGCCCGCCGTCATCGACCTCGCCGCCCTGTTCGGGCGGTTCCGCCCCGGGAACCAGGACCCGCTCTACCTCGGCCCGTACGTGATGATGCCGGGCTGCAACCTCGCGATCACGGCCGACCTGTACGAGCGGGCGGGCGGCTTCCCCCGCACCCGCATCGAGGACGTCCACGAGGACCGCGCGCTGGTCAACCGCGTCCGCTACGTGACCGACGCCTACGCGCTGCGCGAGGACGTCGTCGTGTACGGGTCCGTGCGCAGGCTCCGCGCGTTCGGCCTCGTCAGGACGCTCGGCTGGTACGCCGACCACCGCTACCGCCCCGCCGTCGTAGACATCCGATGAGCGCAGGAGACATCCGATGAGCGCAGGGGACATCCGATGAGCACGGGGGACATCCGATGAACTGGGAGAGGCGGCTCTACCTGGCCGCGCACCCGGTCGCCTACCCGCTCCTGCGCGGGGTCGCGCGGCGCGGGCCGATCGTGCGCGTGCCCGGGGTCGGGGTGGTCGTGAACGACGCCGCCCTGGCCCGCGAGATCCTCATGGACGGCGAGACGTTCCGCAAGGACGGCCCCGGCTCGCCCGGCGAGCTGTGGACGCCCGTGCTCGGGCCGTCCGTCCTGCTCAACATGGAGGGCGGCGCCCACCGCGCCCTCCGCCGCCGCCTGACCGACCTGTTCACCCCGGCTTACACCGAGGCGCTGTGCGCCCGCGTGCTGGCCGAGCCGCTGGCCGCGCTGTCGGACCGCCTCGGACGCGGCGCGGCCGTCGACCTGGTGGAGGCGGCGCGGGTCATGGCCGGGACCGTGATCGGCGAGGTCATCGGGCTCGAAGGCGGCACCGAGGCCGCCTACCGGGACCTGTTCGAGCAGGGCGAGAAGATCGTCTCGATGGTGTCGCTGCGCACGCGGCGGCTCTCCCCGTCCCAGGCCCGCCGGGCCCGAGCGGTGCTCGACCCGCTCGGCGACATCGCGGCCAAGTCCTACCTGGCGGGGGACGAGTCCACGGTCATGGGACGGATGCGGGCCCTCGGCCTGTCGCAGGACGAGGCGCGCGGCGCCGCCGGAGCGTTCTTCCTGACCGGCACCGAGACCGTCGCGACGCTGCTGCCGCGCCTGGTCGCCCTGCTCGCCGACCACGGGCAGCTCGACCGCGTCGCCGGGGATCCCGCTCTCCTGGACCGGGCCGTCGAGGAGGCGATGCGGGTCGCGACGCCGACGCCGGTCATGCTGCGCAGCGTGCACCGCCCGGCCGTGGTCGGGGGCGCGGCGATCCGCCCCGGCGACCGGGTGCTGATCGCCACGCACAACTGCTGCCGCGCCCACGGCCCGTTCGACCTGGACCGTCCGCACCCGCCCGAGCTGCGCCGCCTGTGGTTCGGCGCCGGGCCGCACTTCTGCATCGGGTACCCGCTGGCCATGGCGCAGATCCGCCTGGTCACCCGGACGCTGCTCGCCGCCGCGCCGCTCACCGTCACGCGCCGCGCCGCCGCCCGGAACGTTCTGATCCCGACCTATCGCCACCTGGCCGTCCGGTCGGGAGATCCTCGGAAAGTGAGGGCGGCATGACGCTCGTCCGGCTGCTGCTCGACCAGGCGGCGCGGACGCCCGCCGCCGTCGCCCTGGTCTCGGGGGACGGCACGGAGCTGACCTACGGTGACCTGCGGCGGCAGGTGCTCGCCGTCCGGCACGGGCTGCTGTCCGGCGGGCTCGCCGCGGGCGACGGCGTGCTGTTCTCGGTGCGCCCCTCGCCGGAGTCGCTCGTCCTCGCGCTGGGCGTGGTCGCGGCCGGGGGAGTGGTCGTGTTCGCCGACCCGGGCGCCGGGCCCGAGATGTTCACCGCGCGGCTGCGGCTGGCCCGTCCCCGCTGGTCGGCGGCCGAATCGGTGCTGTACGCGGGCAGCAGGCTCCGGCCCGTCCGGGCGTACGCGCGGCGGCGCGGGCTCCTCCTGCCGAACCTCGCCGACCTGCAGATCCCGGGCGAGGGCCCGATGCGGCACATCCACGTCGGCCGCCGGCTGCCGGGCGTGCCCCGGGGCGCGCTGTCCTTCGCGCGCCTGGCCCGTGGCGAGGCCCCCGAGCCGGACCGCGAGCCCGATCCGGACGCCCCCGCCGCCGTGATCTTCACGTCGGGCACGACGGCGGACCCGCGCGCGGTCGTCCACACGCAGGCGTCGCTGGCGGCGGCGCTCGACCTGTTCCGGTCCCGGCTGCCCCTCGGGCCGGGGGACGTCGTCCACACCGACCAGCTCATGCTCGGCCTGCCGACCCTGATCGCGGGCGCCCGCTGGTCGATGCCGCCCCTGTTCTGCGCCCCGGCCGACTTCGCGCGGCTGATGCGCGAGCGGCGGGCCACGCACACGTTCTGCGTCCCCGTCCACCTCGCCGAGATCCTGGACGCGTGCCGCGAGCTGCCGCCGTCCGTCCGGTACGTGCTGCTCGGCGCGGCGCCCGCGCCCGCGGCCGTGCTCCGGCAGGCGGTCGAGGCGGCCCCCTCCGCGGAGGTCCTGTCGGTGTACGCGATGACGGAGATCCTGCCCGTGGCGATCGCGTCGGCGCGGGAGAAGCTCGCGCACGACGGGCCCGGCGACCTGCTCGGCGCGCCCCTCCCCGGCGTCGGCGCCCGCCTGGCCGGGGACGGCGAGCTGCTGCTGTCCGGCCCCAACCTGTGCCGTGGGTACCTCGGCGCGGACCCCGTCGCCGAGCTGCCGACCGGCGACCTCGCGCGGCTGGACGGCGGCCGCCTCGTCCTGACGGGACGCAAGAAGGACATGCTGATCCGCGGCAAGTTCAACCTCTACCCCGGCCTGTACGAGCCGTCGATCGCCGCGCTGCCCGGCGTGGCCGAGGCCGCCATCGTGGGCGTGCCGGACCCGCGCACGGGGGACGAGGAGGTCGTCCTCGCGGTGGTCGGCACCGGCGACCTGCACGAACGGCTGCACCGCAGGCTCCCGGACGTCATCGACCACGACGCCCTCCCGGACCGTATCGTCGTCCTGGACGAGCTGCCCCGCTCCGGGCGCACCCGCAAGCTCGACCGGGACCGGCTCCGCGAGGTGGTGGCGCCGTGAGGATCGCGGTGACGGGAGCCTCGGGTTTCGTCGGCGGCGCGGTGTGCCGGGCGCTCGCGTCCGAGGGGACGGCCGTGCTCGCGTTCGGCCGCCGCCCGGCGGTGGCCCCCGGCCGCGTGGGCGGCGCGCCCTACCGGTCCTGGGACCTCACGCGAGGCCCGCTGCCGGACGCGCCCGCCGTGGACGCGGTCGTCCACTGCGCGGGCAGCGTCACCGACTGGGGACCCGCGGCCGCCCTCTTCGCCGCGAACCTCACCGGCACCCGCAACGCTCTGGCGAGCTTCCCGGGAGCCAGGTTCGTGCACGTCAGCACGGCCAGCGTGTACGACCCGTTCACACCGAGCGTCATGGCGCGCGAGGACGAGGCCCCGGTGCGCCGCTACATGAACGCCTACGGCGCCTCCAAGGCCGCCGCCGAGAGGGCCGCCGCGGGCGCCGGTGCGATCATCCTGCGCCCGCACGCGGTCTACGGGCCCGGCGACACGACGCTCCTGCCGCGCGTCCTGTCCGCCGTGCGGGGCCCGGTGCTGCCCGCCGTCGGGACCGGCCGCCAGCGCGTCAGCCTGACCTCGGTCGGGAACCTGGTCCAGGCGTGCGTCCTGGCCGCGACGGGCTCCGTGGCCTCCGGCGTCTTCAACGTCGCGGACGCGGCGCCGGTCGCGATCGACGACGCGTTCCGCGCGATCCTGCGCGAGCGCGGCGTCCGGGCGCGCCCGGTGTACGTCCCGGCCCGCGCCGCCCGCCCGCTCGCCGCCGTCGCCGAGGGGGCGTTCCTGCTGGTCAGGCGTCCCGAACCGCCGCGCCTCACCCGCTACGCGATCAGCCATCTCGCCCTGGAGCGCACCCTCGACACCACCGCCGCCCGGGAGGCCCTCGGCTATGACCCGGCCCCGACGTCCTTCGCCGGGGCCGCCGGCTGGTGAGCGTCAACCCAGGGTTGACGATCCAGGATCGTCAACCTATGGTTGACGCATGACCGAACCCCAGCGGCCGCCGGTCCAGGTCCGCCTCGACGACCTGATCAACGGCATCAAGAAGGTCCACACCGACGCCCTCGAACAGCTGACCAGCGCCGTCCTCGCCGCCGAGCACCTCGGCGAGGTCGCCGACCACCTCATCGGCCACTTCGTCGACCAGGCCCGCCGCTCCGGCGCGTCCTGGACGGAGATCGGCAAGAGCATGGGCGTCAGCAAGCAGGCGGCGCAGAAGCGCTTCGTCGCCAAGGGGGAGAAGCCCGACCTCGACCCCTCCCAGGGCTTCTCCCGCTACACCGAGCGCGCCCGCAAGGTCGTCGTGGCCTCGATGAGCGAGGCCCGCGCCGCCGGCCACGCCGAGATCATCCCGGCCCACCTCGTCCTCGCCCTGCTCACCGAGCCCGAGGCGCTCGCCGCCAAGGCGATCCTCGCCCAGGACGTCCTGCTCGACACCGTCCGGCAGGCCGCCACGGCCGAACTCCCCCCGGAGGCGGAAGGCGAACTCCCCGAGCTCATCCCCTTCGGCCAGGACGCCAAGAAGGCCCTCGAACTGACGTTCCGCGAGGCCCTGCGCCTCGGCCACAACTACGTCGGCACCGAGCACATCCTGCTCGCCCTGCTGGAGTTCGAGGACGGCACGGGCATCCTCTCCGGCACGGGCGTCGACAAGGCGGCCGCCGAGGCGAACATCACCGCCGCGCTGGAGGCGATCGCCGCCGAGACGGACACGCCGTGAGGCGATGAGTTCCGGCTCCGCGCACGGTCCACCCCTCCATGGAGAAACTCATCAAGGCGGGCGGGGCGGAACTGTGCGCGGAGACGTTCGGTGATCCGTCCGACCCGCCGATCCTGCTGATCGGCAACACGATGCTCACGTGGCCGGACGACCTGTGCGAGCGCCTCGCCGCGCTGCGCAGGTTCGCCGTCCGCTACGACCTGCGCGACACGGGCCGGTCCGAGACCGCCGACCCCGAGGCCCCCCGCTACACGCTGCGCGACCTCGTCGCCGACGCCGCCGGCGTCCTCGACGCCCTCGGGCTGCCGTCCGCGCACGTCGCCGGGTTCGGCGTCGGCGGCTGGATCGCCCAGCTCCTCGCCCTGGACCACCCGGCCCGCGTCACCACCCTCACCCTCATCGCGACCAGGCCCACCGCCCCGGGGCCGGCCGACGCCGACCTGCCCGACCACGCCCCGGAGCTGATGGCCCGCTTCATGGAGCGGCCGAAGGTCGACTGGGCGGACCGGGAGTCCGTGGTCGCCTTCCAGGTCGAGAACGCCCGCCACATGTCGGGCCCGTCCTTCGACGAGGCCGAGGCCCGCGCGAACATCGAGCGGATCTTCGACCGCACCGTGACGGGAGCCGACCCCGGCAAGGCGCACCGGGCGAACCAGATGGGGACGGTCTTCGCGGCCCTGGACTCCGGCGACCGCTGGCGCGAGCGCCTCCCGGAGATCGCCGCCCCGACCCTCGTCGTCCACGGGGAGGACGACCCCTTCTTCCCGCTGGGCAACGGCCGGGCGCTGGCCGCCGAGATCCCGTCCGCCGAGCTCCTCGTCCTGCCCGGCACGGGCAGCGAGCTCCCGCGCCGGACCTGGGACACGGTCGTCCCCGCGCTCCTGCGGCACACCACGGCCTGACGCGCGCCCGGAGCCGGCGCGGTCAGACGAGGAGGGCGAGGAAGAAGTCGACCCGGTCCTCCATCCGGGACAGGTCCCGGCCGGTCAGATCCTGGATGCGCTGGACGCGGTACCGGACCGAGTTGACGTGGAGATGGAGCTCCTCGGCGCAGCGCGTCCACGACCCGGAGTTCCTCAGGAACGTCTCCAGCGTCTGGACGAGGCCGGCTCCGTGGACGTCGTCGTAGGAGTGCAGCGGGTCCAGGAGGCGCACCCGGAACATCTGCCGGACGTCGTCCGGCACGCTGGCGAGCAGCAGAACGTGGGTCGCGAGCTCCTCGTGCCGGACGACGCACACTGGGGAGGGACGGGTCGCGGCGAGGCGGCGGGCGTGGCGCGCCTCCTCGATGGCGCCGCGCAGGTCGGGGGGCACGGCGGCGCCGCTCACCCCGACGGCCACGCGGGTGCCCGCCAGACCGGGGGCGAGGAAACCGAGGGCGTCCTGGACGGCGGCGGCGACGTCCAGCCCGCCGGACGGGACGAGCGCGACGGCCTCCCCGTCCAGCAGCCCGACCACCGGCCGCGGCACGCCCACGACCTCGGCGAGGACGGTGCGCAGCTCGCCCGGACGCAGCGGGCCCTGCGCGGACGCGGCGACCGCCACGACCGGGGAGACGAGCTCCGCGGACTTCGGTAGATCGTCCCCGGAGAAGGCGGCGGTCACGATGTCCTGGGACGAGCGGTCGTCGGCGCGGAGGCGGGCCCGTTCGAGGTCGACGATCGCGGCCAGCTCCCCGGCCATCGTGTGGCGTTCGGGCGGCCAGTCGGCGAAGTCCCCCTCCAGCGCCACGAACCAGTCGGCGACCCGCGGCGTGTCGCCGGGGGACACCGGGAAGAGCGACATGTCCTGGCCCGGGACGTGGTGCGGCAGCCGGGGCGCGGTGAGGAACGCGGAGGCCAGAGCGGCCGGGGCGGCGGGCGGCGGCCCCGCGACGACCCGCCCGGTCGGGGTGAGGACGTGGCAGTGGCCGACGAGGTCGAGGACGGCGCCGAGCCCGGTCCCCTCGACCAGGCGGCGGTGCCGGTCCAGCAGGGCGGTGAGATCGGCCGCGCGTGCGCCGGACAGGTGCCGGACGACCTCCTCGGTCACGGTCGCGAACGCCACGTCCTCGGGGACCTTGAACAGCGGCAGCCGGTGCCGGCGGCACGCCGCCACGAGATCGTCCGGGATGGCGCCGAGCGTGAGGTCCCACGCGGCCAGCCCCGACACGCCCGCCCCGGCGAGGGCCGCGACGAACGCCTCCGAGTCGGCCGGGCCCGTCCGCCAGACGAGGCCGGTGAGCACGAGCTCGCCGCCGCGCAGATAGCGGCCGGGGTCGATCAGGTCGGTGGTGACGACCCAGCGGATCGGCCGGTCGAGCTCGTCCTCCCCGCTGACGACCTCCAGCCGCAGCCCGGGCATCGCGAGCAGCGAACGCAGCTTCATGTGTAGCAAGCTACAAAAGACCGCGCGCGACCATGGCCTCGCTTCGGACGTCCTGTGACTCGACCGCGCCCGGGGCGGGCTTGTGTACTGCAAGCGTGGTGGAACCGAGCAGCGAGGAGCTGGCGGCGTGCTGCGCGTCCCGCCGGTGGATCGCCGAGGTCGGCGGCCGGGCCTACGCCGATCCCGCCGCGCTGCGCGCCGCGTCGAGGCGCGCACTGGACGACCTGGAGTGGGCGGACGTCGAGGAGGCGCTCGCGGCGCATCCCCGCATCGGGGACCGGGTGGGCGGCGCCGCGCGGGAGGCCCGGTGGTCGCGAGGGGAGCAGGCAGGGGCGGCCGCGGCGCCGGCCGACGTTCAGGACGCCCTGATAGCGGGAAACCGCGCCTACGAGGAGCGTTTCGGCCACGTGTTCCTGATCCGCGCGTCCGGGCGCTCCGCGCTGGAGATGCTCGCCGCGCTGCGGGAACGGCTCGGCAACGACCCTGACGCCGAACGCGACGCCGTCCGCCGGGAACTGGCGGAGATCGTCGACCTGCGGCTGGCCAGGCTGATGGAGGAGGACGCGTGAGCCTTTCGACCCACGTACTCGACGCGGCGAAGGGGATGCCCGCCGCGGGCGTGGCCGTCCGGCTGGAGCGCCGCGACGCGGGCGGCGGCTGGACTCCGCTCGCCGAGGCCCGCACCGACGCCGACGGCCGCGTCCGGGAGTGGGGCGCCGAGCCCGGCGAGGGGGTGCACCGGCTGACCTTCGCCACCGAGGGACTGTCGGACTTCTACCCCGAGGTCACGGTCGCGTTCACCATCGACGACCCGGGCCGGCACTACCACGTCCCCCTCCTGATCAGCCCGTTCGCGTACTCGACGTACCGGGGGAGCTAGTGGCGATCGTTCTCGGGCCCAACCGCTACGGCAAGGCGGAGACGCGCGTCGTGCGCGTGACGCGGGACGGCGGCACCCACCGGATCAGGGACCTGAACGTCAGCGTGGCGCTGTCCGGAGCGATGGACGAGGTCCACCTGACCGGCGACAACGCCGCCGTGCTGCCCACCGACACCCAGAAGAACACCGTGTTCGCGTTCGCCCGCGAGCACGGCATCGGCGCGATCGAGGACTTCGGCCTCCTGCTCGCGCGGCACTTCACGGCCTCCCAGCCCGCGGTCGCGCACGCCCGGGTGGAGATCCGCGAGTACGGCTGGCGGCGCATCGCGGGCGGGCACTCGTTCGTCCGGGACGGCGGCGAGGTGCGCACGGCCCTGGTCCACGGCGGCGAGGCGGAGTCGGTCGTCTCGGGCCTCACCGACCTGGTCGTCCTCAACTCCACCGGAAGCGAGTTCCACGGCTTCGCCCGGGACGAGTACACGACGCTCGAACCGACGGACGACCGGATCCTCGCCACGGCGGTCACCGCCCGGTGGCGGCACCGCGGCACCACCGCGGGCTGGGACGACTCCTACGCCGCCGCCCGCGACGGCCTGCTGCGCGCGTTCGCCGAGACGCACAGCCTGTCGCTCCAGCAGACGCTCTACCAGATGGGGCGCCGCGTCCTCACCGAGCGGCCGGAGATCTGCGAGGTCAGGCTGTCGCTGCCCAACAAGCACCACTTCCTGGTCGATCTGGAGCCGTTCGGCCTGGACAACGACAACGAGGTCTATTTCGCGGCGGACCGCCCGTACGGGCTCATCGAAGGCACGGTGCTGACCGACGACGCGCCCGCCGCACCGGTGGCCTTCGACTGAGACCGCCGTCCCGGAGGAATACTGAGACATGGACTTCTTGCGACCGCTGACCTGGGAGGACGCGCTGGCCGCCAAGGCCGCGCGGCCCGGTGCCCTGCCCGTCCAGGGCGGCACCGACGTCATGGTCGAGATCAACTTCGACGCGCGGCGGCCCGAGGCGCTGCTCGACCTGACCCGGATCCGCGCCCTCACCGCGTGGGACACCGCGGACGGCCGGCTCCGCGTCGGCGCCGGCGTCCCCTACGCGCGGCTGATCACCGAGCTGGGCGGGCGGCTGCCCGGCCTCGCCCAGGCGTCCCGCACGGTCGGGTCGCCGCAGATCCGCAACCGCGGCACGGTCGGCGGCAACCTCGGCGCCGCGTCGCCCGCCGGGGACGGCCATCCGCCGCTGCTGGCCGGGGACGCGGTGATCGAGGCCGAGTCGGCCGAGCGCGGCGTCCGGATGATCCCGGTCGCGGAGTTCTTCACCGGCGTGAAGCGCAACGCGCTCGCGCCGGACGAGCTGATCCGCGCGTTCTGGGCGCCGCCCGCGTCCGGCCCGCAGTACTTCTCCAAGATCGGCACCCGGAACGCGATGGTGATCGCGGTCTGCTCCTTCGCCGTCGCGCTGCACCCGGGCGAGCGCCGCGTCGGCACCGGCCTCGGCTCGGCCGCCCCGACCCCGCGCCGCGCCGCCGAGGCCGAGGCGTTCATCTCCGCCGAGCTGGACTGGGACGGGCGCGGCCCGCTCGCCGAGGCCGCCGCACGGCGCTTCGGCGAACTGGTGCGGGACGCGGCGTCGCCGATCGACGACGTCCGCGGGACGGGCGGCTACCGCGGCCACGCCCTGGCGGTGCTGGCGCGCCGCACGCTCACCTGGGCCTGGAACGACCACCGCAAGACGACCGTGGGAAAGGCGGCCTCGTGATGCGCGTGAACCTGACCGTCAACGGGTCCGAGGAGGCCGTGGACGAGGTGTGGGAGGGCGAGAGCCTGCTCTACATGCTCCGCGAGCGAATGGGCCTCCCCGGTTCAAAGAACGCCTGCGAACAGGGCGAATGTGGCTCGTGCACCGTCTACCTGGACGGCGTGCCGGTGTGCGCCTGCCTGGTCGCCGCGGGCCAGGCGCAGGACCGCGAGGTCGTCACCGTGGAGGGGCTGGCGCAGGGGCCGCCCGGCGAGGAGCGGCTCGACGCCGTCCAGGAGGCGTTCGTCGAGGCGGGGGCCGTCCAGTGCGGGTTCTGCACGCCCGGCCTGATCGTCCAGACGCACGACCTGATCGAGCGGAACCCGGCGCCGTCCGACGCGGAGATCCGCGAGGCGCTGGCCGGGAACCTGTGCCGCTGCACCGGCTACGAGAAGATCCTCGACGCGGTGCGCCTCGCGGCCGAGCGCAGGGCGGCCGCGCGATGAGGCGCGTCGTCATCGAGAACGCCCACGTGGCCACCGTGTCCGGGGACGAGTACCCGGGCGGCCACATCGTGGTCGAGGGCGACCGGATCACGGCGGTCGGACCGGGCCCCGCGCCGGAGACCGGACCCGGCGCGGAGCGCATCGACGGCACGGGCTGCCTCGCCACCCCCGGCCTGGTCAACTCCCACCACCACCTCTACCAGTGGGCCAGCCAGGGCGCGGCCGTCGACGGCACCCTGTTCGAGTGGCTGACCACCCTCTACAAGCCGTGGTCGAAGATGGACGCCGAGGTCGTCGGCGGCGCCGCCACCGCCGGGCTCGGATGGCTCGCCAAGTCGGGCTGCACGACGTCCACCGACCACCACTACCTGTTCCCCAAGGGACGCGGCGACCTGTTCGCGGCCGAGATCGAGGCCGCCCGGGAGATCGGCGTCCGGTTCCATCCGTGCCGGGGATCGATGGACCGGGGCGAGTCGCAGGGCGGGCTGCCCCCGGACGAGGTCGTCGAGGACATCGACACCATCCTCGCCGAGACCGAGGCCGCGATCGACCGGTACCACGACCCCTCGCCCGGCTCCCTGCTGCGCGTCGCCGTCGCGCCCTGCTCGCCGTTCTCCGTCACGCGGGACCTGCTGGTCGAGTCGGCCCGGCTGGCGCGCGCCAAGGGCGTGCGCCTGCACACCCACCTCGCCGAGACGCTCGACGAGGAGGAGCACACGCGCGAGCAGTTCGGCATGACGCCCACCGAGTACGTGGACTCGATCGGCTGGCTGGGCCCCGACGTGTGGCTCGCGCACTGCGTCCACCTGCACGACACCGACGTCAAGCGGCTCGCCGAGACCCGTACCGGAACGGCGCACTGCCCGAGCTCCAACGCCCGCCTCGGCGCCGGGATCGCCCGCGTGTCGCACCTGCTGGAGGCGGGCGCGGCGGTCGGGCTCGGCGTCGACGGGGCGGCGTCGGCCGAACTCGTCCCGCTGGCCGGGGAGCTGCGGCAGGCGATCTACATGCAGCGCGCCCGGTACGGGCCGACCGCGCTGAACGCCCGGCAGGCCCTGGAGATGGCGACGCTCGGCGGCGCCCGCTGCCTCGGCCGCGACGACGAGCTCGGCGCCCTCGCGCCCGGCCGGCTCGCCGACATCGCGCTGTGGCGGATCGACGGCTTCCGCGCCGCCGTCGACGACCCCGTCGTCGCGCTGGCGTTCGGGCCGACGCCGCCGCTGGAGCGCCTGCTCGTCGGCGGGCGCACCGTCGTGGACGGCGACACGCTCGTCACCGTCCCGCAGGACGAGGCCGGGCGGCGCGGCGCGGACGCCCACCGCCGCCTGATGCGCCTCGCCGAGGAGGTGCTCTGAATGACGTCCCCGACCAGGAGCCCGGCCCACACGGCCACCCCCGGCATCGGCGGAGTCGGCGAGAGCCCCCTGCGCCCGGACGGCGCCCTCAAGGTCGCCGGCGAGTTCGCCTACGCCTCCGACCTGTGGCTGGACGGGATGCTGTGGGGCGCGACGCTCCGCAGCCCGCACCCCCGGGCGCGGATCCGGTCGCTCGACGTCGGGCCCGCCCTCGCGCTGCCCGGCGTCCGCGCCGTCCTCACCCACGAGGACGTGCCCGGCCGCAAGGTGTTCGGCATCGACCACACCGACGACCAGCCCGTCCTCGCCATCGACCAGGTACGGCACCAGGGCGAGCCGGTCGCGCTCGTCGCCGCCGACCACCCCGAGACGGCGCGCCGCGCGATGGACCGGATCGCCGTCGAGTACGAGGTGCTGGAGCCGGTCACCGACCCGCGCGCGGTGATCGCCGACCCGGAGGGCCTGAAGGTCCAGGACCGCGGCGGCATCACCCGGCACCAGCCGGTCCGGGTCGGGGACGTGGACGCGGCCAGGGCCGAGGCGGCCGTCGTGGTGTCCGGCGAGTACGAGGTCGGCATCCAGGACCAGGCGTTCCTCGGGCCCGAGGCGGGCCTGGCGATCCCGGCCGAGGACGGCGGCGTCGACCTGCACGTCTCCACGCAGTGGATCCACAACGACCTCAAGCAGATCGCGCCCTGCCTCGCGCTGCGCGAGGACCAGATCCACATGACGCTCGCCGGCGTCGGCGGCGCCTTCGGTGGACGCGAGGACCTGTCGATGCAGATCCACGCGGCGATGCTGGCGCTGCACACCGGCCGGCCCGTGAAGATGTCGTACAACCGGTACGAGTCGTTCTTCGGGCACGTCCACCGGCATCCCGCGCAGATGCGGTACGAGTTCGGCGCCACGCGGGACGGACGGCTCCTCTACGCCGACGTCGAGATCGTCCTGGACGGCGGCGCGTACACCTCGTCCACCATGAACGTCGTCGGGAACGCCGCCTCGCTGGGCGTCGGCCCCTACGAGATCCCCAACATCCGTATCGACGGGTACGGCGTCTACACCAACAACCCGCCGTGCGGTGCGATGCGCGGCTTCGGTGCCGTCCAGGCATGCTTCGCCTACGAGTCGATGATGGACAAACTGGGCGCCGCCTGCGGGCTCGGCCCGGTCGAGGTACGCCGCCGCAACGCCGTCTCCCAGGGGTCCAGGCTCGCGACCGGGCAGGTCATCGAGTCGCCCGCGCCGCTCGCCGAGATGCTCACCCGGCTGGAGGCCATGCCGATGCCTCCCGACCCGGACCGCTCCGACCTGCGGAACCTGCCGGGCGGCGTCTCCCAGACGACCCACGGTGAGGGCGTCGTGCGCGGCGTCGGCTACGGCGTCGGGATCAAGAACATCTGCTTCTCCGAGGGCTTCGACGACCTGTCCACGGCCCGCGTCCGGCTGGAGGTCATCGGCGGCGAGGCCACCGCCCTCGTGCACACCGCCGCCGCCGAGGTCGGGCAGGGCCTCGTCACGGTCAAGGCGCAGATCGCGCGGACCGAGCTCGGCGTCCAGAAGGTCACGATCGCCCCGGCCGACAACCGGGTCGGCGACGCCGGGTCCTCCAGCGCGTCCCGCCAGTCGTACATGACGGGCGGGGCGGTCAAGACGGCCTGCGAAGCGGTCCGCGCCGAACTGCTCGCCCTCGCCGCGCGCCGCTTCGGCCGCACCGACCTCGCCGTCGCCGGCGGGAAGATCGTGTCGCGGGCCGGGGGCGTGCTCGGCACGATCGAGGACGTCCTCGGCGACACCGCCATCGAGGAGACCCGCGAGTACCACCACCGGCCCACCACCCCCCTGGACCCGGTCACCGGCCAGGGCCGCAGCCACACCCAGCTCGCGCTCTGCGTGCACCGCGCCGTCGTCGACGTGGACGTCGACCTCGGCCTCGTCAAGGTCGTCGAGCTCGCCGCCGTCCAGGACGTCGGCCGGATCCTCAACCGGACCGCGCTGGAGGGGCAGATCCACGGCGGCACCGCGCAGGGCCTCGGCCTCGCGCTGATGGAGGAGATCGTCGTGACGGGCGGCCTGGTCCGCAACCCGTCCTTCACCGACTACCTGATCCCCACCATCCTCGACATGCCGCCGATGCGCCTGGACATCCTGGAGAACCCCGACCCGGAGGCGCCCTACGGGCTCCGCGGCGCCGGGGAGCCGCCCACGCTGTCGTCCACGCCCGCCGTCGTCGCCGCGATCAGGGACGCGACGGGCAAGGCGCTGACACGGGTCCCCGTCCGGCCGGAGCACATCGTGGCCGGCCCGTGACCGGGGACGACCTCGTCATCCGTTCCCGCCGGACCGTCCTGCCGGAGGGAGAGCGGCCGGCGGCCGTCTCGATCCGTTCCGGCCGCATCACCGCGATCTCGCCCTACGACACGCCCGCCTCGGTGGACCTGGGCGACGTCGCGCTGCTCCCCGGGCTCGTCGACACCCACGTCCACATCAACGAGCCGGGCCGCACCGAATGGGAGGGCTTCGCCACCGCGACCCGCGCCGCGGCGGCGGGCGGCGTCACCACGCTCGTCGACATGCCGCTCAACTCGCTGCCCCCGACCGTCGACCCGGCCGCGCTCGCGGCCAAACGCGCCGCCGCCGAAGGCGCCTGCGCCGTGGACGTCGGCTTCTGGGGCGGCGCGATCCCCGGCAACACGCCCTCGCTGCGCCCGCTGCACGACCTCGGCGTCTTCGGATTCAAGTGCTTCACCTCCGACTCGGGCGTCCCGGAGTTCCCGCCCCTGGCGCCCGCCGAGATGAAGGCGGCCTTCCAGGAGATCGCCTCCTTCGGCGGCCTGGTCATCGTGCACGCCGAGGACCCCGCCGCGCTGTCCCCGCCGTCCGGCGGCGACTACGCCGCGTTCCTCACCTCGCGGCCGCCGTCCGCCGAACGCCGGGCCGTCGAACGGGTCGTCCGGCTGGTGGAGGAGACCGGCGCGCGCGCCCACATCCTGCACCTCTCGGCGGCCGACTGCCTGGACGTCCTCGCCGCGGCGCAGGCCGGCGGCCTCCCGGTGACCGCCGAGACCTGCCCGCACTACCTGACCCTCTGCGACGGCGACGCCGGGACCGCCGCGTTCAAATGCTGCCCGCCCATCCGCGACGCCGCCAACCGCGACCGGCTCTGGCAGGGCCTCGCCTCTGGCACGATCTCCTGCGTCGTCACCGACCACTCGCCCTGCACGCCCGACCTGAAACGCGGCGACTTCGCCACCGCGTGGGGCGGCATCTCGTCCCTGCAACTCGGGCTGCCCGCCGTCTGGACGGCCGCCCGCGCACGCGGCCACGACCTGGCCGCTGTCGCCCGCTGGATGTCCGAGGCCCCCGCCGCACTCGCCGCCGTCCCCGGCAAGGGCGCCATCGCCCCCGGAAACGACGCCGACCTCGTCGCCTTCGCCCCCGACGCGACCTTCACCGTCGACCCCGCGTCCCTCCACCACCGCCACCCCGTCACCCCGTACGAGGGCAGAACGCTGACGGGCGTCGTCCAGGCCACCTGGCTGCGCGGCGCACGCGTCGGCGACGCCCCGGCCGGACGCCTGCTCACCCGACCGGAGGCACGATGACCGACTTCACGTCCCTGCCGGACCTGGCCGTCCGCACGCTCGGCGGGTCGGTCGTCGCCGCCAGCGACGAGTCCTTCGCCGAGAAGGAGAACCTGCTCAACCCGTGGAAACCCGCGTTCCACCCGGAGACCTTCGGCCCGAAGGGCCAGCTCTACGACGGCTGGGAGACCGCCCGCCGCCGCACCCCCGGCCACGACTGGGCCCTGGTCCGGCTGGGCCTCCCGGGCCAGATCCACGGCATCGTCATCGACACCGCCTGGTTCAAGGGCAACTACCCCCCACACGCCTCGGTGGAGGCCTGCTTCGCCGACGGCTACCCGGCCCCCGCCGAACTCGAAGCCGCCGACTGGCTGGAGATCGTCCCGAGGACCCCCCTCAAGGGCGACACCGCGCACACTCTTCCGACCACCGGATCAGAACGCGTCTTCACCCACGTCAGGCTCAACATGTTCCCGGACGGCGGCATCGCGCGCCTCCGCGTCCACGGCAGGGTCGTCCCGAATCCCGCTTACCTGACGGGCCTGACCGTGGACCTCGCGGCCCTGGAGAACGGCGCCCGCGTCCTCGACTGCTCCGACCGCTTCTACTCGTCCCCCGACAACATGCTGTTCCCCGGCCTGGCCCGCACCCAGGCCGAGGGCTGGGAAACCGCCCGCCGCCGCGACGAAGGCAACGACTGGGCCGAAATAGCCCTGGCCGCCCCCGGCACCATCGAACTGGCCGAACTCGACACCACGAACCTGAAATTCAACGCCCCCGCCGAAGCCCAGCTAACGGCCACCACCACCGACGGCGAACAGACCGTCATCCTCCAGCGCACCCGCCTGCAACCCGACACCCGCCACCGCTACCGCCTGAAAACCCCAGAAGTGGCAAAAGTCCGCCTGGACATCCACCCCGACGGCGGCCTGGCCCGCCTCCGACTCTGGGGCTCCCTGAACTCCAAAGTCGAACAAGCCCTAACAACCTACTGGAACACCTACATTCGCCAATAACGGACTGTGATGCACACCACACTTTCGGTTATTGGATAGTCACGGTATCTAACAGTGGCGGTCAAGTAACGTTCTGCGCATGGTAAGCACCAAACACGAAGGACCCATCCAGATCATCCGGGACAACCCGGAAGTCGTGGCCCAATTACTCAAAACCGCCTTCGGAATCGAAGTGTCCGACGCGGCCACCATCAGGTCGACGAGCGAGAGCTGTACCCAGCTGGCCCCCGCCGCCTACGTCGCCGACAACGTCGTGGAGATATGCGAAGGCGGGTCCACCGAGCCCACCATCGGCGTCATCGCCGAGACCCAGCTCGCCAAGGACCCCGACAAGCACGGCAGCTGGCCGGTCTATCTGACCTCGCTGCACGCCAAGCTCCTGTGCCCCTGCTATCTCCTCGTCATCTGCCCCAGCCGATCGGTGGCGGAATGGGCGCGCGAGGCGATCCAGATCGGTCACCCGGGCTTCAACCTCGTCCCGTACGTGGTCGGTCCTGGCATGGAACCCCTCGTCACCACCCCCGACCAGGCCGCACAGCGGCCCGAGATGACCGTTTTGGCCGCACTGGCCAACATCATCCCGACCGACAAGGAGTCCCTGGAAATCACGCACGCCGCCCTCGCCGCCATCTCGAACGAGGACGAGGAAAACGGTCGTCTGTACACTGACCTGGTAATGGGCGTGCTCTCGAAAGGCGCCCGAAAGATCTTGGAGGGGTACGTGAAAACCGGAGCCGCCGGATACAAGTTCAAGAGCGAGCCGTTCCGGCGCTCGCACGCCGAAGGTAAGGCCGAGGGGGAGGCGGAGTCGGTGCTGAAGGTTCTCGATGCGCGGGGGCTGTCGGTGTCGGACGCTATGCGCGAGCGGATCCTGGCCTGCACTGACCAGGAGCAGTTGGATCAGTGGCTGGTCCGCGCCGCCACGGCCGAGCACGCCGACCACCTGTTCGGCTGAGCCGTCCGCGTGTTCGTCAGGTGAGGACGCCCCCGGTGGTGGCCGGGGGCGTTTTCTCGTCACGGGGCCTCGGTGGGGTCTTCCAGGAGGTCGTCGAACTCGCCGTCCTTGACGCCGGCGATGAAGGCGTCCCACTCGGCCTCGGTGAAGTAGAGGATCGGGCCCTCCGGGTTCTTGGCGTCGCGCATCACGACGGCCCGCTCACCGAAGTCCTTGTGCTGGACGGGGACGTCCTTGCCATCGATGAACTCGATGATGACCCCGTCGCTGAGGATCGGTTCCTGTCCGGTCACTGGCACCCCTTGTTCGTCCTGGCCTCTGACGGGTCCAAGGCTAATGGGGAAGGGGCGGGCGGCACATGGGAAAGCGGTGACTCTGCGTTCGCTCCCGTGTCGCTCAGTCGATGAGGAGGCGGGAGGCGGTGATCTCCAGGCGGGCCTGGATCTCCTCGGCGGTGGCGTTGCCGCGCAGCATCTCGATCATCTCCATCGTCCAGATGCCGGACAGGGCGCGGGCGACGAGGCGGCGGGGGTCCTCGGCGGGGATGTCCTCCGGCGGGCCGGACGCGGCGCGCAGGAGGAGCTCGCTCATGCGGTCGCCGAAGTCGGTCTTGACGTCGGACAGGAGGAGGGAGCGGATCAGCGCCTCGGCCAGCTCCGGCTCGCGCATCAGGCCGCGGGTGGCGCGCATCAGCACCTCGACGGCGCGGTCCGGTGCGCCGCCGGCGCGGGGCGGGCGGCGCTCGATGCTGCCCTCGAGGAGGTCGAGCTCCTCGCTGACGACGGCGACGACGAGGTCCATCTTGGACGGGAAGTAGCGGTAGAGGGTGCCGAGGGCGACGCCCGCGCGCTCGGAAACGGTGCGCATCTGCATCGCCTCGATCCCGCCGCGCGATGCGAGCGCCGCGGCCGCCTGGACGATACGCTTGCGCCGCTGGTGCTGGCTGCGGGAGCGCACGCCCTGGCCGCCCGGCTGACCCCGGGTCTCGTCCCCGGTCACTGTCGGCTCTGCGGTCACGGTCGCCTTCCCTTCTGTGCGGGCACGGTCGCCCGACGCGTCCTCCCCAGCGTACCGCTCTCGCGAGAACCTGTTATCTGATCGGTTCATCGCGATCTCGTCCCCGGTGCCCCATGCCCGTCCGGTTTCCCATGACACCCAGGCGAACCGGGTCGTGGACGGGAGAGATCGTCCCTCTGGACACTTAGTAGAATCTGTTCTACTTTTTCGCCGTGGGACGGATCGGGGAGGTGGGCCGGTGAGCGTCGCGGCGCTGCTGGAGGCGCGGGCGGGCGACGACCGCCCCGGGCTGCGGTCCGCCGACGACGGCCGGGCCTGGACGTGGCGGGAGGTCGTGGCCGAGTGCGCGGCCCGCGCGGCGTGGATGCGCGGCGAGGCGCGTCCCGAACGGCCGGCCCACGTCGGTGTGCTTCTCGACAACCTTCCCGAGGTGGTGTTCCTCCTCGGAGGCGCGGCGCTGTCGGGGGCGGTGGTCGTGGCGCTGAACCCGACGCGGAGCGGCGCCGAACTGGCGGGCGACGCCGAGCGCGCCGACTGCGATCTCGTGCTGACCCAGCCGCGGTACGCCGGGAAGGCCGCCGCGCTCGGGCTCTCGGTCGTGGACGTGGACGCCTTCGGTGAGCTGGTCGCGCCCTACGCGGGCTCGCCGCTGCCCGGCGCCGCGGCGACCGGCCCCGGGGCCCTGCTGATGTTGATCTTCACCTCCGGGACGTCGGGGCGGCCGCGGGCCGTCCGCGTCACCCATCGGAAGGTGGTCGTGCCGGGGGAGATGCTCGCCGAGCGCATGCTGTCGCCGGAGGCGGTCGTCTACTGCCCGATGCCGCTGTTCCACTCGGGCGCGGTCATGGCGGCGTACGCGCCGGCGCTGGCCGCCGGGGCCGAGCTGGTGCTGCGCTCCCGGTTCTCGGCGTCGGCCGTCCTGCCGGACGTGCGCGCCCACGGCTGCACCTACCTGCACTACGTCGGCAAAGCCCTCTCGTACGTGCTGGCCACGCCGGAGGGAGAGGACGACGCCGACAATCCGGTGCAGTTCGCCTTCGGAAACGAGGCTGCGCCGCTGGAGCAGAAGGCGTTCGGCGAGCGTTTCGGGTGTTTCGTCATCGACGGCTACGGCTCGACGGAGACCGCGATCTCGCTGGCGCCCGACCCGTTCGGCCCGCAGGGCGCGCTGGGGAGGCTGACCGAGGGCATCGCGATCCTCGACCCGGCGGGACGGCCGTGCCCTCCCGGCGTGTTCGACGAGGCCGGACGGCTGGTGAACGGCGACGAGGCCGTGGGGGAGCTGGTCAACACCGGCGACCTCGGCCTGTTCGACGGGTACTACAAGGAGGACGCCCCCGACCGGCTCCGCGACGGCATGTTCTGGAGCGGCGACCTCGCCTACGCCGACGCGGACGGCTACATCTTCTTCGCCGGGCGCAGCGGCGACCGGCTCCGCGTGGACGGCGAGAACTTCGGCGCCGTGCAGGTGGAACGCGTTCTGGCGGAGCTGCCCGGGGTCCGGCAGCTCGCCGTGTACGGGGTCCCGGACGCGGCGTCCGGCGACCAGGTGATGCTCGCCGTCGCCGCCGACGACTTCGACCCGGGCGCGTTCGCCGCGTACCTGCGCGGGCGCGCCGACCTCGGCCCGAAGTGGATCCCGCGGTACGTGCGGGTGGCGCGGGAGCTGCCCGCGACCGCCTCCAACAAGATCCTCAAGCGCCGGCTGGCCCGGGACGCCTGGCGCACCGACGACCCGGTGTGGTGGCGGCCCGGCCGCGACCTGGACTACCGCCCGATGAGCGCGGCGGACGCGGCCGCGCTGCGGGCCGAGTTCGAGCGCCGCGGCCGGCTGCACCTGCTGGAAGGGAGCGGATGAGTGGACTTCGACCTCGACGAGACCCAGCGAGAGATCAGGGGGCTCGCGGCGGACGTGCTCGCGCGGGAGGCCGCGCAGGAGCGGCTGGAGGCGTTCGAGAAGAGCGAGGCGCCCTATGACGACGTGACGTGGAAGGCGCTCGCGCCGGCGGGGCTGCTCGGCGTCGTCCTGCCCGAGGACGCCGGCGGCGCCGGGCTCGGGCCGGTGGAGCTGGCGGTGATCCTGCGGGAGGTCGGGGTCCGCACCGCGCCCGTCCCGGTGTACGCCTCGCTCGCGCTGGCGGCCGTTCCGATCGGGGCGCACGGGACGCCGGAGCAGCGCGCCCTGCTGGCCCCGCTCACCGAGGGCGCGACGATCCTGACGGGCGCCTACCGCGAGGTCGGCCCGGCCGGTGAGATCGCGGCGACGGCCCGCGCGGACGGCGACGGCCATGTGCTGGACGGCGTGAAGACGTTCGTCCCGTACGCGCGGGAGGCGTCCCGGATCCTCGTCCCGGCCCGCGTCGAGGGCGGCGGCGTCGGGGTGTTCCTCGTGGAGCCCGCCGCCGTGACGATCACCGAGCATCCGTCGGCGACGTCCGAGCCGCTGTCGCGGGTCGCCCTGGACGGCGTCCGGGTCGGCGCGGACGCCCTGCTCGGCGGGACGGCGGACGGCGCCGCCTGGGACACGCTGCGCCGCTCGGCCGTCGCGGGCGCGGTCGCCGTCGCGTCCGGCGTCATCGAGGGCGCGCTGGAGCTGACGAAGGAGTACACGAAGACGCGCGAGCAGTTCGGCCGGGCGCTCGCGCAGTTCCAGGCGGTCACGATGCAGATCGGGGACGTCTACATCGCCAAGCGGGCCCTGGACGTGGCCGTGTGGGCGGGCGTGTGGCGTCTCGCGCAGGGCGCGAGCGACGCCGAGGAGGTCCTCGCCATCGCCGCCTACAACGCGTGCGACCCCGTGGTGAAGGCGCTGTACACCTGCCAGCACCTGCACGGCGGCATCGGCCTGGACATCACCTACCCGCTGCACCGGTACTTCGCCTGGGGCAAGCACTGCGGCCATCTGCTCGGCGGCGGCGAGGACCGTCTCGACGCGCTCGGCGCCCTCATCGCCCAGGAGGCCTGAATGTTCATCGACCTGACCGACGAGCAGAAGCGGCTGCGCGCCGAGCTGCGCGAGTACTTCGAGAACTGCCTGACCGCCGAGCAGCGCGCCGCGATCCGCGCCGACCCGTTCGGCCCGCCCTACCTGGAGCACTGCCGGCGTCTCGGCCGCGACGGGATGCTCGGCGTCGCGCTCCCGAAGGAGTACGGCGGCCGCGGCTACGGCCCGGTCGAGCAGACGATCTTCGCCACGGAGATCGCCCGCGCCGAGGTCACCTACCCGCTGATCACGCTGAACTCGGTGGCGCCGACGATCCTGCAGTACGGCTCGGACGCGCACAAGGAGCACTTCATCCCGCGCATCCTCGCCGGCGAGTGCCACTTCGCGATCGGCTACAGCGAGCCGGGCGCCGGGACCGACCTCGCGGCCCTGCGCACCACCGCCGTCCGGGACGGCGACCACTACGTGGTCAACGGCCAGAAGATCTTCACCTCGGGCGCCCACCACGCCGACTACGTGTGGCTCGCGGCCCGCACCGACCCGCAGGCCAAGAAGCACAAGGGCATCTCGATGCTCGTCGTGGACTGCAAGGACCCGGGGTTCTCCTGGACGCCGATCATCACGATGGACGGCGCGCACCACACCAACTCGACGTACTTCCAGGACGTCCGGGTCCCGGCCGACATGCTGGTCGGCGAGGAGAACAAGGGCTGGGACCTCATCGTCAACCAGCTCAACCACGAGCGGGTCACGCTCGGACCGGCCGGGAACATCGGGCACACCCACGTCCGGTTCGCGCGCTGGGCCCGCACGACCGCGGGACCGGGCGGCCGCCCGCTCATCGAGGAGCCGGCCGTGCGCCGCGCGGTCGCGCAGGTGTACGCCTACCTGCGCGCCAACGAGTTCCTCAACTGGCAGGTCGCGGCGAACCAGGACCTCGGCTGGCTCGGCGCCGCCGACGCGTCCGCCACCAAGATCTACGCCTCGGAGCGGATGCAGGAGGTCGGCCGCATCGTCGGGGACGTCCTGGCCCGCTACGGCGACCCGGGCGACCCGGAGACGGCGGCGTTCATGGAGGCCCAGGACCGGCTCGCGAAGGGCGCGCTCGTGCTGACCTTCGGCGGCGGCGTCAACGAGATCCAGCGCGAGCTCATCGCGATGATCGGGCTCGGTCTGCCCCGGGCGCCGCGCTGACGCGCCGGCCCGGAGCCGGCCGGGTCTGACGGGCGGTCCGCCGGCCGCCCGTCAGACCTTCCTGGCCTGGACCTTCTTGGGCTCGGCGCCGTGGGCGAAGCCGCTGGCCTGCCGCGGGTCGCGGTGGGGCTGCTTCTGGGAGCGGAGCCGGAGCGTGGTGCGGCGGAGGTCGTCCATGAACAGCTCGGCGAGGTCGTGCCCGAACCCGTTGCGCACCACGACGCGCAGGACGTCGAGGTCGGTGCGGTTCTCGGGGAAGCTGTAGGCGGGCACGAGCCAGCCGGACTCGCGCAGCGCGGCGGAGACGTCGTAGACGGTGAAGCCGTCGAAGTCCTCCCGGACGCGGAACGCGAAGACGGGGAGGTCGCCACCGCCGGTGAGCTTGTAGAAGGGGTAGAGCCCGTCGATCTCGGCGGCCAGCCGGGTGGCGACGTCCCGGCACGTCTGCTGGACGCGGCGGTACCCGTCGAAGCCGAGCCGCAGGAAGTTGTAGTACTGGGCGACGACCTGCGCCCCGGGGCGCGAGAAGTTCAGCGCGAACGTCGGCATGTCGCCGCCGAGGTAGTTGACGTGGAAGACGAGGTCGTCCGGCAGGGCCTCCTCGTCGCGCCACAGCGCCCAGCCCACGCCGGGCATGACCAGCCCGTACTTGTGGCCGGAGGTGTTGATGGAGGCGACCCGGGGCAGCCGGAAATCCCAGAGCAGGTCCGGGTCGAGGAACGGGGCGATCATCGCGCCGGACGCGCCGTCGACGTGGATCGGGACGTCGAGCCCGGTGCGCGCCTGGAGGTCGTCGAGCGCGGCCGCGATGTCGGCCACGGGCTCGTAGCTGCCGTCGAACGTGGAGCCGAGGACGGCGACGACGCCGATGGTGTTCTCGTCGCACAGCTCCACGGCCTCCCGCGCGCCGAGGTGGTAGCGGTCGCCCTCCATCGGCACGTAGCGGGGCTCGACCTCGAAGTAGTTCGCGAACTTCTCCCAGCAGATCTGCACGTTGACGCCCATGACGAGGTTGGGGCGGTCCGCCGGTTCGCCCGCGGCCCGCCGCCGCTCCCGCCAGCGGCGCTTGAGCGCGAGGCCGCCGAGCATCGCGGCCTCGCTGGACCCGGTGGTGGAGCAGCCCACGGCGTGATGCGGGTCGCCGGCGTTCCAGAGCCGGGCGAGCATGCGCACGCAGCGCAGCTCCAGCTCGGCGGTGCGAGGGTACTCGTCCTTGTCGATCATGTTCTTGGCCTCGCACTCGGCCATCAGCATCCGAGCCTCCGGCTCGGCCCACGTGGACACGAACGTCGCCAGGTTCAGCCGCGCGTTGCCGTCCAGCATCAGCTCGTCGTGGACCACCTGGTAGGCGGTGGACGGCTCCATCTCCCCGGCGGGCAGCCGGTACCGCGGGACCGTCAGGGGCTCCCGCGTGAAGATCGGATTGACCTCCAGGTCGCGGCCGCCGCGCCCGGCGCGGGGCGGGTGCTTCGGAGCCATGTCGCCCTCCTCGTCCGTGCGGGGACGCGGCGTCCCCCGGCACCGCACGACAAGTACCCGCGCCGGCGCCGCGCACACACAGGGTGAATGCGTCGTCGCAGGCCGGCGCGGGCCGGGCCGTGCCGCGGGCGGGTCAGTCGCGCGGCGGGGCGGGCTCGTTCAGCCCGTTCTCCAGGATGGCGAAGGCCTGGTCAACGGTCTCCGACAGCGTGGCGAACGTCCCGCCGAGGCGGCGGGTGGCGTCGGCGGCGGCCTGGAACGCGCAGGTGCTGGCGGCGGCGACGACGTGCGGGCGCAGGTCCTTCGCGGGGTCGAGGCCCATGCGCTCGGCGATGACCTCGGTGAGCAGCGCCTGTTTCTTCTGGGCGTGCTCCAGGCTGCCCGCCATCAGCGTCGGGCTGTCGCTCATCATCGTGAGCATGCACTCGAAGCGGCCGGTGTCGAAGCCGAGTTCGCCGGCCTCGCACGCCCGCGCGATCTCCACCACGGTGTGCCGCAGCGCGGTCATGATCGGCTCGTCCGGCGGGCGTTCGGCGAACTTGCCGAGGACGGCGCGGGTCTGCTCTTCCTGGAAGGTGAGGGCGACGTCCTCTTTCGAGGCGAAGTAGCGGAAGAACGTCCGGGACGAGACGTCCACGGCGTCGGCGATCTCCTCGACGGTGGTGGCGTCGAACCCCTTCTCGGCGAAGAGGGTGAACGCCGCGTCGACGAGCGCCTCTCGGGTGCGCTGCTTCTTGCGTTCGCGCCTGCCCGGGGGCTGGGAACCGGGGCCGGACGTGCCGGTCTCGGGGGCGGTCGCGGTCATGCGCGCATTGTAATCGCCCGGCGATCGTCCGTCGACCCCGCTCTGTCGTGACGTGAAACATGTCGCATGCATGCGAAGGGCAGTTGACGACATCTGTCATGCCATGACAGTTTGAAGCCCTGCCAAGCCGGAGGTCGATGATGACTCAACCCCATGGCGCCGAGACCCTCGAACCGGGCGCCGTCCACATACCCCCGCGCGACCAGGCGCGCGGCCGTCCCGCCAGGGCCGGGCACGGGCATCCCTGGCTCACGCTCGTCGCGGTCGCGCTGGGCGTGATGATGGTCGGGCTGGACGCGACCGTCGTGTCCATCGCCAACCCCGCGATCGCCAAGGACCTCGGCGCGAGCCTGTCCGGCCTGCAGTGGGTCACCAACGCCTACCTGCTGGCCCTCGCCGTCACGCTGATCCCGGCGGGGAAGATCGCCGACCGGTTCGGCCGCAAGCGCACCTTCCTCGCGGGCGTCGTCGGGTTCGCCGTGTCGTCGGTGCTGATCGGGCTCTCGGGCGGGCTCGGCATGGTGATCTTCTGGCGGGTCGTGCAGGGGTTCGCGGGGGCCCTCCTGCAGCCGGCCAGCCTCGCCCTCCTGCGCAACACGTTCCCGGCCGAGCGGCTCAACGCCGCGATCGGCATCTGGGGGTCCACGGTCGGCATCTCCATCGCCGGCGGCCCGATCGTCGCCGGGCTGCTGGTGGAGAACGTCAACTGGGAGTCGGTGTTCTTCCTGAACGCCCCGCTCGGGCTGGTCGCGCTGCTCGTCGGCCTGTGGGTGATCCGCGAGTCGCGGGACGAGGAGGCCGCCGGCTCCTTCGACCTGCCGGGCGTCGCGCTGCTCAGCGGCGCGCTGTTCGCCCTGGTCTGGGGGCTCATCAAGGCCGGCGAGAACGGGTTCGGCCACGCCGTCCCGCTCGTGTCGTTCGCCGCGTCCGCCGTGCTGTTCGCCGCGTTCGTCTGGAACGAGCTGCGGGTGGAGCGCCCGCTGCTGCCGCTCGGGCTGTTCCGGTCGGTGTCGCTGTCGGCGGCCACCGGCCTCATCGTGCTCGGCTTCTTCGGGATGTTCGGGACGATCTTCTTCATCACCCTGTACCTGCAGCAGGTGCACGGCATGAGCCCGGTGGACGCCGGCGTGCGGATGCTGCCGATGACCGGCGTGTTCATCGTCGCCTCCCCGGTGGCGGGCGCGCTGACCAGCCGGTTCGGGCCGCGGGTGCCGCTCGTCCTCGGGATGGCGTTCACCGCGACCGCGATGTTCGGCCTGTCGCGCATCGGGGTGGACGCCCCGTACGTGCAGCTGTGGCCGTGGTTCGTGCTCGTCGGCCTGGCGTTCGGGATGGTCATCGTCGCCGGCACCGAGGCCATCGTCGGCAACGCGCCCGCCCACCTCGCGGGCGTCGCGGGAGGCCTCCAGCAGACCGCCGCGCAGGTCGGCGGCGTCCTCGGCACGTCGGTGCTGGGCGTGCTGCTGTCGACCAAGGTCGGGGACGTGCTGTTCGGGCGGCTCACCGAAGCGGGCCTGCCCGGCGCGGCGGCGCGCCAGCTCGAAGGACAGGGCGGGCTCGTCTCGCAGGGGGTGGCGCCCGTACCGCCCGGCGCGTCGAAGCCGGCGGCCGACGCCATCACGACCGGGAGCCACCTCGCGTTCATGGACGGGTTCCAGACGTCCCTGACCGTGGCGGGCGCCGTCGCACTCGTCGCGGTCCTCGCCGCGCTCCTGGTGCGGCGGGGGAGTTCTCCGGTCGAGGGCGCGGCCGCCGCGTAGGTCCCGGTCTAGGCTGCCGGTGTGACGGGTTGCGCGAGGCTCGGCCGGATCCTCCGGTCCTATCCGATGCCGCTGACGTTCCTCGGACTGTTCGCGGCCATGTGGACGGTGCAGGCCCTGATCCTGCCTCCGGGCGCGCGGCATGCGCTGATCGCCTGGGCCAGCACCAACCTGGCCAACCTCGCGGTCAACCCGGTCGGGACGATGGTCGCCTCGGCGTTCGTCGCCGAGGGGTCGCAGGGCGTGCTGCTGGTCGTGGCGGCGGTCGGGCTGTTCCCCGTCACCCGGCGGTTCGGGAACCTGCGGGCCGTCGCCCTCATCACGGCCTCGCACGTGCTCGGCACGCTCATCAGCCAGGGCATCGCGCTGGCGCGGCTGGAGGCGGGCCTGCTGTCGGACTCCATCCGCACCGTCCCCGACGTCGGGCCGTCCTACGTGCTGTGCGCGGCGCTCGTCGCGGCCTTCCTGTACGGGCACGGCCGGGCCCGCCGGCTGGCCGCGCTGGCCTGCTGGTGCGCGCTCGTGCCCGTCCTGCTGGACGGCCTGTTCACGCTGGAGGTCGCCGCCGTCGGCCACCTGGTGGCCATGCTGACCGGCGCGGTCGCCGGCCGGCTGCTCTCGCTCCTCGAACGCCGCCGCGGGCCCGCGCCGCTCGGCGCGGTGCCCGCCGGTCCTCCGGCCGCCGGAGCCGCGGAGATCTGACCCCCGGTCAGCCCTCGCCGCCCGGCTGGGGGGCCGGGTTCGAGGTGGGGCTCGGGCTCGGGGTGCCCGGGTCGGTCGGCGGGTCGGACGGGGTGCCGGTCGGCGGCGGCGTCGTCGGGTCGGTGGACCCGTCGTCCGGCGGGGTCGTCGGGTCGGACGGCGTGTCCGGGGGAGTGGTCGGCGTCGTGTCGTCCGGGGGCGTGGACGGCTGCTCCGGCTTCGAGGGGGTGCCGGAGGCCGGCGGCTTCGCGCGGGCGGGCTCCTTCGACGGCGACGTCGCGGGCGGCGCGGGCGCCGCGCCGCCGGCCGGGGAGCCGCCCGCCTGCTGCGGCGGCGTGCCGTACGCGGTCGTCACCGGGTTCCGCGACCCGCCGTCGGCGCGCTCGGAGCCGGTCAGGCCGGGCGCCGGGTCCTGCGGGACGCCGTGGCTCGACGTGGACGCCGGGTGCGTCTGCCCCTTGCTCGCCGTCGGCGTGAGCGAGGCGGCGCTGCCGCCCTTGGCCGCCGGCCAGGACACCAGCAGCCCGATGACGGCGGCGGCCGAGGCGGCGACGCCCGCGACCGCGCCGAGGCCCTTGGAGAGCGGGCCGGAGGCGCCGCGCTTGCGGCGGTCCGCCCGCTCGGGTCCGATCACGACGAGCGGGCTCGGCGAGATGACGCTCGGCAGCGGCCGGGCGGCCTCCTCCTCGCAGGCCGCGAGGACCTGGTCGCGCAGCCAGCCGGGTGCGTGAGCGGGGGCCCGCTGGGCGAGCAGCCGCGGCAGCCGTCCCTTCTCGAACGCCGCGATGAGGTCGAGCCGAGCCTCGGTGGCGCCGCGCATCAGGATGTCGAGGACGGCCCGCTCCAGCCGCGTCCGCGCCGCGTTGAGCAGCTGCAGGACGGTGTCCGGCGCGAGGCCGAGGACGCGGGCGATGTCGTGCGGTTCGAGCCATTCGCCCGCCGACAGCAGCAGCACCTCGCGGTGGTCGGAGCGCAGGCTTCCGGCGGCGCGCAGCAGCGGGTCGGGGCCGGCGAACAGGGGGCCGCGCCCGGCGGCGGCGCCGAGGCCCGGCTCGCCGGTGAACGCGCCGCGCTCGGCGCACGCCGTCCGGGAGAGCGAGTAGAGCCAGAGCACGCTGTCGCCGCGCGGCGGCTGGTGCACGGCCGCGCTGAACGTGTCGCCGACGGCCGTCGCCGCGAGCTGGTCGCCGACCAGCGACCAGCAGTAGGCGTACAGGCGGTCGGCGTGCGCGTCGTAGAGCGAGCCCAGGTCTCCGCCCATGTTGCCCCCCGTCTCCGGCCGGTTTCACTTCCGACAAATCGTGCATATCGCTGGCCAGGGGGACTCTAGCGCCTCTGATCAACCCATGAGAAGCCAGGGATCGGACACCACGTCGAATAGCACGGAAGGTAGCAGGGACCACTGCGGACGGTGACGTTCACGGAGATTTAAGAAACTTCCTGAAAAACCGCTGATTTCTGATCCGGTTCAGCAGGGAAGACTCGAACCCGTTATCGAATTACCGGAGGAGTCAATGGTGACCCGGCTCACAGTGGACGACGTCTACCAGCACATTCGCGGCGTCTGCTTCAAGACGGGCCCGCCCGGGACGGTCGGCGCGGAGACCGAGTGGCTCGTCGTCGACGCCGGCGATCCGGCGGCCCACGTGCCCGCCGAGCGGGTGCGCGCCCTCGTCGACGGGGCCGGTCCGCCGGCCGGCGGGAGCAAGGTGACCTACGAGCCCGGCGGGCAGCTCGAACTCAGCTCCGCCCCGTTCGGGACGCTCGACGACCTGACCGTCTCGCTCGGCCGGGACATCGACCACGTGCGGGACGTGCTCGCGCCGGACGGGCTCGCGCTCGCCGGGCACGGCGTCGACCCCGTCCGCGTTCCGCGGTTCCAGGCCGACCACCCCCGCTACGCGTGCATGCGGGACTACTTCTGCGCGGGCGGCTTCCACGACGCGGGGCTGGCGATGATGTGCTCGACCGCGTCGGTCCAGGTGAACCTGGACATCGGCGCCGACGACGCGGACGCGTCCCGCCGCTGGAGGCTCGTGCACGCGCTCGGCCCGGTGCTGGTCGCCGCGTTCGCCAACTCGCCCCTGCGGGAGGGCCGCCGCACCGGGATGCGCTCGTCCCGGCAGGCCATCTGGACCGAGCTCGACCCGTGCCGCACGCTGCCGGTGCTGCGGGACGGGGCGGACGGCGACCCCGCCGAGGCCTGGACGCGGTACGCGCTCGACGCACAGGTCATGCTCGTCCACACCCCGGACGACCAGTGGGTGCCCGCCCCCGGGATGTCCTTCCTGGAGTGGCTGGCCAAGGGCGAGCCCGGCGAGGACGACCTCGCCTACCACCTGTCCACGCTGTTCCCGCCGGTGCGGCCGCGCGGCTGGCTGGAGTTGCGCATGATCGACGCGCTGCCCGGCCCGTACTGGCCGGTCCCGGTCGCCGTCGCCACGGCCCTGCTGGACGACCCGGCCGCCTCGCGCGCCGCCGAGGCCGCGGCCGAACCCGTGGCGCACCGGTGGGCGCAGGCCGCCCGGCACGGCCTGTCGGACCCCGCCCTCGCCGGGGCCGCGCGGGCGTGCTTCGCGGCGGTGCTGGACGCGCTTCCGCGGCTCGGCGCGCCCGGGCTCGTCCCGCTGGTCGAGGAGTACGCCGTCCGGTACGTCCTGCGAGGCCGCAGTCCCGCCGACGACCGCCCCGCCGGCCCCCCGACACGTCCGCTGGAGGATCCGACATGAGCTCGCCTGGCCCGTCCGCCGACGAGGCCGCCCTGAAGGAACTGATCGCCGACGAGCTCGGCGCGGTGCGCGACCGCAGCTTCGGCCTCACCACCGACGTCCTCGCCGAGGACGATCTCACCGCGCAGGTGTCGCCGCTGATGTCGCCGCTCGTCTGGGACCTCGCGCACGTCGGCAACTACGAGGAGCTGTGGCTGCTCCGCGCGGCCACCGGGCAGGAGGCGATGCGCCCCGAGATCGACGACCTGTACGACGCGTTCGAGCATCCGCGCGCGGAGCGGCCGGAGCTGCCGCTGCTCAAGCCGGCGGAGGCGCGGTCCTACCTCGGCACGGTCCGCTCCAAGGTGCTCGACTCGCTGCCGTCGGTGCGCTTCGACACCCCGGACCCGCTGACGTCCGGCGGGTTCGTGTACGGGATGGTCGTCCAGCACGAGCACATGCACGACGAGACCATGCTGGCCACGCACCAGCTGCGCCGCGGGGCCCCCGCCCTGCTCGACCCCAAGGCGGAGCCACTCCAGGTCCCCGGCGAGGCGTCCGGCGCGGACGAGGTGCTCATCGAGGCGGGCCCCTTCCAGATGGGGACCTCGGACGAACCATGGGCGTACGACAACGAACGTCCCGTGCACCTCGTCGACCTGCCCGCGTACTACATCGACGTGGAACCGGTCACCAACGCCGCCTACACCGCCTTCATCGAGGCCGGTGGCTACGACGAGCCGCGCTGGTGGGACCCGGCCGGGTGGGAGTGGCGCAACGGCAGCGGCAAGCGCGCCCCCGCCTTCTGGGAGCGTGAAGGGGGACAGTGGTCGCGGCGTCGCTTCGGGCGGTCGGAACCCGTCCCGCCAGGCGAACCCGTCCAGCACGTGTGCTGGTACGAGGCCGACGCGTACGCGCGGTGGGCGGGGAAGCGGCTGCCGACCGAGGCCGAATGGGAGAAGGCCGCCCGCTGGGACCCCGTCGCGGAACGGTCGCGCCGCTATCCCTGGGGCGACGTCTACGAGGAGGGGCGCGCCAACCTCGGACAGCGCTCGCTCCGTCCGTCCGAGACCGGCTCCTACGCGGCCGGAGCGTCGGCGTACGGGGTGAGGCGCCTGCTAGGGGACGTGTGGGAGTGGACCTCGTCCGACTTCCACGGGTACCCCGGCTTCCGCTCGTTCCCCTACAAGGAGTACTCGGAGGCCTTCTTCGGACCCGACTACAAGGTGCTGAGGGGCGGGTCCTGGGCCACGCACCCGCTCGCCATACGCGGCTCGTTCCGCAACTGGGACTACCCCATCCGCCGGCAGATCTTCTCCGGGTTCCGCTGCGCCCGCTCGGCGGCCGGGGAGGCGCGCTAGATGTGCCGCCATCTCGCCTACCTGGGGCCCGAGCGGACGCTGCACTCCCTCATCTACGAAGGGGAGCACTCGCTGGAGACCCAGTCGTACGCGCCGCGCATGACGCAGGGCGCCATCCTCAACGCCGACGGGTACGGCGTCGGCTGGTACCAGGACGGCGAGGCCGTCCGGTTCCGCCGCGCCCAGCCCATCTGGACCGACCAGTCGTTCCGCGAGGTCGCCGGGGCCGTCCGCGCGTCGTGCGCGGTCGCGGCGCTGCGGTCGGCGACCGTCGGGTTCCCCGTGGACGAGTCGTGCGCCCAGCCGTTCCGCGCCGGCCCGTGGCTGTTCAGCCACAACGGGAAGATCGAGGGCTACGGCGGCGTCGAGTCCAAGCTGCGGGAGCTGGCCGGGGACATCGCCGAGATCCCCGACGCCCGCGCGCCCGTCGACTCCGCGCCGCTGTTCGCCCTCGCTGTCCGGAACTGGCGGGAGGGCGCGCCGCTCGGCGAGGGCCTCGCCGCCGTCGTCACCGCGATCACCGCGCTGGCCCCCGGCCGCTACAACCTGCTCGCCTCGGACGGGACGGCCCTGGCCGCCACGACCTGGGGCGACTCCCTGTTCGTCCGCGAGGGCGGGGACGCGGTCCAGATCGCCTCCGAGCCTCCGGACGGCGACCCCGCGTGGCGCCGCGTCCCCGACCGCTCGCTCGTCACCGCCGGGCCCGCCGACGGCGTCCGCATCACCCGCCTCTGACATCACCCACCCTCTGACATCACCCGCTTCCGACATCGCCCGCCACCGAAGGAGAACCACGTGGACCGGTTCCTGACCGCCGACGACCTCGCCAAGTCCCTCCGCCAGGACGTCCGGGCCGGGCTCACCGGCGTGCCCAAGACGCTGCCGCCCAAGTGGTTCTACGACGAGCGCGGCAGCGCGCTCTTCGAGGAGATCACGCGGCTGGAGGAGTACTACCCGACCCGGCGGGAGCGGGAGATCCTCGCCGCCCGGGCGTCCGGCATCGCCGCCGCCACCGGCGCCCGGACGCTGCTGGAGCTCGGCGCGGGCTCGGGGGAGAAGACCCGGGTGCTGCTGGACGCGCTGGCCGGCACGCTGGAGACCTACGTTCCGGTGGACGTCAGCGGCGACTTCCTGGAGCAGGCCGCGGCCGGGATCGCCGCCGACCACCCCGGCCTGACCGTCCGGGCCGTCGCCGCCGACTACGAGCAGCACCTGCCCCTGCTGCCCGGCGGCGAGCGGCGCCTCATCGCCTTCCTCGGCGGGACGATCGGGAACATGCCGCCCGCCGAGCGCATCGGGTTCCTCGGCGGCGTGCGCGCCACCATGGCCGAGGACGACTTCCTGCTCGTCGGCGCCGACCTCGTCAAGGACCCCGGGCGGCTCGTGCGCGCCTACGACGACGCGGCGGGCGTCACCGCCGAGTTCAACCGCAACGTCCTGTCGGTCGTCAACCGGGAGCTGGACGCCGACTTCGACATCGGCGCGTTCGAGCACGTCGCGGCCTGGAACGCGGCCGAGGAGCAGATCGAGATGCGGCTGCGGTCGCTGCGCGCCCAGGACGTCCGCATCCGCGGCCTCGACCTCGACGTGTCGTTCACGGAGGGGGAGGAGATGCGCACCGAGATCTCCGCCAAGTTCCGCCGGGAACGGCTGGAGGCGGAGCTCGGCGCCGCCGGGATGGAGCTCGCCGAGTTCTGGACGGACGAGGCCGGGGACTTCTCCCTCACCCTCGCGGCCCCCGCCTCCCGCTGACGCTCAGCCCTTGCGGACGGGGTGCGCGAGGCCCATCCGCTTGAGGTCCGCCGCCAGGCGGGTCGCCACGTACAGGTGGCCCGCCGGCGTCGGATGGGTGCGGTCCTGCTTGATGAGGCGCGGCGCGTTGCCCTGGCCCGTCAGCAGGTCGCCGGTGATCCAGCCCTCGCCCATCGGGTCGACGAACGGGACGCCGAGCTGCCCGGCGAGGTTCTTCAGCGCGTCCCGGACGGCGAGGGCGCCGGGCAGCGGCGTCCCCGTCCCCCAGAGCGGGCCCACCAGCACCAGGCGGGTGCCCGGCCAGCGCTGCCGGGCGCGCTCCAGCAGCACGTGCGCCGCCGCCGCGACCTGCGCCGGGGGGATCCGCCAGTCGTTGTGGCCGCCGGACACGATCAGCATGTCGGGCGCCGGGCGCCAGCCGAGCTGGCTCTCGAACAGGCCGAGGAACGCGTGCGGGCCGCGGCCCCTCTGGACGTAGCCGGTCCCGGACCGCCCGCCGACGACGACCTGCCAGCCGAGCAGCCGCGCGGTCGCGGAGGCGTAGGTCGACTCCGGCTCGACGCCGCGGTCGCCGACCGTGTAGCTGTCGCCGAGGAACATCACGACGGGCGGCGCCTCGCGTGCCCCGTCGGTCTTCGGGCCGTCCGCCGCGGCCTGCTTGTGCACCGACCCCGCGAGCAGGGAGCACCCCGCGATCAGGGAACTTCCGGCGAGCGACAGGACCGCCGCCAGGCTCAGGCACAGCAGCCGGGTCGCCGCGCCGCGTCGGGCGCGGCGAGATGTCATGGAGTACCACCAAGGAGATCGGGGGACGCCTCCGCATCTTACTGACCTCGCGCCGCTCACGCGCGCACTCCGCGACCATGCCGTCACCGTGCCGCGGCCGTCTCGTCACCGTGCGGGGGCGGTGCCGCGCCCGCGGGGCGGTGACGAATCGCGTCCTTCCCTACATCCGCCGTTCACCCGGCGGATCGGACCGGGCCACCTGGCGGCGGGAGGGTGCCGCGGTGACTCGACGGGAACGGCTGAGCGAACTCGACCTGCTGCGCTTCGCGGCCGCGCTGGCGGTGGTGCTCTACCACTTCACGGGATTCGGCGGCGCCGGGGCGTGGCCCGTGCCCTCGCAGGAGGTCTTCCCCGAGATCGCGCCGGTCACCCGGTTCGGTTACCTGGGCGTCGACCTGTTCTTCGTCATCAGCGGGTTCGTGATCCTCATGAGCGCGTGGGGACGCGGCCCGGGCGAGTTCGGTATCTCCCGGCTCGTCCGGCTGATGCCCGCCTACTGGGTGAGCGTGCTGCTGGGCGCCGCCGTCTACGCGCTGTTCCGGACGGGCCACGGCGTCCCCGGCCTGATCGTCCCCAACCTGACGATGCTCCAGGGCGGGCTCGGCCTGCGGAACGTGGACGCCGTCTACTGGACGCTCTGGGTCGAGCTGCACTTCTACGTGCTCGCCGCCGTCCTCGCGGGGATCGGGATCACCTACCGCTCCTGCCTGGTCTTCATGGCGGCCTGGATGCTCGGCGGGGTCTTCGCCGACGAGGCCGACAGCAAGATCCTCCAGGTCATGCTGGTCCCGACCTGGAGCTGCTACTTCATCGCGGGCATGGCGCTGTACATGATCCACCGGTTCGGCCCGACGCTGCTGCTCTGGGGGTACGTCGCCGCGTCCTACCTGATCGCGCTGCGCTGGGGCGCCTGGCGCGCGGAGAACGTGTTCAGGGGCGCGGACGAGACCGTGGTCAGCGCCGTCATCACGGGCATCTTCGCGGTGATGATCCTCGTCGCCACCGGGCGGCTGAGCCGGCTGCGCCGGCGGGGCCTGACCGTTCTCGGGGCGCTCACCTACCCCCTCTACCTCGTCCACTCCCAGCTCGCGCTTCCCCTGCTGGACGCGGTGTATCCGGGGCTCGACCGCTGGGCGGCGCTGGCCGTCGCCGTCGGGGCCTCCCTGCTGGCCGCCTACGCCGTGCACCGCCTGGTGGAACGTCCCGGCGCGGCGTGGATGAGGGCCCGGCTCATGGCGTCGTTGAAGCCCATGCGGCCGCCTGAGGAAACGTCTACGTTGGTCGCTCGTGGCGATCGGGGTGGACGGGGCGGTGCTGACCTCGACGGCGGTGAGCCTCGCGATCGCGCCCCGGTGGAAGCGGCGCGCACCTGACCCCTCCTCCGGCTCGGGGCGGCGCTGGGCCCGCCCGGAGGCGTTCCTCTGCCTCGTCGTGGGGCTCGTCTATCTGAACCAAGTGCTCTTCACCGTGTACGTGCTGCGCGTTCACAGCGGAGACGTCTCGTTCGTCGCGAAGTATCTGCCCGAGGGATGGTTCGCGCTTGAGGGCGGCCCGGCCATGCACGGCCTGGCGGAACGCTTCCCTGCGCCGGAGTTGCTGGCCCCGTCCGTCCTCCGCGTGCAGGCGTTCCTCGAACTGCCGTTGGTTCTGCTCGCGTACGTGACGGTGCTGCGGTGGCTGGACCGCGGCCTGTACTGGCGCCTGGCGCGCTCGTGGCTGGTGTGGGCCGCGTCGCTCTCCTACACGTTCGTCTTCTGCATGGTCGAGTGGGATCTGCACAACCCCTACACGGTGGACGACATCGTGATCCGGGCCTGTTCGGCTGTGGCGACGCCCTTGCTGCTGCGCTGGCTGGCGGCGCAAGAAGACTCCGGTACGGACGAGCCGTCGTTCCCGCAGATGCTCCTGTTCGCCGCATCCGTGTGGGCGCTGGGGCAGGTGGTGTTGACTGTCTATGACACGGCCCTCTTGTACAACCTCGGTCATCTGGGGGGACGACTACCAGGCGCGGCCGTAGCCGTCTGCGTCCTCGCGGGAGCGCGATGGGCGTCGTCCCGTCTGGGACCAGGCGAGGCGGGTGTCGCCCTGGCGTCGGTCATCAGCGGACTGCGGTGGGGGCTGCTTCTCTTCTTCGTCCCGGCGCTCGCCATCCGCTACGGAGTGAACTTCGGCATACCGCTCCTGGCGGCGACGGCCGGGCTGCTCGTCTGCGTGACGGCCGCCGTGTGCGCTCTGCGGAACGTGCTGTCCGGCCTCGGAAAAGCCCGTATCGCGCTTTGGGCCGTCCAGGCGGCGGTGGCGCTTCTCGCCGGAGCGGCGACCGGTTGCACCGCCGTCCGCCTGGTCACGGACACCTACTACGAGGCGGGCCTGCTGAGGGGCGCCGCCTCCTGCCTCGCCGCCGTCATCGCGGTCTGCGCGCTGAGCGACCGCTATTTCGGACGGCGGTGTGACACATTCGAGTCCGCCCGCGCTGAGGGAGATATGGGCGTCCGGTCGTTGTGAGCGGGCATCGACCGGACGCGCCGCCTCTGGCGGGCCCGTCTCCCCCGGGCGGGCCCGCCGGGGCACTTGAGGTCTCAGGCCGCCTCGTCCGGTGACTGGAGTTCCTCGGTGTAGCTGACCGGCGTCCGGCGCATCACGCCGGACTCGTCGACGGAGTACTGGCCGAGCCGCCACAGCGGCGGCGAGTAGGCGTGGATCGAGACGCTGGCCTCCTCCACCCCGGTGAGCCGGTGGATGTGCTCGGGGCCGAAGCAGAAGGACGCGCCCTCGTGCATGACGGTCCGCAGGGGGTCGCCGCCCATGCGCGGGTTGTTCTCCTCGATGGCGCCGGCGACGACGCGGACGGCGCCCGAGGAGATGTCGTGGTCGTGCCAGCCGGTGTCGTTCTCGGGCGTCCAGCACAGCAGCCAGACGTCGACGTGCTCGTCCCGGTGCAGGGAGACGTAGTGGCGGCGGCCCTCGGGGAACGCGACGTGCGGTCGCCACACGCCGGGCCGCGCGGCCAGGTCGTCGACCAGTTCCCGCAGTTCCCGCTTGTCGAGGGGGCGGCCGGGCAGGTGCCCCAGTCCGCTGGGACGGGGCAGGACCTCGGAAGACACGGGGTTCGCTCCTCTCCGAAACCGTCGGTGGGTACGGTCCGTTAAGCCCGGGACCGGCCGCGAACCGCCAGGCCAAGGCTTCTGAACCGCATCAGTTAACCGTTTCAGTGAACCGCTTCAGTGGCGAATTCGTCAAGGGCGGGTGCCGTGCTCTGTCGGTGGCGGCCTCTAGGGTTGGAGGGATGTCGGAAAAGCGCAAGCGCGCGACCATCCGGGAAGTGGCGCAGGCGACGGGGCTGTCGCCGGCGGCCGTCTCATACGCGCTGCGCGGCATCCAGACCTCCGAGGAGACGCAGGAGCGCGTCCGCGCCGCGGCGCGCGAGCTCGGCTACGAGGCCCACCCGATCGCGCGGGCGCTGGCCAGCGGCCGCACCGACCAGGTCGGCCTGCTGTGCGGCTCGCTGGAGGACTACTGGCAGCAGTCCCTCGCGGTCGGCATCGGGCGGGCGCTGCTCGCCCGCGGCCGCTACGCCCTGATCGTGGACGCCGGCGGCGACCCCGAACGCGAGCTGGCCCTCGCCCGGCGGCTGCGCGACCAGCGGGTGGACGGCCTGATCGTCCAGCCGCTCGACCCGTCCGCCGCGCTGTGGTCGGAGCTGGCGGCCGCGATCCCCGTCGTGTCCATCGGCGACGCCCTGCACGGCGGCCAGGCGCAGGGCGAGGTCGTCTTCGACAACCGGCGGGGCGTGACGCTCGCGCTGGAGCACCTGCGGGCCCTCGGGCACGAGCGCCTCACCGTGTTCACCCCCACCCTCGCCAGCACGCCGGACCGCCCGGCCGACGTGTACGTCAACGCCGAGGCCGAGCGGCTCGGCCTGAGCGTGGACGTCGTGGTCGTGCCGCAGTCCCTGGCCGAGTCCACCGAGGTCGCGCTGCGGGTGCTCGGCGGCCCCGGCCGGCCCACGGCCGTCTTCTGCTTCGCCGACTCCATCGCCTACGGCGTCTACGCCGCCACCCGCGAGCTGGGCCTCGCCGTCCCCGGCGACGTGGCCGTCTGCGGCTACGACAACCATCCGATGTCGGCGCTGCTGTCCCCGCCGCTCACCAGCGTCGAGTGGGACATCGACGGCATCGTCCACTCTGCCGTCCGCCTCGTCGTGGACGTCATCGACGGCAAGCCGCGCAAGCGCCGCGTCGTCCGCGAGCCGTCGCTGCGCGTCCGCGCCTCGACCGGCGAGACGGCGCCGGCGGGCTGAGGGTCAGGGGTGGAGCCGGTCCAGGTGCGGCAGGAGGTCCGCGGCGGCGGCGATGTCGGCGTCCAGCGGCCGGTCCTCGATCCGCGGGTCGAGGACGGCGCCCGCCATGTCCCACGCCGAGCGCAGCGGCCCGCCGGAGGGCGCCCGGCCCTGCATCCGCAGCGCGCGGACGGCGGCCACCAGTTCGCAGCCGAGCCCGAGCCGGTAGGCGGCGACCGCGTCGGTGGTCGCCCGCGCCGACTGCGTCGAGAAGCCCGCGTGCTCCTCGACGCCGCGCGACAGCACCGCGCTGCCCAGCGCCGCGGGGGTGGCGAGGCGCCGCACGTCGGCCAGGCACGAGTGGGCCACGTACTCCAGGATCATGATCCCGGACGAGGCCTCCGTCTCGCCCTGGAACGGGTAGAGGCCGGTGAACGACGGCTCGGCGAGCGTGCCGAGGCGGGCGGCGGCCAGCGCCATCGTCTGGAACAGGGCGGCGCGGGCCGCGTCCAGGGCGAGCCCGACGTAGGCGGTGTGGAAGTTGCCGTTGTGCCAGACCGTCCGCCCGGGGACGTCCACCAGCGGGTTCTCGGAGGCGGCGTTGATCTCCCGCGTGACGACCTGCTCGGCGTACCCGGCCGCCTCCAGCGCGGGGCCGTGCACCTGCGGGAACGCCCGGTAGCCGTAGGGGTCCTGGATGCGCATCGGCGGCGTCCGGTCGAAGGCGAGCAGCCCGCGCATCGCCGCCGCGGCCTGCTGCTGGCCCGGATGGGGGCACGCGTCCTGCACCGGCTGCGCGAACGGCTCCTCCGAGCCCCGGACGGCGAAGTGCGACAGCGCCGCCACGACGGTCGAGGCGCGCAGCGCCGCCCGCAGGTCGGCGACCGCGAGCGCCGCCTCGCCGAGCGTGGCGGCGTTGGAGCTGATGAACGCCAGCGCGTCGGCGGACCGCAGCCGGTAGCCCGGGCCGCGCTCCGGCCCGCCGTCCGGGCCCGGAAGCCACGCCCGCTCACCGAGCAGGCACAGCGCGGTCGAGGCCAGCGCCGTCAGGTCGCCGGTGCCGATCGCCCCGTACACCGGCACCGGGGGGAGCAGGCCCAGGTTGAGCACGTCCGCCAGCGCCTGCAGCACGCCCGGCTCCACGCCCGATCCGCCCGCCGCGATCTGGTTCAGCCGGACGGCCAGCATCGCCCGGACGATCTCCGGCGCGACCAGCGGCCCGGCCCCGGCCGCGTGGCTGCGCAGCAGCCGCAGGCCGTGGGCGTCGGAGTCCTCCCACTCGACGTCCACGACGCGGTTGGCGCCGACCCCCGTCGTCCGCCCGTACACGGGCTGCGCCTCGGTGACCTCGCGGACGACCCGCCAGGCGTCGCGCGCCCGCTCCACACCGGCGGCGGCTATGGCGACCGTCACATCCTCCCGGGCGGCGCGCGCCACCTGAGCGCATGTGAGCAAAGTCCCGTCGATAACGATTCGGCTGTTCTCCACGGCGACACGCTACTTTCCCTGCATTACCGGTAGATATGCTTTCATGCTTGTCGTTCCGGACATGCTGGGACACTGAGATGACGGTATCCATTGGTTACGGTTGGTTCACAGCAGGAATTCGATCATCGGCGTCGCGCGGGACGCCCGGCGAGGACGTGATTCGTTGATCACCTTTGAGGGCGTCACCAAACGCTATCCGGGGGGCACCGTCGCGCTCGACGACGTGAGCCTCGAATGCCAGACGGGCCGCATCACCGTGTTCGTCGGCACCTCCGGCGGCGGCAAGACCACCGCGCTGCGGACCATCAACCGGATGGTCGAGCCGACGTCCGGCCGCGTGCTGATCGACGGCAAGGACGTCCGCGAGCGCAAGCCCGCCGAGCTGCGGCGCGGCATCGGCTACGTGATCCAGCACGCCGGGCTCTTCCCGCACCGCACCATCCTCGACAACATCGCCACCGTCCCGTACCTGCTCTCCTGGAACAAGAAGAAGGCCCGGGACCGGGCGCTGGAGCTGATGGAGCGGGTCGGGCTCGACCCCGCGATGGGCAAGCGGTACCCGTTCCAGCTGTCGGGCGGCCAGCAGCAGCGCGTCGGCGTCGCGCGGGCCCTCGCCGCCGACCCGCCGATCATGCTGATGGACGAGCCGTTCAGCGCCGTCGACCCCGTCGTCCGCGCCGAACTGCAGGACGAGTTCCTCCGCCTCCAGGAGGAACTGCACAAGACGATCGTTTTCGTCACCCACGACATCGACGAGGCCATCAAGCTCGGCGACCGGATCGCGGTGTTCCAGACCGGCGGCAGGCTCGTCCAGATCGACAGCCCCGAGAACCTCCTCGCCCACCCGGCCGACGACTTCGTCGCCGGGTTCATCGGCCAGAACCGCGGCATCCGCACCCTCTCCTTCGCCGAGACGGGCGGCCTGCGGCTGAGCTCCGACACCGTCCGCACGGCGACCGCCGACGCGGCGGACGCGGCCGGCGCGGAGTGGGTGCTCGTCGTCGACGACGACCGGCGCCCCCTCGGCTGGGCCCGTCCGCCCGAGGTGACCGGCCCGCTCGGTAAGGCCAGGCTCAGCCCGGTCGGCCCGACGTTCCAGGTCGGGGGCGACTCCGTGCGGACCGCGCTGGACGCGGCCGTGCTGTCCCCGTCCGGGCTGGCGGTCGGCGTCGACGAGACCGGCGCGGTCGTCGGCACCGCGAGCGGGACCGACCTGCTGGCCGTCCCCACCCACGGCCGCGACGACGGCCATGCCGCGCCCGCCGCGCCCCCCGCCGCGCCCGAGGAGCCCGGCGATGCCGAGGAGGCCGACGCCGGAGGCGCCGGCTGATGGACATCGACTGGGGCTGGATCGGCGAGCACACCGACACGCTGACCGAGCACGCCCTCATCCACCTGCGGCTCGCGCTGCTGCCGGTGCTGTTCGGCCTGATCATCTCGCTGCCGGTCGGCATGCTGTGCCGCCGCTGGGGCTGGCTCTACCCGCCGGCGCTGACGGTCTCGAACGTCTTCTACGCGATCCCGTCGCTCGCGCTGTTCATGGTCTTCATCCAGTACACCGGCCTGACCGCGGCCACGGTCATGATCCCGCTGACGCTGTACAGCCTGTCGGTGCTCGTCCCGAACGTGGTGGACGGGCTGGCGTCGGTGTCCGAACCCGTCCGGCAGGCGGCCACCGCGATGGGCTTCGGCCCGCTGCGGCGCCTGCTCCAGGTGGAGCTGCCGATCGCCGTGCCCATCGTCATCGCCGGGACGCGCGTCGCCGCCGTCTCCTCCATCAGCCTCGTCGCCGTCGGCCAGCTGATCGGGCAGGGCGGCCTAGGCTACGACATCATCCGGGGCTACCAGCTCCAGTTCCAGACGCAGATCGTGGCCGCCACCGTCCTGATCGTCCTGCTGGCCCTGGTCACCGACGCGATCCTGGTCACCGTCCAACGCCTGCTCACCCCGTGGGCCCGAGCCCGGATGACCTCATGAACGAGCTGTGGAACCAGATCGACCTGTTCTGGACGTGGCTGACCACGTCCTCGCAGTGGCACGGCGGCGACGGCATCCCGCACCGCCTGCTCCAGCACGTCTACTACAGCGGCGTGGCGCTGGTGTGCGCCGCGGTCATCGGGCTCGCGCTCGGGCTGCTCGTCGGGCACACCGGCCGGGGCGGGTTCCTCGCGATCAGCCTGGCGAACGTCGCCCGCGCCGTCCCCACCTTCGGCCTGGTGCTGATCGTCGTGGTGATCGAGTACAGCATCACGCCGGTGCTCGTCGCGCTCGTCGCCCTCGCCGTCCCGCCGATCCTGGTCAACACCTTCGAGGGCGTCCGCGGCGTCGACGCCGACGCCAGGGACGCGGCCAGCGGCATGGGCATGACCGGCTGGGGCGTACTGTGGCGGGTCGAGCTGCCGATGGCGCTGCCCCTCATCCTGCTGGGGCTGCGCACGTCCGCGATCCAGGTCGTCGCCACCGCCACCATCGCCGCCTACCCCGGATTCGGCGGCCTCGGCCGCTACATCATCGACGGCCTGGCACGCAACGACTACCAGCTCGTCGTCGGGGGCACCGTCCTGGTGGTGCTGCTCGCGCTGATCGTCCAGGCGGCCTTCGCGGCACTGCGCCGCCTCCTCGTCTCACCGGGCCTGCTCGGCTCCGCCCGATCCTCCTGACACCGAAGGAAGAGCACCATGAACAAACTCATCAGGGGCGCGGTCGTCGGCCTCGTGGCCGCCCTGTCGCTGTCCGCCTGCGGGAGCGGCGACTCCGGAGACGACAGCAACCCGCTCTCCGGAGGCGGCGGGAACGGCACCGTCACCGTCGGCGGCGCGAACTTCCCCGAGAGCAACCTCCTCGGCGAGCTGTACGCGCAGGCGCTGGAGGCCAAGGGCGTCAAGGTCACCCGCAAGTTCAACATCGGCGCCCGCGAGATCTACTACGACCAGGTCGTCAAGGGCGGCATCAGCGTGATGCCCGAGTACAACGGCGCCCTGCTCACCACCTCGGTCGACAAGACCAGCACGGCCGCCACCACCGAGGAGATCAACGCCGCGCTCAAGGCCAAGCTGCCCGCCGGCGTCGAGATCCTGGACTCCGCGAAGGCCGAGGACAAGGACTCCGTCACCGTCAACCCGCAGACGGCCGCCAAGTACAGCCTGAAGTCGATCGCCGACCTCAAGCCGGTCGCCAAGGACCTCGTGATCGCCGGTCCCTCGGAGTTCAAGACCCGCCAGCAGGGCCTCGTCGGCCTCGAGAAGTCCTACGGCCTGAAGTTCAAGAAGTTCCAGCCGTTCGACGCCGGCGCCCAGGCCACCCTGGTGAAGCTGCTCACCGAGAACAAGGTCCAGGCCGCCGACCTGTTCACCACCGACCCGACGATCCAGCAGAACAAGCTCGTCGTCCTGGAGGACCCGGAGAACGTCTTCTCCGCCCAGAACGTCACGCCGCTGGTCAACACGAAGGCGGTGGACGAGAAGGCCCGGGCGGCGCTGAACGGCGTCTCCGCGAAGCTCACCACCCAGGACCTCCTGGACATGATGAAGCGCGTCGCCATCGACAAGGACGACCAGGAGAAGGTCGCCGAGGAGTGGCTGAAGAAGTCCGGCCTCGCGTAACCCCCGCACGCCGCCGACGGCCGAGTCCCGCCTGGGGCTCGGCCGTTCGCCGTCCCGGGCGGCTCATCTCCGGAAGGCCAGGCGGGCGATCACGGGGTCGTGGTCGGACGGGTGGACGCCGCCCGCGCGGTACGGGTCGATCTCGGCCCACACCGTCCTGATCCGGCCCCGCACGAGGATCCAGTCGATCCGCCTGCCGCCCGGTTCCGGGGGCTCCCAGTGGTTCTCGGTGCGGTACTGGGGCCCGTGCCGGCCGGCCGTCCAGGTGTCGCGCAGGGCGCCCGGCCCGGTGAGGATCGCGTACGCCGGGGACGCCCCGGCCGTGTCGTTGAAGTCGCCGGTGAGAACGACCGGCGCCCCCGCCTGGAAGCCGCGGACGCGGTCGAGGATGAGCCGGGCGCTCTTCACCCGCGAGCCCGCCGACAGGTTGTCCAGGTGCGTGTTGGCCTGGTAGAAGACCGTCCCGGTGCGGCGGTCGCGGAACTTCGCCCACGTCACCATCCGGACGTACCGGTTGCCCCAGGTGGCCGAGCCGATCACGGAGGGCGTGTCGGACAGCCAGAAGTGGTCGAAGTCCAGCACCTCGAACCGCCGCTCCCGGTAGAAGATCGCCAGGAACTGGTCGCGGGTGCCGCCCTGGCTGCCGAGCCCGATCCAGCGGTACTCCGGCAGCGTCCGGGCGAGATCCCGCACCTGGTGCCAGCGGGCCTCCTGCACCCCGAGCAGATCCGGGTCGTGCTCGCGCAGCAGGCGCCTGACCAGCGGCAGCCGGGTCCTCCAGTCGCGCGGAGGCGGATCGTTCACGCCCCGCAGGTTGTACGTCATGACCCGCACGGACGCGTCCCCGGCCGCCCTGGGCTCGACCAGCACGAACCCGGAGACGAGCAGGATCGCCGCGGCAGCGATCACCGGCCAGAACCATCGGCGGCGCAGCGTCGCCATGTCACCACCCGCCCGTCCTGCCACCGCTCCGAGCATAGATCGCGGTCTGCGATCCGGACATGCCGCTTGGGCACGCGTGCGGCGGTCAGACCCGGACGGGGAGCGAGACCAGGCCGCGGACGATCGAGCCGGTGCGGTGGTGGCGCAGCTCGTCGGCCGGGACGGCGAGGGCGAGATCGGGGAAGCGGTCCAGCAGGCCGCCGATGGCGATCTGCCCCTCCAGCCTGGCCAGCGGGGCGCCGAGGCAGAAGTGCGGGCCGTGGCCGAAGGCGACGTGCCCCTTGGCGGCCCTGGTCACGTCCAGCGTGTCGGGGGCCTCGAAGACCGCGGGGTCCCGGTCCGCGGCGCCGAGTGAGACGTGCACCCAGGCGCCCTTGGGGATCGGCGTCCCGGCGATCTCCATGTCCTCCAGGGCGATGCGCTGGCTCGCCCGTTCGACCGGGCCGTCGAACCGCAGCAGCTCCTCGACCGCGGACGGCACCAGCTCGGGCCGCGACCGGAGCAGTTCGAGCTGGCCGGGCGCCTGGAGCAGGGCGAGCATCCCGTTGCCGATGAGGTTGACGGTGGTCTCGTGCCCGGCGATGAGCAGCAGCGCGACGGTGCCGAGCATCTCCGCCTCGGTGAGGGCGGCGTCCCCGTCGCGGGCGGTGATCAGGCCGCTGACCAGGTCGTCGCGGGGCTCGTCCCGCCGCTCGGCGATGACGTCGAGCAGGTAGCCGTTGAACGCCCGGGCCGCCTCGCGGCGGCGCTCGCGGGCCTCGGCGGTCAGGGCCGGCACGGTCAGCACGGCCGTCCACTCGCGGAACCGGGCCCGGTCGCGCGCCGGGACGCCGAGCAGCTCGCAGATGACCCGGATCGGCAGCGGGACGGCGAAGTCCTCGATCAGGTCGGCCTCGCCGCGGTCCGCGATGCCGTCCAGCAGCCCGCCGGCGATCTCCTCGACGCGGGGGCGCAGCCGCTCCACCCGCCGGGCGGTGAACGCCTTGGCCACCAGCCCGCGCATCCGGGTGTGGTCGGGCGGGTCCATCCCGAGCATCGTGCCGCCGAAGAAGAGCTCGGGGTTCACCGGCACGGCGCTGAACGCGGTGTCCTTGGACAGGCGCGGGTCGCTCAGCGCCGCGCGGCCGTGCTCGTGGTCGACCACTAGGAAGGCGGCGGCGCCGGGCGGGAAGTCGATCGGATGGACGGGCCCCGCCGCCCGCAGTTCGGCGTACACGGCGTACGGGTCCTCGCTGAACGCCCGGCCGAACAGCAGGTGTGTCGGCAGCATCAGATCACCCTCCCGACGCCGGCGAGGAACCCCGGCCGCGACATGTCGGGCTGGGACGGCTCGGCGTCCGCCCGCCAGTCGGCCACCTGGACCAGACCGGGGCCGACCAGTTCGGTGCCTTCGAAGAACGTCATGACCTCGTCGATCCCGCGCGGAATGATGTCGCCCGCCCCCGTCCTGCCGTAGGCGCCCCGGACCTGCTCCTCGACCTGCGTGGTGACCTCGCCCCGGTGGCCGTGCGTGATGGCCAGGCAGCTGCCGGGGGCCAGCGGCGCGCGGAGCCTCGCGACGATCTCCGCCGGGCGCGCCTCGTCCGGGATGAAGTGCAGGATCGCCAGGAGCAGCAGGCCCACCGGCCGGTCGAAGTCGATCCGGGCCTTCACCTCGGGGTCGTCCAGGATGCTCTCCGGCTCGCGTAAGTCGGCCTGGATGACCGTCGTCAGCGGGTTGTCGGCCAGCAGCGCCCGCGCGTGCGTGAGCACGATCGGGTCGTTGTCGACGTAGATGACGGTCGATCCGGGGGCCGCGCGCTGGGCCACCTGGTGCACGTTCTCCTGCGTCGGAAGCCCGGAGCCGATGTCGAGGAACTGCCGGATGCCGCGGTCGGCCATCATCGTCACGGCCCGCGAGAGCAGCCCGCGGTTGGCGCGGGTGAACTCCAGCACGTTGGGCATCGCGGCCACCACCTGGTCGGCCGCCTCGCGGTCCGCCGCGAAGTTGTCCTTGCCGCCGAGGTAGTAGTCGTACATCCGGGCGACGCTGGGCGTCTCGGAATCGACCAACCATTCCGGATGGTGCTCACCGCTCACGGACGGACCTCCCTGTCCGGGTATCCGATGTGATTGTAGGGACGAACCCGGATGATTTCGATCATTAGCGGCATTCACGCCAAAAGGACCGTTCCAGCCTCTGGTACGGGGGCAGGACAGCCGCCGACCGCATACTCGCCGCCCTCACCCGCCGCTAGGGCCGCGTTGACGGCGTCGCTCTACACTGGCTCGTACGGCCATCTGGAGGGCTCGGCTCCGTGCGGGTATTTCTCACCACCGACCGCCTGCTGCTGCGGCGTTTCACCGAGGACGACCTGGACGATCTGGTCCGGCTCCACGGTGACCCGGAGGTCGTGCGTTTCCTCACCGGCGGCAGGCCCACCCCGCGCGCCCATCTGAGGGACCAGACCCTCGCCAAGATCCTCGCCTGGTACGAGCAGGGCCCGCTCGGCCGCTGGGCCGCGGTCGAGCTCTCCAGCGGCGACTTCATCGGCTGGTTCGCCCTCGAACCGGGCGGTGGCCACGACCTCCGGCAGGCCGAACTCGGCTACTGCCTGCGCGCGGCCAGCTGGGGCCGGGGATACGCCACCGAGGCGTCCCGCGCCCTGATCGCCAAGGCGTTCACCGACCTCGGGGTCCACCGCGTCTTCGCCCAGACCATGGCCGTCAACGCCGCCTCCCGCCGCGTCATGGAGAAGTCCGGCCTGACCTACCTGCGCACCTTCCACCAGCACTGGGACGACCCCATTCCCGGCACCGAACACGGCGAGGTCGAGTACGAACTCCTCCGCGCCGACTGGACCCGCCGGGTAGGGCCCGGGGGTGGGGGGTTGGGGTCCTAGGGCCCTGATTCCGGGGCGGAATTCTTCGAAGAATGGCTCGTGCGGTCCAAGGGACGGATCGGGTCACAGAGGGGAATTCCCGAATGAAGAAGGCAGGGGTGGCGCTGGCCGGTGTGGCCGTTCTGGGCACGGCGGCCGTGGTGGGGACCACGGTGGCGTCCGGCGGCGGGGAGGCCAGGCCGGCCACCTGTGTCGCGGCGAAGACGCCTCCAACACCTTCAGGATCGGGCCTGCGGTCACCGTCTCGCTCGGCGCCACGGTGGGAAGCGTCAACGCCACCCTCGGGTAGCAGGGCGACCTGCAGTGGCAGAAGGGCGAAGAGGCGCTGACACGCGCTCGACAAAATAGGTAGACCGGTCTAGTTTCTCTTCATGACGTTCAGGGAGAGCGGGGCCGGCGGTGCCCTGGTGGTCGGGGCGACGGGGTTCGTCGGCCGGTGGCTGACGGCGGAACTGCTGGGACGGGGGCGGGCGGTCGCCGTGGCCGTCCGGGGCGGCGCCGGGCGCGGTGGCGAGCTGCGGGGATGGCTGCGCGAGCACGGCGTCGACGATCAGGGGCTGCTGGTCGTCGGCGCCGACATCACGCGGCCGGGCCTGGGCCTGGACGAGGAGGACCGCGAGCGGCTGGAGGCCGTGCGGGACGTCTTCAACGCCGCCGCCCTGTTCCGGTTCGGGCTGGGCCGGGAGGAGGCGCGGCGGGCGAACGTCGACGGTGCCGTGAACGTGGCGCGGTGGGCGGCCGCGCGTCCGCGGCTCCGGCGCCTGGTCCACGTCTCCGGTTATCGCGTCGCCTCCGACGGGAGGCTCGCCTACCCGGTGCCCGCGAAGGAACTCGACGTGCTCTACCGGCGCCTGGGCGCGTATGAGGCGTCCAAGCTCGAAGGGGACGCGGCGGTGCGCGCGGTCGCGGCGGAGACGGGGGCGCCCCTCACCGCGGTGCATCCCGCGACCGTGATCGGGCACTCGGTCACCGGGGAGGCCGGGCAGTACATCGGGCTCGCCGAGATGGTGCGGGATCTGTGGGCCGGGCGCCTGCCCGCCCTGGCCGGGTCGCGGCGCACGTTCGTGCCCGTGGTCACCGTCGATCACCTGGCCCGTTTCATGGCGGCCGTGCCCGAGTACGACGAGGGGGCCTACCGCGCCCACCGGGTCCTGGACGATGCCACGCCGCCCCTGCCCGAGCTGGTCGGGCTCCTGGCGCGGCACCTCGGCGTCCGTCCGCCCCGGGTGACGGTGCCGGTCGGGCTCGTGCGGCGCCTGCCGCGCGCGCTCACCGGGGTCGAGCCCGAGACGCTGTCCTTCCTGTCCGAGGACCGGTACGACACGTCGTCGGCCGACGCGCTGGCCAAGGAGGCCGGGCTGAGCCACCCGCCCGTGGAGGACGCGCTGCGCCTCTGGGCCGACCGGCTGGTCGCGGACCGCTTCGGCGTCAGGCCGGAGGGCGGCCGGTGAGCCGGGTGGTGAGGGCGGCGGCCGTGGCGCGCACCTGGTGCGCCAGGGCGGGCCACGTCTCCTCCGCGTGGTCCTCGCGGCGGAACGTCACCGTGATCGCGGCGGTGGGGCGGCCGGTGTGGTCGAAGGCGCAGGCGGCGATGCTCGCGAAGCCCTCGGTGACGTGGCCGTCCTCGACCGCCCAGCCCCGGCGCGCGTCCTCGGCGAGGGTGCGGCGCAGGTCGCGCAGGGTGGCGGGACCCCGGCCGGTGCGGTCCACGAAGCGGCCCGGGAACAGGGCCCTGACCTGCGCGGGCGGCAGGTACGCCAGGATCGAGCGGCCGCTCGCGGTGAGCTGGGCGGGCATCCGGACGCCCACGTCGGTGACCAGGGCGGCGTGCCGGGGCGGCTGCTCCTTCAGCAGGTAGAGGGTCTCGGCGCCGTGCAGGACGCCGAGCTGAGCGATCTCGCCGACGCGGTCGACCAGGCGGCGCAGGAGGGGGCGGGCGAGGCGTTCCAGGGGCTCGTGGCGCAGGTAGGCGGAGCCGATCTCGAAGGCGGCGACGCCGAGGCCCCAGCGGCGCTCCTCGGGGATGTAGGTGACGAAGCCGTCCTCGGCCATCGCGGTCAGCAGGTGGTAGGCGCTGGAGCGGGGGAGGGCGAGGGAGCGGGCGATCGCCGAGGCGGGCAGCGGGCCGGGCGCGCCCGCCAGCAGGCGCAGCACCGCGAGGGCGCGGCGGGCGGCGGGGACCTGGCTCATGCTCCGATTGTCTCGTATACGAGACACAGAGCGCCGTCCGGGGCTGGGGGCGCGGCCCCGGACGCGCTCCAATGGTGGGTATGGGTTTGGGTATGGGGGACGCAGGGGTCGAGGTCGGGCCGGAACCGCTGGCGTTCGAGCAGATCGTGGCGGTGGCGAGGGACGGTGCCAGGGTCGCGCTGACGGACGGGGCGCTGAAGCTGATCGGTGAGGCGCGGGCCCACATCGAGGAGCTGTCGGCGCGCCCGACGCCGGTCTACGGCGTCTCGACCGGCTTCGGGGCCCTCGCCACCCGGCACATCGCGCCCGAGCTCCGGGCGCAGCTCCAGCTGAACATCGTCCGGTCGCACGCGGCGGGGTCGGGTGCCGAGGTCGAGCGGGAGGTCGTCCGGGCGCTGATGCTGCTCCGGCTGCGGACGCTCGCCACCGGCCGGACCGGCGTCCAGCCCGTCACCGCCCGGACCCTGGCCGGGCTGCTCAACGCGGGCATCACCCCGCAGGTCTTCGAGTACGGGAGCCTCGGCTGCTCCGGCGACCTCGCGCCGCTCGCCCACGTGGCCCTCGCGCTGATCGGCGAGGGGTCGGTCCGGGACGCCGCCGGTGAGCTGAGGCCGGCGGCCGACGCCCTGCGTGACGCGGGCATCACGCCGGTGAAGCTCGGCGCCAAGGAGGGGCTCGCCCTGCTGAACGGCACGGACGGGATGCTCGGCATGCTCGTCCTGGCCATCAGCGACCTGCGCCGGCTGCTCACCGCCGCCGACGTCGCCGCCGCGATGAGCGTCGAGGCGCTGCTCGGCACCGACCGCGTCTTCGCCGCCGACCTGCAGGACCTGCGGCCCCACCCCGGCCAGGCCGCGTCGGCCGCGAACCTGCGGGCGCTGCTGGCCGACTCGCAGATCATGGAGTCGCACCGGGGGCCCGACTGCACCCGCGTGCAGGACGCCTACTCGCTGCGCTGCGCCCCGCAGGTCAACGGCGCCGCCCGCGACACGCTCGCGCACGCCGAACTGGTCGCGGGACGGGAGCTGGCGTCCGCCGTGGACAACCCGGTCGTCCTGCCGGACGGGCGGGTCGAGTCGAACGGCAACTTCCACGGCGCCCCGGTCGCCTACGTGCTGGACTTCCTCGCCGTGCCCGCGGCCGACGTCGCCTCGATGTCCGAGCGCCGCACCGACCGGATGCTCGACAGGGGGCGCTCCGCGGGGCTGCCCGCCTTCCTCGCCGACGACCCGGGCGTCGACTCCGGCCACATGATCGCCCAGTACACGCAGGCCGCGATCGTGTCGGAGCTGAAGCGCCTCGCCGTGCCCGCGAGCGCCGACTCGATCCCGAGCTCGGCCATGCAGGAGGACCACGTCTCGATGGGATGGAGCGCGGCCCGCAAGCTGCGCCGCGCGGTGGACGGCCTCGCCCAGGTGGTCGCCGTCGAGATCCTCACCGCCGCGCGGGCGCTGGAACTGCGCACCCCGCTGCTCCCCGGCCCGGCGACCGCCGCCGTGGTCTCCAGGCTCCGCGAGGCCGTGCCGCCGCCCGGCCCGGACCGCTACCTCGCCCCCGAGATCGCCGCCGCGACCGCACTGGTCCGGGACGGCTCGCTCGTCGCCGCCGCCGAGGCCGTCACCGGCCCGCTCTCCTGAAGGAGTCCCAGATGTCCGGTCCCCGTCCCGTCCGCGCGCCGCGCGGCACCTCGCTGACCGCCGCCAAGGGGTGGCCGCAGGAGGCCGCCCTGCGCATGATCCAGAACAACCTCGACCCCGAGGTCGCCGAGCACCCGGACGAGCTGGTCGTCTACGGCGGGTCCGGGAAGGCGGCCCGGAACTGGGACGCCTTCGACGGCATCATCCGGTCGCTGTCCGACCTGGAGGGGGACGAGACGCTGCTCGTCCAGTCCGGCAAGCCGGTCGGGATCTTCCAGACGCACGAGTGGGCGCCGCGCGTGCTCATCGCGAACTCCAACCTCGTCCCGCAGTGGGGGACGTGGGAGGAGTTCCGCCGCCTGGAGTCGCTCGGCCTGACGATGTTCGGCCAGATGACCGCCGGATCGTGGATCTACATCGGGACGCAGGGGATCCTGCAGGGCACCTACGAGACGTTCGCCGCCGTCGCCGAGAAGCGGTTCGGCGGCACCCTCGCCGGCACGATCACGCTGACCGCCGGGCTCGGCGGGATGGGCGGCGCGCAGCCCCTCGCCGTCACGATGAACGGCGGCGTCGCGATCTGCGTCGAGTGCGACCCGTCCCGGATCGAGCGCCGGGTCGCGCACCGCTACTGCGACGTGCGGGCCGGTTCGCTGGACGAGGCACTGCGGCTCGCCGAGGAGGCCAGGGCCGAGCGCCGGCCGCTGTCGATCGCGGTCCTGGGCAACGCCGCCGACATCGTCCCGGAACTGCTGCGCCGCGGCGCCCCGATCGACATCGTCACCGACCAGACCAGCGCCCACGACCCGCTGGCGTACCTGCCGCAGGGCGTCGCGTTCGAGGACATGGCCGCCGAGCGCGACAAGGACCGCGACGGGTTCATCGCCAAGGCCCGCGCCTCCATGGCCGTCCACGTCGAGGCGATGGTCGGGTTCCAGGACGCGGGCGCCGAGGTGTTCGACTACGGCAACTCCATCCGGGGCGAGGCGCAGCTCGCCGGCTACGCGCGCGCGTTCGAGTTCCCCGGGTTCGTGCCCGCCTACATCCGGCCGCTGTTCTGCGAGGGCAAGGGGCCGTTCCGGTGGGCGGCGCTGTCGGGCGACCCGAAGGACATCGCCCGCACCGACCAGGCGATCCTCGACCTGTTCCCCGACAACGAGCCGCTGACCCGGTGGATCCGGATGGCGCAGGAGAAGGTCCATTTCCAGGGTCTGCCGTCGCGGATCTGCTGGCTCGGCTACGGCGAGCGCGACAGGGCGGGCGAGGTGTTCAACGACCTGGTGGCGCGCGGCGAGATCAGCGCGCCGATCGTGCTCGGCCGCGACCACCTCGACTGCGGCTCGGTCGCCAGCCCCTACCGGGAGACCGAGGGCATGAAGGACGGATCGGACGCGATCGCCGACTGGCCGCTGCTGAACGCGATGCTCAACACCTCCTCCGGCGCGACGTGGGTGTCCGTCCACCACGGCGGCGGGGTCGGCATCGGCCGCTCCATCCACGCCGGGCAGGTCTGCGTCGCCGACGGCACGGCCCTCGCGGGGGAGAAGCTCCGGCGCGTCCTGACCAACGACCCGGGCACCGGCGTCATGCGGCACGTCGACGCCGGCTACGAGCGGGCCGCCGAGGTCGCCGACGAGCGCGGGGTGCGCATCCCCATGCGGCCATGAGCTTCGAGGAGATGTGGGCGGAGCTGCTGCCGGTCGGGCGGGACGCGGTGACCGGCGGCTACCACCGGTTCGCGTGGACGCCGCCGGAGCTGGAGTGCCGCGCCTGGTTCGCGGACGAGGCGCGGCGCCGCGGCCTCGACCTCGAACACGACCCCAACGGCAACATGATCGCCTGGTGGTATCCGGAGGACGGGTCCCGCACGGGCGCCGTCCTGACCGGCAGCCATCTCGACTCCGTGCCGGGCGGCGGAGCGTTCGACGGGCCGCTCGGCATCGTGTCGGCGTTCGCGGCGGTCGACCTGCTCCGCGATCGCGGCGTCCGGCCGGCGCGGCCGATCGGGATCGGCGCGTTCGCCGAGGAGGAGGGCGCCCGGTTCGGGGTGGCGTGCCTGGGCTCCCGGCTGCTGGCCGGGGCGATCGACCCGGCCCGGGCGCGCGGCCTCACCGACGCCGACGGGCACACGTTCGCCGAGGTCGTCCACAACGCCGGGCTCGACCCGCACGCGATCGGCCCGGACGAGGACCTGCTCGGCCGGATCGCCTGCTACGTCGAGCTCCACGTGGAGCAGGGCCGGGCACTGGAGGAGCCGGTCGGCGTCGCGAGCGCGATCGTGCCGCACGGCCGGTGGCGGTTCGACTTCGCGGGCGAGGGCAACCACGCCGGGACGACCGGGCTGCCCGACCGGCGCGACCCGATGCTGCCGTTCGCGCACATGGTCATCGCCGCGCGGGAGGCCGCCGAGCGCAACGGGACCGTCGCCACGGTCGGGAAGGTCCGGGTCGAGCCGAACGGCGTCAACGCGATCCCGTCGGCGGTCACCGCCTGGCTGGACGCCCGCGGCCCCGCCGACGACGCCGTCCGCCGGACCGTGCTGGAGGTGGACGAGGCCGCGCGGGTCGCGGCGCGCCCGCACCGGGTGAGCGTCGACCTCGCCGAGGAGTCCTACACCGAGATCGTCGACTTCAACCTGGCGCTGCGCGACCGCGTCGGCGCGGCGCTCGGCGGCGTCCCCGTCCTGCCGACGGGCGCGGGCCACGACGCGGGCGTGCTGTCGGCGCGGCTGCCGACCGCGATGCTGTTCGTGCGGAACCCGACGGGGGTGTCGCACGCGCCGGAGGAGTTCGCCGAACCGGCCGACCGCCTGGCCGGCGTCGAGGCCCTCGCCGCCGTACTGGACGACCTGGCGCGCGGGTAGGGGATCCGTCATGCAGTGGCATGCCCAGTTCGCCTGGCTAGGCGACGGCGTCGCGGCCGACGTGCTCATCGAGGCCGACGGCGAGCGGATCTCCGGCATCACCCCCCGCGTCCCGGCCCCGCCGGACGCCCGGCACCTGCCCGGCCTGACCCTGCCGGGCCTCGCCAACGCCCACTCCCACGCGTTCCACCGCGCGCTGCGCTCCCGCGTCCAGGCGCACTCCGGGACGTTCTGGACGTGGCGCGAGCAGATGTACCGGGTCGCCGACCGGCTCGACCCGGACTCCTACCGCGCGCTCGCGACCGCGGTGTTCGCCGAGATGGCCCTCGCGGGGATCAGCTGCGTCGGCGAGTTCCACTACCTGCACCACCGCCCGGGCGGCGCCCCCTACGGGGACCCGAACGCCATGGGCGAGGCGCTGATCGCCGCCGCGTCCGACGCGGGCATCCGCATCACCCTCCTCGACACCTGCTACCTGACCGGCGGCATCGGCCGGCCGCTCGCCGGGCCGCAGCTGCGGTTCGGGGACGGCACCGCCGGGAACTGGGCGCGGCGCGTCGAAGGCCTGCACGAGCAGACCGGCAAGTCGGGGCGGTCCCACGCCCGCGTCGGCGCCGCGATCCACTCCGTCCGGGCCGTGCCGCGCGAGCAACTGCACGCCGTGGCCTCGTGGGCGCGCGAGCATCGCGCGCCGCTGCACGTCCACCTGTCCGAGCAGCCCGCCGAGAACCGCGACTGCCTGGACGCCTACGGCATGACGCCGGCCCGCCTGCTGGCCGAGGCCGGGGCGCTCGGCGCGCTCACCACGGCCGTGCACGCGACGCACCTCACCGATGAGGACATCGGCCTGCTCGGGGCGACGATGACCGGCGTGTGCATGTGCCCGACCACCGAGCGGGACCTCGCCGACGGCATCGGCCCCGCCCGCGACCTGGCGGACGCGGGCTCCCCGATCTGCCTCGGCTCCGACCAGCACGCCGTCGTCGACCTGTTCGAGGAGGCCCGCGCGGTCGAGCTGCACGAGCGGCTCCGCACCCGCGCCCGCGGCCACTGGACGGCGGGGGAGCTGCTCGCCGCCGCCACGTCGGGCGGCCACCACGGGCTCGGCTGGCCCGAGGCGGGACGGCTGGAACCCGGCGCCTACGCCGACCTCGTCACCGTCGCCCTCGACTCGGTCCGCACCGCCGGCGCGGCCCCGGACCACGCCGCCGAGGCCGCCGTGTTCGCCGCCACCGCGGCCGACGTGCGGCACGTCGTCGTCTCCGGCCGCCAGGTCGTCCGCGACGGCCGGCACCTGCTGGTCGAGGACGTCCCCGCCGCGCTGGCCCGCTCCATCGCCGCCGTCACCACCGGCCCGTCCCCGCCCCGTGAGATCCTGCGCCGATGAGCACGGTCATCACCAACATCGGAGAGCTGGTCACCAACGATCCCGCCGTACCCGGCCACCGGGGCGGCGGCCTGGCCGTCGTCCGCGACGCCGCGCTGGTGATCGAGGACGGCGCGGTCGCGTGGACGGGCCCGTCCTCGTCCGCCCCCGCCGCCGACGAGTCCTTCGACGCCGGCGGGCGGGCGGTGCTGCCCGGCTTCGTGGACTCCCACGCCCACCTCGTCTTCGCCGGTGAGCGCGCCGAGGAGTTCGCCGCCCGGATGAGCGGCGAGAAGTACGCCGCGGGCGGCATCCGCACGACCGTCGAGCGCACCCGCGCCGCGTCCGACGACGAGCTGCGCGCCAACGTGCGCCGCCTCGTGCACGAGATGGCCCGGCAGGGCGTCACGACGGTGGAGTGCAAGTCCGGCTACGGCCTCACGGTCGACCAGGAGGCGCGCGCCGTCCGCATCGCCGCCGAGTACGCCGACGAGGTCACCTACCTGGGCGCCCACGTCGTCCCCGCCGAGTACGCGGGCGACGCCGCCGGGTACGCCCGCCTCGCCGCCACCGACATGCTCGCCGCCTGCGCCCCGCACGCCCGCTGGGTGGACGTCTTCTGCGAGGAGGGCGCCTTCGACGCCGACCAGGCCCGGGAGGTCCTCACCGCGGGCGTCAGGGCGGGCCTGGCGCCGCGCCTGCACGCCAACCAGCTCACCCAGGGGCCCGCCGTGCGGCTCGCGGTCGAGCTGGAGGCCGCGTCCGCCGACCACTGCACGTTCCTCGGCGACGCCGACGTGGACGCGCTGGCCTCGTCCCGGACGGTCGCGACGCTCCTGCCCGGCGTCGAGTTCTCCACCCGCCAGCCCTACCCGGACGCCCGCCGCCTCCTGGACGCCGGAGCCACCGTCGCCCTCGCCACCGACTGCAACCCCGGGTCCTGCTACAGCTCCAGCATGGCGTTCTGCATCGCCGTGGCCGTCCGCGACATGCGCATGACGCCCGCCGAGGCCGTCTGGGCGGCCACCGCGGGCGGTGCCCGCGCCCTGCGCCGCACCGACGTGGGGCATCTCGCGCCCGGCGCCCGCGCCGACGTCCACGTCCTGGACGCCCCGTCCTACATCCACCTCGCATACCGGCCGGGCGTACCCCTGACACACGCCGTGTGGAAGCACGGGCGCCGGGTAAAGGGCCTCCTGTAGTCGACTGTGGAGGCCCCTAGATGGCGGAGTTCCTGACGGACATCAAGACCCTGCGCGAGCGTGCTCGGCAGGAGATCGATAAAGGCCCGATCACCGAGGCGTACGGCGCGGACGTCGAGCGCGTGATCCAGGTCTGCAACGAGGCCCTGGCCACGGAGATCGTGTGCGTGCTGCGGTACAAGCGGCACTACTACACGGCCACCGGCATCCACGCCGAGACCGTCGCGAGCGAGTTCCTCCAGCACGCGGCCGAGGAGCAGCAGCACGCCGACATGCTGGCCGAGCGGATCGTCCAGCTCGGCGGCGAGCCCGACTTCTCGCCCGACACCCTCACCACCCGCGCGCACGCCGAGTACAACTCCAGCCTCGACCTCGTGGAGATGCTCAAGGAGGACCTGGTGGCGGAGCGGATCGCCATCGCGTCCTACACCGAGATCATCCAGTGGCTCGGCGACGGCGACCCGACCACCAAGCGCGTCTTCGAGCAGATCCTCGCGCAGGAGGAGGAGCACGCCGACGACCTGCGCGGCTTCCTGGAGCGCTTCCCGAAGTCCTAGGGCCTGTATCGAAGTGGGCCGGGGCTTCGAAACACAGCCTAGGCGGTCAGGTAGCGCCGGGCGGCCCTCACGAGGGGGGCTCGCCCGGCGCTGACGTAGTCGGTCGAGACGACCTCGGCGACGAAGAGGGTGTGGTCGCCCGCCTCGACCTCCCGGCGGGTCTCGCACTCCAGCGCCGAGACGCCCGAGTCGGGGACGAGGGCGCCGGAGTGCTCGCCCCGGTGGTGGGGCTCGCTCGCCAGCAGGATGCGGGCGCCCGGCCGTCCCTCGGCGGCGAACCGCCCGGCCAGGGCGCGCTGGGACGCGGACAGGATGGTCGCGGCCCAGCGCGGGCGCCGCCGCAGCACCTCGGTGAGGTAGGACGAGGACGCCACGCTCGCCAGCACCATCGGGGGGTCCAGCGACACCGACATGAACGAGGTGATCGTGGTGCCGAGGTCGTCGCGGCCGTCGCGGACGGTCAGCACGACCACGCCGGTGGCGAAGCCCGCGACGGCCTCGACGAAGTCGGCGCTCAGCGGATCTCCCAGGCGCCGGGCAGGGTGAGCGGGCCCGCGGAGGGCAGGCCGAGGCGCGCGGCGAGCCCGCCGAGCGAGCCCCACCCGTCGAAGCGCGCGGACGCGGCGGTGCGGTCCTCGCTGGACTCCGGCGGGCGCAGCCGCTCCAGCGGCGAGGTGTGCGGGTAGATCCGGACCGGCGCGTCGGAGGCCATCCCCGCCCTCTTGCGGGCGATGTCCAGGGCCAGGTCGATGCCGCCGAGCTCGTCGACGAGGCCGTGCTCGCGCGCGTCCGCGCCCGTCCAGACCCGGCCCCGGGCCAGCTCGTGGACCCGCTCGCGGGACAGGTCGCGGCCCTCGGCGACCTTCGCGGTGAAGTCGTCGTAGATCTTGTCGAGGGAGGCGTTGACGCGCTCCCACTCGGAGTCGCTGAAGTCCTTGGTGGCGCTGAACATGCGGGCGTGGTCGCCGTCGGCGACCGAGCCGAGGCCGACCCCGACCCGCTCCAGCAGGTCGTTCACCACGGCCTTGCCGACCACGACGCCGATCGAGCCGGTGATGGTCCCGGGCTGCGCGACGATCCTGTCGGCCGCCATCGCGACGTAGTAGCCGCCGGACGCGGCCACGTTGCCCATCGAGACGATCACGGGCTTGCCGGCGCGGCGGGCGAGCACGACCTCGCGCCAGATCGAGTCGGAGGCGACGGCGGAGCCGCCCGGGCTGTTGACGCGGAACACGATCGCCTTGACCCGGTCGTCCTTCACGGCGGCGCGGAACGCGGCCCCGATCGTGTCCGAGCCCATCGCGGGCCCGGAGTTCGGGAGCGGGCCGCCGCGGCCGCTGCGGCCGAGCCGGATCGGGCCCTGCCCGTTGATGAACGCCACGACGTCCTGCCTGCCGGGCTGCGGGAGGCGGTCGGCCAGGCCGTGCGCGCGGTTGTAGCGCGAGACGTAGCGCAGCTGCGCCTCCTCGCCGAACTCCTCGCGCAGGGCGCCGTAGATCTCGTCGCGGTAGGCGAGGCCGTCGACCAGGCCCTCCTCCAGCGCCTCGGCGGCCAGCAGCGGGCCGCGGTCGGTGAGCTCGCGGACCTTCTCCTCCGCCAGGCCGCGGGCGGCGGCGATCCCGGCGGTGATCTGCTCGCCGAGCGAGGTGACGAGGCGCTGCGACGACTCCTCGTGCTCGGGCGTGTAGGTCTTCTCCATGAACGTGTTCGCCATGGTCTTGTACTCGTAGCGCTTGGCGAACCGCGGCCGGACGCCGGCCTTCTCCAGCGCCCCGGCGAAGAACGGCTCCTCGAGCGCGACGCCGGTGAGCCCGACCTCGCCGGTGGGCTGCAGGTAGACCTTGTCGAACCCGGTGGCCAGGTAGAACGGGACGGTGCCGCGGCCTCCCTCGCCGAACGTCTCGGCCCAGGCGACGGTGTGCTTGCCCGCGTCCCGCAGCCCCTGCACGGCCTCGCGCAGCTCCTGGGCGAGGGCCAGCCCGACGGTGCCGCTGACCTTCACGACGAGGGCGCGCACCCGGCTGTCGGAGCGGGCGCGGCGCAGCCCGTCCAGGACGTCCCGCAGGCCCGGCCGCCGCATGGCCAGCAGCGCCGAGAGGGGGTCGGCCGGCGCGGTCTCGACGATGCCCTCGGTGAGGTCGAGTTCGAGGATCAGCGGGGCCGTCCGCCGGTCGCGGGCCTGTTTGATCACGTTGACGACTGTGCCGGGATCCACCATGGCCCCAGCCTATGCGTTCGCCGGGCGCCGCTCCCGCGCCCCCGGCCGGGCCGCGGGCCGCTCCGGGCGGGGACGGGTCAGCGCGCGAACGCCTTGTTGGGGACCACGCTCGCCGACGCCTGAGCGACGGGGCGGCCGCGCCCGTCGGCGACCACCGCGTTGGAGACCATGCGGGTGCCGCCGGGGTGCACGCACGTCCCGGTCACCGTGTAGGTCTCGCCCGCCCGGACGCCGCGCAGGTAGTCGACGTTCAGGTTGAGCGTGAGCATCGGCATGAAGTGCTCGCAGGTGCTGCTCGCCGCGAGGCAGACCGCGTTGTCGAGGATCATCGCGATGTAGCCGCCGTGCACGGTGCCGCCGGGGTTGCAGAGCCGCTCGCCCGGCGTCCACGCGATCTCGACCCGGCCCGGTTCGGCGGAGGCGATCGCCTGCCCGATGTAGTCGTTGATGTCGGAGATCTGCGGGAACCGTTCGTCCGCCATCGCCTGGATCAGCCCGGCGCCCGACAGGGTGTTCCACAGATCGGCCGCGTCCCGATGGGGGGTCGCCTCGACGCTCAACTCGCTCTCCCTGATCACGATGACCTCCGAATGGTATTCGGCGAGGCGGGTGGGGGCACTGTGCCCTTGGTCACGGGTCCGCGGCGCTATCGTCGGACGCATGGGAGACGGCGACGGCTGGGCAAGCTGCGGCCTGGGGCACACGCACTGGGGGCGGTTCGGCGCCGCGGGCCTGCTGGCCTACCACCGCGACTCCTCCGGCCAGGTGTGGGTGCTGCTCCAGCAGCGCGCGTGGTGGGGGCTCGGCGGCGGGACGTGGGGCATGTTCGGCGGCGCCTTGCACAGCCACGAGGACGTCGTCACCGGCGCGCTGCGCGAGACGTCCGAGGAATGCACGCTCGACACCGGCACGGTCAGCGTCCACGGCACGATCGTCGAGGACCACGGCGGCTGGTCCTACACCTCCATCGTGGGTTCGCTGTCCGAACGCGCGCCGGTGCTGCCCGCGTCGCGGGAGACGCGCAGAGCCGAATGGGTGCGCGAGGAAGAGGTCACCGACCGCAAGCTCTTCGAGCCCTTCGCCCGGTGCTGGCCCCGCGTGCGCGACGCGATGCAGCAGCTCGTCCTCGTCGTGGACGCCGCGAACGTCGTGGGCGCCCGCGCCGACGGCTGGTGGAAGGACAGGGCGGGCGCGAACGCGCGGCTCCGCGACGACCTGAAACGGCTGGACGGCGGCGTGCACGGCCTGCCGAGCGGACTGTTCCCCTATGACCGCTGCTTCCCGGAGGTCGTCCTCGTCGTCGAGGGCGCGGCGCGGAGCGTCGCCGACGAGCCGGTCGACGGCCTGCGCGTCGTGGCCGCGCCCGGAAGCGGCGACGACACGATCGTCGACCTCGTCCGGCAGGGCGACCCCGGCAAGGCCCACCTGGTGGTCACGGCCGACCGGGAGCTGCGCGCCCGCTGCGAGGAGGCGGGCGCCGCCATCACCGGCCCCCGCTGGCTGCTCGAACGCCTTTAGGCTGTGTTTTCACAGTCCCGGCCCACTTCGCTCGCCTTGAGGCTCGCTACGTGACCGGGCCTGGGCGAACGCGGCATCGCTTCGCGATCTGCCCGGCTCCGCTCGCCTCCGGCTTCGCTCCACCGGCCAGGTCACGCGTTCGCGCGTTTGGCCGGAGCCACTTCGATACAGGCTGTGAGTCCCTAGCTCTCGACGCGGTGGCCGGCGTCGCGCAGGGCCTCCGCCGCCTCCTTCGACCGGTGCTCTGGGACGAGGACGAGGTCGGAGTGGTACGTCGAGGCGACGAAGACGGGCACGCCGGACTCGGCCAGCGGTCCCACGATCGCGGCGAGGACGCCGGGCGTGTCGAGGCCGTGGGCCGCGTCGCCGTAGAAGCCGACCCAGCGTTCCGTCTCGGCGAACGGTGAGGCGTCCCGGATCACGGTGAGGCCCTCGGGGGCGCGGATGAGCGCGACCCACTCGTCGTCCTCCGGGAACGTCGCGTGCGGGAGGTGCTCCACCATGAACTGACCGGGGACGATGTGCAGGCGCATCCCGTCACCCTATTCCGGGACGAGCCACACCGCCCCCAGGGGCGGAACCCGCAACTCCGCGGACGCGGGCAGCCCGTGCCACGGCACCGGTTCCGCCTCGACCCGGCCGAGGTTGCCGACGCCGCTGCCGCCGTACTCGTAGGCGTCGGTGTTGACGAGTTCGCGCCAGCGGCCCGTGTGCGGCAGGCCCACCCGGTAGTTCTCGTGCGGGTTCCCGGCGAAGTTGACGACGCACGCAAGGACGGGCGGTTCGCCGCCGTCCGGGGCCGTCCCGTAGCGCAGGTAGGACAGGGTGTTGCCGCCCGCGTCGTTGCCGTCGATCCAGCGGAACCCCTCGTCGTCGCTGTCGCGCGTCCACAGCGCGGGCTCGCCCTGGTAGGCGTGGTTCAGGTCGCGTACGAGCTTCTGCAGCCCGAGGTGGTCGGCCCCCTCGGCGGCGTTGTCGAGCAGCCACCAGTCCAGCGGGCGCTCCTCCGCCCATTCGGCGCCCTGACCGAACTCCTGCCCCATGAACAGCAACTGCTTGCCGGGATGCGACCACATGTAGGCGAGCAGCGCCCGCAGCCCGGCGAACTGCTGCCAGGAGTCGCCCGGCATCTTGCTCAGCAGCGAGCCCTTGCCGTGGACGACCTCGTCGTGCGACAGCGGCAGGACGTAGTTCTCCGAGAACGCGTACACCAGCGAGAACGTGATCTCGTTGTGGTGGTAGTGCCGGAACACCGGCTCGTGGCGCAGGTATTCGAGCGTGTCGTGCATCCAGCCCATGTTCCACTTGAACCCGAAGCCGAGCCCGCCGAGATGGGTCGGGCGCGACACCCCGGGCCACGCCGTCGACTCCTCCGCGATCGTCACGATGCCGGGGTTGCGCTTGTAGACCGTCGCGTTCATCTCCTGGAGGAAGGAGATGGCCTCCAGGTTCTCCCGCCCGCCGTAGATGTTCGGCGTCCACTCGCCCTCGTTGCGCGAGTAGTCGAGGTACAGCATCGAGGCGACGGCGTCCACGCGCAGCCCGTCGATGTGGAACTCCTCCAGCCAGAACGACGCGTTCGCCACCAGGAAGTTGCGGACCTCCGCGCGGCCGAAGTTGAACACGAGCGTCCCCCAGTCGGGGTGCTCGCCGCGCTTCGGGTCGTCGTGCTCGTAGAGGGCGGTGCCGTCGAACCGGGCCAGGGCCCACTCGTCCTTGGGGAAGTGGGCGGGCACCCAGTCCATGAGGACGCCGATACCGGCCTGGTGGAGGCGGTCGATGAGGTACCGGAAGTCGTCGGGGTCGCCGAACCGCGCGGTGGGCGCGTAGTACGACGTCACCTGGTAGCCCCAGGACGGGCCGTAGGGGTGCTCGGTGACCGGCAGCAGTTCCACGTGCGTGAAGCCCATGTCGCTGACGTACTGCGTCAGTTCCTCGGCCAGTTCCCTGTAGCCGAGCCCGGGCCGCCACGACCCGAGGTGCACCTCGTAGGCGCTCATGGGTTCGTGCAACCAGTCGTGCTCCTTGCGCGAGTCCATCCACGCGCCGTCCTCCCACTCGTAGGAGGAGGTGAAGACGCGGGACGCCGTCGCGGGCGGACACTCGGTGGCCTGCGCCATCGGGTCGGCCTTGGCGCGCCACACGCCGTCCGCGCCGAGGATCTCGTACTTGTAGCGCGTGCCGTCGCCGACGCCCGGGACGAACAGCTCCCAGACGCCGGTGGAGCCGAGCGACCGCATCGGGTACGCGCGGCCGTCCCAGTGGTTGAAGTCGCCGACCACCCGCACGCCCCGCGCCGTCGGCGCCCACACCGCGAAGGCCGTCCCGGAGACGGTGCCGAGCGCGGAGGCGTAGGTGCGGACGCGGGCGCCGAGCGCGCGCCACAGCTCCTCGTGCCGCCCCTCGCCGATGAGGTGCAGGTCGAGCTCGCCGAGCGTCGGCAGGTGCCGGTAGGGGTCGTCCTGGATCGTCTCGATCCCGTCCCCGTAGGTGACGGCGAGCCGGTAGTCGGGGACGGCGAGGGGCGCCCGGTCCCGCTCCGTGCCCGCGAGCGACGTCCCGGCGGGTAGCGTCCCGGCGAACAGCCCCTGGTGGAAGTGCCGGAGCGGATGCCGGTCACCGCTGGGCAGGACGACCTCGACCTTCTCGGCGAGCGGGCGCAACGCCCGCACCGTCACCCCGTCCCGGCCGGGATGCGCCCCGAGGACGCCGTGCGGATCATGGTGGTCGCCGCCGACGAGTCGATCGATCTCCGCGCGCGTCACCCGTGCCATGGCGTCATGGCCTCCCGTCAAAGAGCCGTTTACCCCATGAGGTTGCCCCGAGAACCGGCGCTCTCACATGACGGGCCGACCTGTTTTCGCGCGCGGGGCGTTCCGGTGCGGGTGTTGCGGCCGCACGGCCGGCACGACTCTTCGTCGTGGGGTCGCGTCGAATGTGCCGACCGTGCGGCCACGTCTACCTCGCCCCAGGGGTGACCCCGACCCCACCGCCCAGGGCTCCATTCCTGTGTCACCTCAGCGACACAGGTACCTTCCGTACCGGAATGTCCCAGCCCGGCCCGCCCCCGCACGCGGACCGGGCCGCCCCGACTCTCCTGCCTCCCGTCACCGGTCTCCGGACTCCCCGCGCGTCTGGTCGAGCAGCGTCCGCCGGAGCCCCTCCGAGTCGTCCGCGGCCACCGTCATCGCACATCCCGCCTGGAGTTGGGCGTCGGTGAGGTCGCCGCTGCGCGTCGCGTACCAGCGCCCCGCGTCGCTGCGCCACACCTGCCACCCCGGAAACTCGCCCTCGATGGCCGCCTTCAGATCCTCGAAGTCGCCCATCAAGGTCGTCCCTTCCCCGAGGCCGCGCTTCTGTATACAAAAGTCTTACTCGGCCTGAGAGGTGTCAAGCTGTCCGTAAGCGGACCGTGCCCCCGCGGATAGCGCCTGGAAGGTATGGATGACTGGAGGGGCGAGCAGGATCGAACGCGGCACCGAACGCTGTTCGAACGTTGCCGCGGGCATGAGGCCGGGGGGCGCGCCCGAGGAGAGGGAGGTGACGCCGGTGCCGGACCGTCCCGCCTACCTGCGCATCGCCGACACCCTGCGAGAAGGGATCCGGGACGGCAGCCTCCCACCGGGGACGCGGCTGCCGACCCTCGCCGAACTGTGCGACCGCCACGGCGTCTCGGAGATCGTCGTGCGGCAGGCCGTCGGGCTGCTGCGCGGCGAGGGCCTGGTGGAGACCCGCCGCGGCGGCGGCACGCTCGTCCGTGTCGTCCCGCCGGCCCGGCGCGTGGCGATGGACCGCTACCGCGCGGTGACCGGGCCGGCGGCGGTCCCGCAGACCACGTTCACCCGCGACCAGAAGATCACCTGGGAGGACTACCGGCTGGAGCGGGAGTTCTCCCGCGTCCGGGCCGACGACGACCTCGGCGCGCTGTTCGAGCTGCCGTCCGGCACCGAACTGCTGCGCCGCAGGTTCGTCTTCTACGCCCGCGAGGAGCCTCAGCAGATCTCCGTCAACTACCTGCCGTGGGACGTGGTCGGCGACACTCCCGTCGCGGACCCGGCCCGCGAGCCCTGGCCCGGCGGGACGCTCGCGCAGCTGGCCTACCTCGGGCACCCGCCGATCCGGGTCGAGGAGGCCGTCCGGTCCCGGATGCCGACGCCCGAGGAGGCCGAGACCCTGAACATGACGGGCGGGGTGCCGGTGCTCGGCATCACCCGCCGCATGCTGTCGCGAGCGGGCGTCATGGAGGTCTGCCGCGAGATCGTGCTGCCCGCCGACCGGGTCGTCCTCGACTACGCCATCGACCTGTGAGGCGGCCCGTGGAGGTGCGGCCGGTGGAGGGGAGGCCGGCGCGGTCCCCGCCCGGTCAGCCCGCGAGGCGGGCGAGGGACCGCAGCGGGACGGGCAGCCACGACGGCCGGTTGCGCGCCTCGTAGCGGATCTCGTAGACGGCCTTGTCGAACTCGAACGCCCGCACCAGCGTCGCGTACGCCGCGGGGTCGGGCCCGCCCGCGGCCGCGTAGCCGGCGCAGAACGCCGCCCGGTTCCGTTCGGCCCACGCCTGGGCGCGCAGCTCCAGCGCGTCCGCCGCCTGCGGCGGGAGGTCGCCCTCCCGCGCCAGCAGGAACCGCGCCGCGTACTCGAACGAGCGGAGCATCCCGGCGACGTCGCGCAGCGGGTGCGCGGGCGCCCGGCGTTCGGCGGGCGTGCGGGCCGGTTCGCCCTCGAAGTCCAGCAGCGTCCACCCGGAGTCGGTGCGCAGGACCTGGCCGAGGTGGTAGTCGCCGTGCACGCGCTGGAACGGCAGCGGGGCGGCCTCGGCGGCGACCCGGTCGAACACCTCGCGGATCGCGGGCGCGTAGGGGCGCAGCTGCGGGACGGCGGCGCTGACCTGGTCGAGCTGCTCGTGCATCGCGAAGACGATCCTGCGGACCAGCTCGGGCGGCGCCTGGGTCACGCCGAACGCGGCGGCGAGGTCGCGGTGCACCTCGGCGGTGGCCGCGCCGAGCCGTTCGGCCTCGGCGGCGAAGTCGCCGCCGGCGGCCCCGGCGTCCTCGGTGGTGAACGCGGGCGCCGTCCCCGGCGTCGTGAGCTGGGCGAACCAGTCGCGGACGCTCGTGAGCGCGAGCTGCCAGCCGTCCGTCGCGGTGCGCAGGAACTCCGACAGCAGCGCGAGCGTGACCGGCTCGTCCCCGCTGGAGCCCGCACCGCTCGAAGGACCGTTCGCGGGGGAGCGGCCGGCGTTCCCCAGCGCGCCCGGTTCCAGCTCGACCCAGCCGTGCACGCTCGGCACGTGCTCGCAGCCCCGTCGCGACAGCGCGAGGTTGATCTCCAGGTCGGGGCTGACGCCGGGGGACAGGCGGCGGAACAGCTTGCAGATGTAGGCGTCCCCGAAGATCAGCGAGGTGTTGCTCTGCTCGCCCGGGATCGGCGCGCCGTCCAGGTCCGTCCGGATGCCGGTGCCGGGCGCGCGGCGGAACGCCAGCGGCCCGACCGTCCGCTCGTCCGCCATGAGGCCCAGCAGCGGGCGCGTGAGCTCCACGTCGTGGGCGGCGTCGTAGACGTACCCGGTGATGCCCTGCTCCGGGTCCTCCAGCCGCCCGATCACGACCGGCGCCAGATGCTCGGGCAGGTCGCGGCGGACGCCGAGGAGGAGCTGGTAGTGGTCGGTGGTGTCGTCCTGGCGGACGTCGAGGATGAGGTGGTGCAGGGCGGGGTCGCCGGGGCGGAGTTCGGTGGCGGTGCCGATGGTGAGGTCGTGGATGGGGCCGTCCTTGCCGCCGAACCACCGCTGCCGGGGCAGCCAGCCTGCCAGGAGGCGGACGAGGGAGGTTCCGGTCGGCGGATCGGACGGCGCCACGGTCACATCACTCCCTCTCCCGGCTCCTGCTCGTCCGGCGGCGGCGGGAGCAGGAACCAGTAGAAGCCGTGCCCGGGCAAGGTGAGCAGGTACGGCAGGTCGCCGATGGCGGGGAACTGCACGCCGCCCATGCACTCGATCGGGTACGAGCCCCGGAAACGCCGCAGGTCCAGTTCCACGGGCTGGGGGAACCGGGACAGGTTGTTCACGCACAGGACCGTGTTCGCGCCGCCCCACTGGTTGGCGTCCCCGCCGTTGATCTCGCGGGTGAAGGCGAGGACGGAGGGGTTGGAGGCGGACAGTTCGACGTAGGAGCCGACGCCGAAGACGGGGTGGCGCTGGCGGATCTCG
>NZ_JBEZJI010000009.1:0-208704 GCF_040649435.1 Actinomadura sp. NPDC048955
TCGCCGACCAGGTAGTCCGGCGGGTCGAGGGTGGAGGGCTCGTTCATGTAGTGCTCGGTCAGCGCGCCGAAGATGTCGCCGGCCGACTCGTTCATCCCGCCCTTCTCGTTGCCGCTGCCGCCGCTGGAGCCGCCGGGCGTGGTCTGGAAGATCGCGTGGCCGTTCTCGTGGCCGACGACGTCGACGGACGTGGCCAGCTTGGTGTTCGCCTGGTTGTGGCCGAAGTTGGTGTAACTGCCGTTCCAGTAGGCGTTGACGTCGTTCAGACCCACGCGCGAGGGGAAGCCCCGGCCGTTGCCGTTCGTCCCGTTGCGGCCGAGCCATGCCTTGAGCATGTCCCATTCCTTCTGGACCGCGTACAGCACGTCCACGCAGCCGGTCTCCAGGTTCGTCCCGCTGCCGTTGCCCCAGGCGCTGTCACTGCCGGTGTAGGCCGAGCCGCCCTGCCCGCCGCACTGGTGGCCGGGACGTGCGGGGTCGGTCATCGACGTCGCCGCGGTGCTCAGGTCCACCGTGCCGTGATAGAAGCTTCGGTCATCGGCGGCGTCGCGGACGTCATCGAACGTCCGGACGACCTTGCCGGTCTTGGCGTCGACGAACACGTGCAGCTTCGTCTCGCCCTTCTTCTGGTGACCGGTGACGACCGTTTCGTAGACCAGACGTCCCTTGCCCTCCGCCAACACGGTGAGGCGGGGGGTGGAGACCGTGTCGACCTTCGCGACCTTGCCACGCGACACCGCGGCGGCCTTCGCCGCCTGGATCGTTGGCTTGGTGCCGACGTCGAGCGTCGAGGTCTGGTTGGCCGAGGTGCTCAGCACACCGCCGTCGGCGTTCGTGGTGACGACGATGTCGCCGCCCAGGACCGGCAGGCCGTCGTAGGTGCGCTGGTACTCCACGTACTGCAGGCCGCGCAGGCCCGAGGTGACGTTCGTACGGAAGATCTTGTCTTTCGGGGCCTTCATGAACTCCGCCGGCTTGGCGGCCACGAAGGTGTCGGCTGAGACCGCCGCGAGCGTGCGGGGGTCCGGCTTGGCCGGGATCGTGCGGGCGGTCGCTCCTGTGGCGGGGACGGACATCGCCACGGCGAGGCCGGCCGCCAGCGCGGCCGCCCCGATCGCGGTCTGGTGTCTCACAGGGTGCTCCTTCCACGGGCCCTGCGGCACAGGGCGCCCGAAGCCTCATGTGGGAGCGCTCCGCGACGCCCTTGTCGCCAGGGGGATTGGGGACGTGTCGCTCATACGGGATGAGCTGCCCGAAGTGCACCCTGTCGGACTTGAACGTGTCAATATTTTCAAAGCAGCATGAATTTTCACAAACCAGGAACTGAAAGACTGTAGACGAGACAACTTCCCTGGTGAGCAGCATTCGGCCCAGCCCCACGAGAGTTACGGCCGGCACCGGATCCCGGTGAACGAAGATTGGAGCCCGGGTATCCGCGTAGCGGCGGGGCTGGCGGATGTCCGGGCGCTGGCCCCGCTGGTCCCGCGGGCGGCCAAGATGCCCAGCGAGAGCGCGGAGCCGGCACACGCCGCCGCGTGCGCCAGCTGCGGGGTCGGCTCGTGCGGAATTCCCTTCAGCCCGTTGACGCCCGAGTCATGGTTGACGCGTGCAGACTCCACCATCGTCACATCGCCGATCAGTTGTGCCCGTTCGATGTGCCGAGCCACTGCCTGCGCGGTGCCTGTGGATTTGAACAAGTACCAAGAATCATTGGGCAGATAACCTGGGAAACTCGGCCTTCGACATCGTCCCGTAACTCCCGGCGCTCCCGACGAGATTGGTTTTCGAGACCGATTTGAGCAACCAATGGGTCAGTAGGAGTAGCCCGCGAACTTCCCCGGTAGGCGTCTGCCGTCCATGGCGGCCTTCGGGCAGACGGTGCGCCAGGACTGCTCCACCTGATCAAGCTCTGCGGAGTTGAGCCCGGCCCAACGGCTGGTGAGCTGCCGGCCCTCCATCCGCAGCCGCAGTGTCGCGGTTCCCGCTCCCGGGCCGAGCAGCGACGGGTGGTCGGGATCGTAGTCGTGGCCCCGGTGGGTGATGTGCACCGTGTTCACCATGCGGGGGTCGTGGTCGGTGGTCCGCCCGCTGACGCGGTGAACGCGGATGCGGCGCGGGACGTCGTCGACGACTGTCACCCGGACAAAACGCCGCCTGTCCCGCAGCCAGTAGGCCGTGGCCCAGGCCGCGTAGACCGATGCTCCGCAAAACGTCGCGACGGAGACGAACCACTCGTCGCCCAGCCAGAGCAGGCCACCGAAGCCGGCGAGGGCGGCCGCCGCCGCGACATGGCGGAGCCACCGCAGGCCCCAGCCGTTCCGGTCAGCGGCCTCCCAGAGCAGATCATCCTCTAAACGCACACGGCCATCATCGATCCGGACCGGGCTTGGTGCTAGTAACGCTTCCGCTCCTTCCCGCCGTCAATTGTGAGGACCTGTCCGGCGATCCAAGCCACCCCATCCGAGGCCAGGAAGGCCGCCCCGGGCCACGTCCCCCGGCGCGCCCTGGTAGCCGTAGCCGAAGCTGAGAAGATGCTCACCCAGGCCCTCCGACAACCGCCCACAGCGGCAAGCACACGAGGCGGCCGAGTCTCAAGGGCTCAGGGCGAGGGTCATTGGGTCGGTTGGTCGAGGTTGCCGTGGGCTTCGGCCGAGAGGTCCTGGCCGTCGGCCCAGGTCTTGAGCCGGTCGGCGTAGGCCTGCTGGATCATCGGGTAGAAGCCCTGGCCGAACAGCACCCGCAGGGGCGGGGCGTCGGAATCGACGATCTTGAGGAGGGTCCTGGCCGCGGCGGCCGGGTCTCCGGCGGGCTGCTTGCCCGCGACCTGGGCGAGGTGCCGGCGGAGATCGTCGTAGGCCGGGTCGGGCTCGGCCATGTGACCGTTGGCGAGAGGGTCGGGGTTCTTCCCGGACCTGGTGGCGAACCCGCCGGGCTCGATCACGGTCACCTTGATCCCGAAGCCGGCGACCTCGCCGGCGAGAGCTTCGTTCAGGCCCTCCACCGCCCACTTCGAGGCGTGATAGGCGCCGCCCAGCGGCATCGCGATGAGGCCGGCGGCCGAGGACAACTGGATGATGTGCCCCGAGCCCTGTTCGCGCAGGTAGGGCAGTGCGGCCTGGACGACCCACACCGCACCGAACAGGTTGGTCTCCATCTGGTCGCGCAGATCCTGCTCGGTCAGCTCCTCGACCGCGCCGACCTGAGCGTACCCGGCGTTGTTGACGATGACGTCGAGACGGCCGAAGTGCTCCACGGCCCGCTTCACGCCCGCGAAGACAGCGGCCCTGTCGGTCACGTCGAGCGCGACCGGCAGCACCGCGTCGCCATAGGTGGCGACCAGTTCATCAAGGCTTTCGGTGTTCCGGGCGGTCGCAGCGACCCCGTCACCGCGGGACAGTGCGGCCTCGACGAAGTTACGGCCCAGACCACGGGACGAACCGGTGACGAACCAGACCTTGCTCATGATGACGTTCCGTTCCTTCGGAAGTGGCTTTCGAGCACCAGACACCGACGACCAGATCCCTGTGACAGCGGTCGGCTGGCCTGTGCCACGGAGACTTCTACCGAGCTAGAGGCGGCCGGTGCGGGGAGCGGGCAGGGGCGCTCACGCCGACGGGCAGGCCAGCCGCACCGCCGACGCGGGCGCCCTGGAACCGCTACGCGCCCGGCGAGCGCAACAGAAGGTCGAACCGCCAGAGAACTACCAGCAGCCGTTCCGCGGCACGGAACCTCGAACGGTCTCCAGTGCCGGGGGCCATGAGCGGATGTTAGGCTAACGTACTAGTTCGTCCATTAGAGGGGGCGCGGTATGCGCAGGTCGATCGCGACCGTGTCGCTCAGCGGGTCGCTGGCGGACAAGCTGACGGCCGTCGGGGCCGCGGATTCGACGGGGTCGAGATCTTCGAGAACGATCTTCTCGGCAGCGACATGAGTCCCGAGGACGTGCGCCGCCGGGCGGCGGACCTCGGCCTGACCATCGACCTCTACCAGCCGTTCCGCGACTTCGAGGCGGTGCCGCCGGACCTGCTCGCCGCCGGGCTGCGGCGCGCGGAGCACAAGTTCGCCGTGATGGAGCGGCTCGGTGCCACGCGGCTGCTCGTCTGCTCGAACGTCTCCGCTGCGGCGATCGACGACGACATGCTCGCCGCCGAGCAGTTGAGGCTGCTCGCGGAGCGCGCCGCGGAGCACGGTATCGAGATCGCCTACGAGGCGCTCGCCTGGGGGCGGCACGTCGACGACTACTTCCACGCCTGGCAGATCGTTCGCGCCGCCGACCACCCCAACCTGGGGGTGTGCCTGGACAGCTTCCACATCCTGGCCCGCGACGTCGACCCGTACGCGATCCGCACGATCCCCGGAAACAAGATCTTCTTCCTCCAGCTCGCGGACGCGCCGGCCTTGCCGATGGACGTCCTCTACTGGAGCAGGCACTACCGCTGCTTCCCCGGACAGGGGGACCTCGACGTGACGGGGCTCGTCGACCACGTCCTGCGGACCGGGTACGACGGCCCGCTGTCCTTGGAGGTCTTCAACGACATCTTCCGGCAGGCAGCGGCGATGCGCACCGCCCAGGACGCCATGCGCTCCCTCATAGCCCTGGAGGAGGGGGTCGCACAGCGGGCGGGTGGCTCCGCGTCCGCCGGCGGGGCGCTTCCCCCTCCGGTCGTCCCGACCGGGTTCGCCTTCGCCGAGCTGGCCGCGCCGTCGGCCGGGCCGGTCGGCGAGGTGCTGGGCGCGCTGGGATTCGTCCGCGCCGGACGGCACACCGGCAAGCCGGTGGAGCTGTGGGAGCAGGGGGCGGCGCGCATCCTGGTCAACAGCGGGAGCGCCGAAGGCCGGGACGGGCCGGCGCTCGGCGCCATCGGGCTGGAGACGCCCGACCCGGCCGCGTCGGTCAAGCGCGCCGAGGCGCTCCTGGCGCCCGTCCTGCCCCGGCTGCGCGGCCCTCAGGACGCGCCGCTGGACGCCGTCGCCGCTCCGGACGGGACCGAGGTGTTCTTCTGCCGTACGGCCCGGCCGGACCATTCGAGCTGGACCGACGACTTCGCGCAGGACCGCGGTCCCGCCGGTGCGGCGACGGGCGAGATCACACACATAGACCATGTGGCACTCACCCAGCCCTGGCACCACTTCGACGAGGCGTCGCTGTTCTACAGGAGCGTGCTCGGGCTCCGGCCGCACGACAGCCTGGAGCTGCCCGACCCCTACGGGCTGATGCGCAGCCGCGCGGTGTCCACCGAGGACGGCGGGGTGCGGGTGGCGCTCAACGTGGCCTATGTCGGGGCGCACGACGGCAGGGACGATCTGGCCTGGCAGCACGTGGCGCTGGCGAGCGCGGACATCGTGGCGACCGCGCGGCGGATGCGTGCGGCAGGGGCCGCGACGCTCGTCGTTCCGGACAACTACTACGACGACCTCGAAGCCCGGTACGACCTGGGCGCGGAGCGGCACCTCCTGCTCCGGGAACTCGGGCTGCTCTACGACCGGGACGACCGCGGGGAGTTCCTGCACTTCTACACCGCGACCATCGGCCGGGTGTTCTTCGAGATCGTCCAGCGGACGGGCGGCTACCGGGGGTACGGCGCGGCCAATGCGCCGGTCCGGCTGGCCGCGCAGCACGCCCGGCGAACCCGCCGCGCCCCACACTAGGATCTGGTCCGTCAGCCATCACCATTGCGGAGTCACATGTCGACGCGGTCCGTCACACCCGCCTCGGGAGAGCGTCAGCGCGACGCCGACCGCACCCGGGCGGAGATCCTGGACGTCGCTCAGCGGGAATTCGCGCGGCACGGTTACGCCGGTGCCCGGGTGGACGACATGGCGGCGCTCATGCGCACCACCAAGCGGATGATCTACTACTACTTCGGCGGCAAGGAGAAACTGTACCTCGCCGTGCTGGAGAAGGCGTACGCCGAGGTCAGGAAGCTGGAGTCCGCCATCGACGTGCGGCATCTGGCACCGGTGGAGGCGATCCGCACGCTGGCCGAACTCACCTTCGACCACCACGAGGCGCATCCCGACTTCATCAAGCTCGTCAGCATCGAGAACATCCACCAGGCCGAGCATCTGCGCGAGTCGCGGATCCTCGCCGATCTCAGCGGCCCGGTCGCCGACCTGATCTCGCAGATCCTCGCCGCCGGCCGCGCGAGCGGCGACTTCGTCGCCGACGCGGACGCCGTCGACGTGCACATGATGATCAGTTCGTTCTGCTTCTTCCGGATCGCCAACCAGCACACGTTCGGGGTGCTGTTCGGCCGCGACATGACGGCGCCGGAGCACCGGGACCGGCACCGCGAGATGATCGGCGACATGGTCGTCGCCTATCTGACCGGCGCCGGACGCGGAGGACCCCGGGAGGGCCGGGGGTAGGCGGACGCGCGCCCGGCGGTCAGCCGATCTCGGCCGGGAAGGCGCCGGCGACCGACACCGCGTCGCGAAGAACCGCCCCCAGGGAGTTCGGCACGCCTGCCGCCTCGCCGACCAGGCGGAAGGGTGTCCCGGTGTTCGCCGGGAGCCACCTCGGCCGTTCCGGGCCGGAAGCCGGCTCGGGTGAGACCAGAACCGGGCCGGGAGCGGCGATCTCCTCCCGGCCGGCAGGGCCTCGCACGACCAGGTGATCGGTTCCGACGCGCACGACGCGTCGTCCCAGCAGGATGCGCACCGCCGGGGCCAGCGGGCGATGGGCAGCATCCTCGCCCGGGGGCCGACCTCGGGCGCCAGTGTCTCGCGCGCGGCGATGATCTGGACGCGGCCGCCGTGGACGGCGATGTGGTCGGCGACGGCCATCGCGGCCTGGTCGGCGCCCCAGATCGTGCACTGCTCCGGCGGTTCGCCGCCCTCCCTGAGCCACTCCGCGATCTCGGTGACGTGCGGGGGCCCGGCGCCCTCGACCTCGGGGAGGCGGGGCGCGCGTCCGGTGGCGACGACGACCGCGTCCGGCCGCCAGGCGGGCGGTCTCCAGGCCCGCCGGTCCCCCACCGACGACGATCACGCCGCCGGACGGCCCAAGCCGCGAGGACGGCCGGGCAGTGCCGCTCCGCCGGGGCTCCGGCGCGCCGACGTCAGGGTTGACCGAGCACGGCACGGGCGAGCCGCCGTGCAGGCTGTCGATGCAGACGTTGCAGGCGATGCACGGCCGGAACGGCTCGCCTGCGAGGACACGGCGCGGCCATCGGTGGTCGGCGTGCAGGGCCCGGGCCATGCTCACGAAGTCGGCGCGGCCGCGGACGACGACCTCCTCGGCGACCTGCGGATCGCTGATCCGTCCCGCCACGCCCACCGGCAGGCCGAGCGTCCGATAGGGCTCCGCGTGGTCGGCCAGGATCCCGGGGGCCACTCCCCCGGCTGCACCATCCACTGCGCAGCCTCGTAGTTGCCGGCCGACACGTCGATGAAGTCGATCAGATCGAGGCGGGCCGCCCGGACCAGATCCAGGGTCCGGGCGGCGTCGAGCCCGCCCGGCACGCCCTCGAAGGCGGAGATCCGGATGCCGACGCACAGCTCCGGCGCGGCGTTCCGAACGGCCGCGAGGACCAGGTCGAGGAACCGCATCGGGTCGGCGAACTCGTCCGTCCGGAGGTTGGTCAGCGGGGAGAGGAACTGGTGCACCAGGTATCCGTGGGCGGCGTGCACCGACAGGACGTCCACGCCGGCCTCCCGGCAGCGTCGCGCGGCCCTTCCGTAGCACTCGACGAGGTCGTGGACCTCCTCTCCGCCGAGTACGGCGGGCATGTCCCCGCCGGCGGGCGGGCAGGGCACTGCGGACGGTGCGACCGGCGGCAGTCCGCTGACGCGGCTCCGCACCGTGCGACCGCCGTGGTTGAGTTCCACGCCCGCTTTCGCGCCGTGCTCGTGGACGGCCGCGGCCATGGCGGCGAGTCCCGGGATGTGGCGGTCCTCAGCGACGCCCGCTTGACGTGCGCGCCCCCTGCCATCGGCGCGGACGTAGGTGGCCTCGCTGAACACCAGCGCCGCTCCGCCTTCCGCGCGGGCCGCCAGGTAGTCGATGTAGGCGCGCGTCATCCCGGCCTTCGAAGCGGTGGAGCCGCATCACTTCTCCTGTGGTGCCGGGACGCGCCGGCCGGCTCCGGGTCTGCGGTAGACGAAGCCCGGCCGCGCGCCGGTGTCCTGGGCGGCGGCCATGGCGGGCTCGCGCACGAGGTGGTGGTCGGGGGAAAGGGAGCAAGCCGGGTCGGTGCGCGCGGCGTCCCCGGTGAGCGCGAAGGCCTGGCAGCGGCATCCGCCGAAATCGGTCTCGCGGCGCGGGCAGTCCCCGCACGGGCCGGTCATCCAGCCGGTGCCCCGGTAGGCGTTGAACGCCTCCGACTCGGTCCAGATCCAGGCCAGTGAGTTGCCGCGAACGTTCGGCGGGCGCAGGTCCGTCATCGCGTAGGCGGCCGGGCAGGGCAGCGCGGTCCCGTCTGGCGCGACCGTGATGGACCGCGCCCCCCATCCGCCCATGCACGGTTTGGGGACGCCTTCGTGGTAGTCGGGCATCACCCACACGAGCTCGGGCCCGCCTCCGGTCGACCGGTGTTCGGCGACCGTCGTCTTGGCACGCTCTAGTTGCTCCCGGGACGGCAGCAGAGCGGTTCTGTTGCGCAGGGCCCAGCCGTAGAACTGGGCGTTGGCCAGCTCGATGCGGTCGGCGCCCCAGCGCGCGCCCAGCTCGAGAATCTGTGGCAGATGGTCGAGATTGTGCCGGTGGAGGACGATGTTCAGCCCGAACGGCAGTCCGGACGCGCGGACCAGCTCGGCGGCATGCGCCTTCGCCGCGAACGAGGCGCGCCCGGCGATGAGGTCGGAGTTCGCCGGGTCGGCGTCCTGCACCGACAGCTGCACGCTGTTGACGCCGGCGCCGGCGAGGGCGTCCAGCCGTTCGCGGGTCAGACCGAGGCCGCTGGTGACGAGCTGGGTGTAGACGCCCGCCCGTCCGGCCGCGGCCGCGATCTCCTCCAGGTCCTCGCGGAGCAGCGGTTCGCCGCCCGAGATGTGCGCCTGGACGATGCCGAGTCCGGCGGCCTCGGCGAAGACGCGCGCCCACTCGTCCGCCGCCAGCTCGGTGCTGCGCCGGACCAGCTCCAGGGGGTTGGAGCAGTAGGGGCAGTGCAGCGGGCACGTGTGGGTCACTTCGGCGAGCAGTGCCCAGGGTGCGGCGGGTTCGCTCAACGCAGCCATCCCTCCGTGCGGATTCTCGTGAGGAAGTCGGGGACGTCCTTGTCGAGCGGGGCGTCCGGGTAGGTGCGGGCGAGTTCGGCGATGATGCCGGTCAGGGTGCGCCGCCCGTCGCAGAGCCGCAGGATGCGGCCGCCCTCCCGGCTGAGCAGGACGGCGCGTTCGGGCATGAGCAGCAGCTCGGCGTCGCGGACGCGGTCGTACCGCAGGAGGACGGACCGGGCCAGAGCCGGCCGCCAGGGTTCGGCCGGTGCGGCGACGGCCGGGGCCACCGGGGCGGCGTCAGCGGCCATCGGCCGTCCCGGTGCGTTCGTGGGACGCGTGCTCGACCGCGTCCAGCAGGGTCCAGAGGACGTCGCACTTGAGGGCGAACGCCGCCAAGACCTTCTCCTGGTCGGCGCGGGTCTCGGTCCACCGGTGCACGAGGGCGAGCGCCTCGTCGGCGTCGCGGCGGCCCTGCCGGACCCGGACCTGGAAGTAGCGCAGCCCTTCGGGCTCGATCCACGGGTAGTGGCGCTCCCAGGCCCCGATGCGCGTGACCATGAGGTCCGGCGCGAACAGCTCCGTCAGCGACGACGCGACGGCTTCGAGGGGCGAGCCGAGGCGGCAGAAGTTGAGGTATCCGTCCACGGCGAACCGCACGGCCGGAAGGACGCCCTCGCCCGACAGCAGCAGGACGCGGTCCAGCCCGGCGGCCTCGCCGAGCCGCAGCCACCGCTCGATTCCGCCGGCGTCGTCGGGAGCTCCTCCGTCGCCGTCCCGGCCGTCGTGGTCGTGGATGCGCCGGATCCAGCTCCGCCGCAGCTCCCGGCTGTCCAGCTTGGCCAGGATGATCGCGTCCTTGATCGGGATGTTGCGCTGGTAGTGGAAGCGGTTGAGGATCCAGCAGCGCAGTTCCTCCCGCGACAGCAGGCCCTCGTGCATGCGCAGGTTGAAGGGGTGCCGGTGGTGGTAGCGCTCGGCGGCGGTCTCGCGGAGGCGCCGCTCCAGCTCGTCCGGCGTCCAGGGGCGGGTACGGGAGCCGCCGGGCGCGGGACGGGACGGGGCCGTGCTCACAGTTCGATCACCAGGCCTTCCGGTGCCACCTCGACGCCCATCGCCGCGAGGGTGCGATGCCCCTCGTGGCCCGGGTCGACGAGGGGGTTGGTGTTGTTCAGGTGGGTGTACAGGCGCCGGGCCGCGGGCAGCGCCGCGAGCCGCTCCGCCGTCCCGCCGGGACCGGTGATCGGCAGGTGGCCCATCTCGGTGGCGGTCTTGCGGGTGAAGCCGGACCGGCGTGGTTCCTCGTCGTCCCAGAAGGTCCCGTCGACGATGACGCAGTCCGCGGCGGCGAGCGCGGCGGCGAGGCCGGGTGACCAGTCCGCGACCGCCGGGGCGTACACGAGGCTCCTGCCGCTGCCCCGGTCGGTGACGTGAAGGGCCACCGACCAGGGGCCGCCGGGGATGTCGAGATCGGCCGCGTAGCGGGGTCGCTTGCCCGACACCCGCACGGCGCTGATCTCCAGGTGGCCGGAGCCGTCCAGCGGGACGGGCCCGTCCTCCGGCAGGTCCGTCCAGGCGAGGTCGGCGTAGTGAGCGAGGACGCGGTCGAGGCGCAATCCGCTCTCCAGCGCGGCGCGGACGGTGCCGGTGGCGGCGATCCGCAGTTGCTGCGCCTCCCGGAGCCGCAGGAGGCCGAGCGTGTGGTCGAGTTCGCCGTCGGTGAGGATGACCCCCGCGACGGGGCTCCGGTCCCGGGACCGCGGCCGCAGCGCCGCACTCGATTCGATCTGCTCGGCGATGTCGGGCGTGGCGTTCACCACGTGCCACCGGCCCTCGCCCGCCTCGATCGCGACCGAGGCGTGCCGGCGGCGCCATCGCGGGTGCGCGCGGGCGGCGGCGCACCCGTGGCACGCGCAGTTCCACTGGGGGACGCCGCCGCCCGCGGCGGTGCCGAGTATCCGCACCCGCATCGTCACGAGGTCAGAGCTCGGCGCCGAAGTAGGCCGTGACCTCCATGGAGGTCTCGACGATCTGGTAGCCGGGCGTCGACCAGGCGGAGCCCTGGTCACCGGCCGGGGCCGCCGGCCGGGCCTCCCCGGTCTCGGTGGTCGCGGCCTCGGTGTCGGTGGTGTGCGCGGTCATCGCTGCTTCCCTTCCGTTGATGGATCCGGTAGGCCCGGGGCACCGCCCCGGGCGGCTCACTGGACGACGATCTTCCCGGTGCTCTGCGGGAAGACGGGGTCGTTGTAGAAGTACTCGCCGCGCCCGGTGAACCTGTGCTTGTAGGACTCACCGGGCTTGAGCCGCCCGCTGTTGAAGACGTGCTCGAAGAACGACGCGGCGCCGTGGGAGTGCTCGTTGCCGGCGGGGTTGACGAAGGTGACCTCGGTCCCGACCGGGACCGTCAGGTGCTGCGGTGACATGGCGTTCTGGGCGACGGTGTTCTCCTCGCCGCCGGGCGCGCCGGCCGCGGGGTCCCAGATCCGGCCGAGCGTGACGGTGTCGTTCACGGCGCTGCCCGCGACCGCCGCCGCGCGGATCTGGTTCCGCCTGGACGGCGGCGTGGGCGCGGGCGCGGGGCCGACCTTGCCGCCGAGCTTGAACGCCCAGAGGTGGTCGCCCTTGGGGATGTCGGGGTAGGGCAGCCCGCTGCCGCCGGCGAAGACCGCGATGTACTGCTCGCCGTCGATCTCGTAGCTGATCGGGCTGGTGTGGACGCCCGCGCCGCACTGCCACGTCCACAGGTCGCGGCCGTCGGCGTCGTCCATGGCGACGAGCACCCCGTCCGGCCGGCCCTGGAACATCACGCGCCCGGCGGTCGTGAGAATGCCGTTGCCGTGGGCGAGGGACCAGTCGCCCTCCTTGCGCCACACGGGCTTGTTCGTGCGCGGGTCCACGGCGGCGAGGCCGCCCGAGAAGTATTCCCCGAGGGGGCGCGCGGTGTTGACGCGCCCGCCGTTGGTGTTGGAGTAGGACGAATTGATCAGCCCGTAGCCGACGTAGACGAACCCGGTGTGCGGGCTGAACGACAGGTACGACCAGTCCGCGCCGCCGCCCGCGCCGGGGAACAGGATGGTGGCGTCGTCCCAGAACGGCGTGAAGATCTCACCGGTCGGGTAGTACGGCACCGGCCTGGTGGTGTCGTGGAAGCTCGGGGCCTGGTGGACGAACGGCTCGCCGCCGGGGAAGGGCTGGGTGGGCCAGGTCTTCTGGCGCGGCTCCTGCGGGACGGGCCGCTCGGTGATGCCGTGCACGGGCCTGCCGGTCGCACGGTCCAGGATGTAGTACATCCCGACCTTGCTGCCGTAGACCACGACCCTGCGCTTGCGGTGACCGATCTGCAGGTCGATCAGCACCGGGGCCATGACGTTGTCGTAGTCCCAGATGTCGTGGTGGACGGACTGGAAGTGCCAGCGGCGCTTCCCGGTCTTGGCGTCGATGGCGACCAGGCAGTTGGAGAACAGGTTCGCGCCGCCCCGGGTGGAGCCGTTCGTCCGGGGGTAGGGGTTGCCGAACGTCCAGTAGACCAGGCCCAGCTCCGGGTCGACCGCCGGGTGGATCCAGCAGACGGCCCCGCCGGTCTTCCAGGTTTCGCCTTCCCAGGTGTCGTTTCCGTACTCGCCGGGGCCGGGCGTGCCCCAGAACGTCCAGGCGACCTCGCCGGTCCGGGCGTTCAGCGCGTAGCCGCGGCCGCGGGCCCCGGCGGTGCTGCCCTCGGTCCCGACGTAGATGAGGCCGTCCCAGTAGACGATGGCCCCGGCGAGCCCGCCGCGGTTGCCTCCGCACTGGCCCTCCTGGGGGTCGCAGGACGGGTCGCCCTCCCCGGCGATGAGCAGCTCGCGCTGCCAGACGACGGCGCCGGTCCTCTGGTCCAGGGCGTAGACGATGTTCTCGCCGGAGGTGGTGAAGACCAGCCCCTCCCCCAGCCCCACCCCGCGCATGTTGGTCTGCCGGGCGCCGACGCCGGTCCGCCACTTGACCTCGCCGGTCCGGCCGTCGACGGCGAACACGTTCTGCTGGGCGGTCTGCACGTACAGGACGCCGTCCTGGGCGACGATCGTGCTCTGCTGCGAGCGGCCGGAGGTGCTGCCCCCTTCGAGGTTGACGTGCCAGGCGCCGCCGAGGCGCCTGACATTGCCGCGGTTGATCCCGCGCAGCGTGGAGTGGTTCTGGTTGGCGAGGTTCCCGCAGACCTTCGGGAAGTCGCGTCCGGTGGGACCGAACGCGGCCGGCTGGCGGGGCACCGGCAGCGCGAGCCGGGAGCCGGCCGTCTGGGCCTGCGCCTCCGGAGCACGGAGCGGCGCGAAGGCCATGGTGCCGCCGACGGCCGCGGCCGCACCGGTCAGGAAGTTCCGTCGTTCCATGCCCGCTTCCTCTCATGGTCCGCTAGGCGGACTTGAAGGTCCAGTGAACGGACGCCACGGTAAGTCGGTTTCCGGCCCCTGACAAGAGGCACCGAAGGAACTCGTCGCACAAAACCATCGTTTCGTCGCCCAGAAGAGCCGCAGGAGTCGCAGTGCATGCTCGGGTATTGCCGCCGCCGAGCTTCACATGAGATGTTCCTTGAACCTCTTGACGGTCCAACTAGACCACTAGACGGACCATAGAGGCCGCTCGCCAGGAAGGAACCCGTTCCATGAGGAGACCCTCGTCCCGCCTCGCCACCGCGACCGCCGCCGCGCTCGGCACGGCCGCGGTGCTCGTCACCACGTCGCTGCTCACCGGGGTGCCCGCCACCGCGGGCGGCCCGCTCGCCAAGCCCAAGGACCGCGGCGCCCAGGAGCTCGGCGACCCCGACTACGGCGTGTGCCGCGGCACCGACCCGCGCTGCTACCACGACTGGGGCAACTTCGACGCGTCGAAGGGCTACCGGATCCTCGTCTACAGCCGGACCGCCGGGCCACGGCACGCCAACCTCGGGCCCGCTCTCCCGCCGGGCATGAACCCCGCGCTCGGCGACGCGAACGCGGCCCAGAAGGCCCTGGTGGAGATGGGCCGGAAGAACGGGTTCTCCGTCGACTGGACCGAGGACGTGGCGCAGCTGGCCTCCCCGGCCAGGCTCTTCGGCTACAACGCGGTCGTGTTCCTCAGCACCAGCCGCGACACCCTCGACGACGCGGCCCAGACGTCCTTGCGCCAGTACATCCGGGGCGGCGGCGGATTCGTCGGCGTCCACAACGCGTTCGGGACCGAGTACAACTGGCCGTGGTACGAGGGCCTCCTCGGCGGCGCCAACTTCTACGACCACCCGCGAGAGCAGCCCGGAACGGTCCAGACCGTCGACCGCAAGGACGTCTCCACCGCGGGGCTGCCGAGCCGCTGGGCCTTCACCGACGAGTGGTACAACCTCGTCCCCTTCCCGAGCCGCGTGCGGTTCCTGGCGACCGTGGACGAGGGGACCCTGACGCAGGGGATCGCGGGCAACATGAACCACCCGGGCCACGGCTCGCTCCACCCGGTGGCCTGGTGCCAGTACTACGACGGCGGACGCGCCTGGCTCACCACCCTCGGCCACGACGCCAAGGCGTTCACCGATGACGGCGGCTCCTTCGCCGGGGCGAAGGAGTTCCAGAGCCTGCTGCTCAACGGGATCGAGTCCGCCATGGGCAAGAAGCCCTTCTGCCGCTGACGCACGCGGGGCGGGCGCCCCACCGTGCCGCCTCCCCCACCTGTCGCCGCCCGGATCGCGTTCCGGGCGGCGACAGGTGGCGCGAGTGTCGGGCAGGAACGGGCGACCGCGCCTCAACGTCCGCAGGCGCGGTGTGCAGCGCCCGCCCGCACTACAGGCCCAGGTAGATGCGGCGGACGCGGACGTCGTCGCGCAGCTCGGCGGAGGTGCCGGTCATGGCCACCTCCCCGTTCTCCATGACCACGCAGTCGCTCGTCGCCTCGAAGGTCAGCTTGGCGTTCTGCTCGACCAGCAGCAGGCTCAGCCCCTCCCCGCGAAGCCGCAGCAGCACGGCGAGGATGTCCTCCACGAGCTTCGGCGACAGGCCCATGGACGGCTCGTCCAGCAGGATCAGCCGCGGCCGGGCCATCAGCGCCCGGCCGACGGCCAGCATCTGCTGCTGCCCGCCGGACAGGGCGCCGGCGAGCCGGGAGCGCATCTCTCCCAGCACCGGGAACAGCTCGTAGACCTCGGCGAGGCTCTCCCTGGTCGCGGAGTCGCGCCACGACCGGGCGTAGGCGCCCAGCATCAGGTTCTTCTCTACTGTGAGGCCGGGGAAGACGTGCCGCCCCTCGGGGACGTAGCCGATGCCGTGCCTGACGACGTCGCGCGCCCTGACCTTCGCCAGGTCGGTGCCGCCGAAGGTGACGCGGCCGCCGCTGCGCGGCACCAGGCCCATCAGCGCCTTGAGCGTGGAGGTCTTGCCCGCGCCGTTCGCGCCGATGATGCCCACCGACTGGCCGGGCTCGACGGTGAAGCCGATCGAGCTGACCGCGCACACTCCCCCGTAGTGGACGGACAGGTCCTCCACGGTGAGGGTCGCCCCCTCCCTTTCCGGAGGCGGCTTCTCGCGCCGGGTTCCGGCGGAGGTCGTGTCGGCGTTCATGAGGTCACCTCGCTGGTGTCCGGGAGGGGCATGCCGGCCATGGCGGAGTCTCCGAGGTAGGCCTCGATCACCGCGTGGTCGGCGACCACCTCGGCGGGCGTGCCCTCGGCGATCACCGAGCCTCCGGCGAGCACGGTGACCCGCTCGCACAGCGACATCACCAGGCCCATGTTGTGCTCGATGAGGACGACGGTGACGCCGCTGTCGCGGATCGAGCGGACGATCTCGGCGAGCTGGCGGACCTCCTCGCCGTTCAGCCCGGCCGCCGGCTCGTCGAGCAGCAGCAGGCGCGGCCCGGACGCCATCGCGCGGGCGATCTCGATGCGCCGCTGGATGCCGTAGGGCAGCGCTCCCGGCGCGGCCCCGGCGAACCCGGTCAGCCCGAAGCGGTCGAGCAGCTCGTCCGCCCGCCGGTGCAGCCGGCGCTCCTGCCGCCAGATCCCGACGGGCCACAGCGCGTACCGCCAGATCGCGCGGGTGCGGGACCGGTCCAGCGCGACCAGGAGGTTGTCCCGGACGTTCAGCTCCCCGAACAGGCGCAGGTTCTGGAAGGTGCGGGCCACGCCCAGCATGGAGAGCCGGTACGGGCGCGATCCCGACACGGTCCGCCCGTCCAGCAGGACCCGGCCCCCGGACGGTCTGTAGAAGCCGCTGATGACGTTGAACAGCGTCGTCTTCCCCGAGCCGTTCGGGCCGACGATGCCGCGGATCTCTCCCCGCCGCACCGTCAGCGTGACGTCCTTGAGCGCCTTGAGACCGCGGAAGTGCTTGGCGATCTCCCTGATTTCCAGGATCGGCTCCCCGTCCGGGCCGGCGCCGCCGTCCGCTGGTTCGGCGCCGGCGGTTCCGGCGGGCTCGGCGGCCTCGTACGGCCGGAACGGGCGCAGGACGGCGCGCTCGGAGGTCCGGCCCCGGCGGCGGTCCACCAAGGTCTTCACCCGTGCCGGGACACCGGCGAGCCCCGTCGGCGCGAACACCACCATGAGGACCACCACGACGCCGAAGCCGAGCTGGGCGTAGGTCGGGTAGTCGACGAGCTGCTCGCGGACGAGCGTCAGCCCGACCGCGCCGACGACGCAGCCGACGAGGCTCTGCCGTCCGCCGATCACCACCATCGCGAGCAGCAGGAACATGTTGGCGATGTTGAAGGTGTCGGGCGCGACGTAGCGGATCAGCCCGGCGTAGAGGATGCCGGCGAGGCCGCCGAACACGCTGGAGAGCATGAACGCGGTCATCCGCAGCAGCGGGATCTCCGCACCGACGGCGCCGGCGGCCAGCGGGTCGTCCCGCATGGCCATCATCCTGCGGCCGAGCCCGGTCCGGACGACGAAGAGCCCGAACGCCAGCGCGATCGCGAACACCACCACTTCGAGGTAGTAGTAGAGGTACTCGCTGGACAGGTCGATGCCGAACATCGGCGGGACGGGGATTGCGGAGATGCCCTCGGCGCCTCCGGCCGTCTTGGCGTTGGTCGTCCAGTTGATGAACCCGAGCGCGAGCCCGAGGGTGACGATGCCGAGGTAGTGCGACTGCATGCGCAGCGCCGGGATGCCCACCAGCAGCCCGATCAGGGCCGTGGCCACGAGCGCGATCAGGGCGGCGGGCCAGAACCCGAGCCCCTTGTCGGTGGTGAGGATCGCGGTGGCGTAGGCGCTGACCCCGAAGAAGGCCACCTGCGCGAGGTTGATCTGGCCGGCGATCCCCATGGCGAGGCCCATGCCGATGGCCAGCAGCGCGAACACCAGCGCGATGTTGACGACGTGGATGGCGTAGCCGCCGAGCTGGTACGGCAGCAGCCAGGCGACCAGGACGAGCGCGGCGAGCGTCGCGAGCCCCGGGGTGCGGCGGTGGTGCAGGAGCGCGGTCATGCCCGGCTCACCGTCGTCTCGCCGAACAGGCCGGTCGGCCTGATCATGATGGCCGCGGTGAACACGAGGAACACCACGAGTTCGGAGTAGCCCTGGAAATGCCCGGCGGCGAACGAGTCGAGGATCCCGATGAGGAAGCCGCCGGCGATCGCCCCGGGCACGTTCCCGCAGCCGCCGAGCATGGCGGCTGCGAAGCCCTTGATTCCGATGGTCCCGCCCATGGTCGCGTTCACGTACAGCAGCGGGCCGACGAGGCCGCCGGCCAGGGCGGCGAGCCCGGCGCCGACGGCGAAGGCGATGGCGTTGCTGCGGCCGACGTGGATGCCGACCGCGGTGGCGGCCTCGTGGTCCATGGCGACCGCCTGCATGGCGGCGCCCATCTTCGTCCGCTGGAGGAAGCCGACGAGCAGCAGCACCGCGAGCGCCGCGATGAGCAGCACGACGAGGTCGTAGGTGCGCACCCGCAGCCCGAGGAACTCCAGCGGCGCCGCCTTGACCGGGGACGCGACGGCGCGGCCGGTGGCGCCCCAGATGAGCACCGCGACGGCCTGCAGGACCATCCCGAAGCCGATCGTGCCGATCAGCATCAGGGTGAAGTCCTTGTTCTCCAGCGGGCGCAGGACCCGCTCGATGAACAGGCCGATGAGGGCGGTGATGGCGATGGCCAGCGCCATGGCGAGGGCGAAGGGCAGCTTGCTGGACATGTAGAAGGTGGAGGCGGTGTAGGCGCCGATCATGAGCACGTCCGCGTGCGCGAAGTTGACCAGGCCCATGGTGCGGTAGACGAGGGAGAACCCCATCGCGACGAGGGCGTAGATCGCGCCGAGGCTGAGCCCGCCGATGAGTGTCTGGAGGAAGACCTGCATGGTTCTCTTTCTGACGCGGGCCGGCGGAGGGGCCGGCCGGGGACGGGGGCGGGCGGCCGGGCACCGTGCTCGGTGCCGGCGTCCGGCCGCCGACGCCCGTCCGGCCGCCGGATCAGGTTCCGGCCTCGACGACCGTCCCGTTCTTCATGATCCCGATCGTGGTGGCCTTGATGCCGACCCCCGTCTCGTCGTAGGCGAAGTCGCCGAGCAGGCCCTGGTAGCGCACCGCGCGGATCGCGTCGGCGAGCTTCCTGCCGGTCGCGACGCCGCTGTTCTTCAGGGCGGTGAGCAGGATCTGCGCTCCGTCGTAGGCCTTGGCGCCGTGCAGTTCGGCGTCCTCGCCGTAGGCGGCCTTGTAGGCGGCCGCGAACTTCTTGGACGCCTCGCTCACCTCGTTGCTGAGGTAGGGCGAGCTGACGATGGTCCCCTCGGCGTTCTCGGCACCGGCCGTGTCGCGGTACACCGGGGTGCCCTGCGGCGCCGCGCCCGCGAACGGCACGGTGATGCCGAGGTCGCGGGCCTGCTTGACGATCAGCCCCGACTCCACCTCCTCGGCGCCGAGGAAGATCACCTCCGGTGACTTCTGCCGGATCTTGGTGAGCTGGGCGCTGAAGTCCTTCTGGTCGGTGGTGACGACCTCGTCGGCGACGGGCTTGAGGCCCCGGTCGCCGAGCGCCTTGAGGAAGGCGTCGTGCTCGCCCTTGCCGTAGGACCCGTTGTTGCTGATCATCGCGATCTTCTTCAGCTTCTTCTGATCGACGACGTACTTGGCCAGCGTCTCGTCGTAGGTCGTGCTCGTGGGTCCGTTGAGGAAGAGGAACGGGCTCTTCAGAGCCACCATGCCCGGCGACTGCCCCGAGGCGATGTTGGGGATCTCGGCCTGCCGGAGCGAGGGCGCCATGGCGATCGTGACGGCGCTCTCCGCGGTGCCGAGCATCGCGATGTAGCCCTGGCTGTCGATCTTGCGGGCGAGGTTCGTCCCGACCGTGGGGTCGCCCTGGTCGTCGAAGACGTCCAGCCGGATCTTCCGGCCGTTGACGCCGCCCTTCGCGTTCCACTCGTCGACGGCGAGCTTGGCGCCCTTGTGCTCCCACTTGCCGAGCGAGCTCAGTTGCCCGCTCTGGGCGTCGACGACGGCGATCTTGATCGGCCCGCTGCCGCCGGAGCCGGAGTCCTCCGACTCACCGGGGGCACCGCACGCCGCGGTCAGGCCCGCGGCGAGGACTCCGGCGGCCAGGGCGGTGACACGGAGCCTGGGGATGTTGAACATTGCTTCACCTCGGTGGGTGGATGTCGGGGTGGGGTGGGGGTCGGTCGGCTCAGGGGGCGGGCAGCGCGGGGTGGCCGCTGCCGTCGGGGAAGACACCCTGGTAGATGTCGTTGATGTTCCAGTGCCCGGGTGTGGGCACGGGCTCGTTGACCATGGGCACGTCGAGGACCGCCGGGCGGCGGGCGGCGACGGCCGCGCGCAGCGCCGGCAGCAGCGCCTCCGGTGCGTCGATCCGGTGTCCGTCGGCGCCGCACGCCTCGGCGAAGGCGGCGAAGTCGGGGCTGTAGGGCCGTCCGTCCGGGTCGCGGAACTCGCAGCCGTGACTCGCGCCGAAGTTGGCGGCCTGGAGGTCGGCGATGGTGCCGTGGGCGCGGTTGTTCATCACCACGAACACGACCGGCAGGCCCTGCTCGACCGCCATCGGGACGGCCGGCAGCTGGGCGCTCATGCCGCCGTCGCCGACCAGCGCGACCACGACCCTGCCGGGCGCGCCGATCTGGACGCCGACGGCCGCGGCGGGGCCGAAGCCCATGGTGGACGCGCCGCCGGGGGTGATGAACCGGCCCTCGGCGGGCAGCTCGTAGCACTGGGCCACGCCGTTCTTGTTCCAGCCGACGTCGGTGACCAGCACGGCGTCGGGCGGCAGCGCCTCCCGCAGGTCGGCGAGGATCCGCTCGGGCCGGAGCGGGAAGTCGGCGCCGCGTCCGCGCTCGCGGCTCCCCTCGAACAGCTCGGAGCGCGCGACCCGGATGCGCTCGCGCAGGCCCGGGCGTGCCATGGGCTCGGGCCGGACCACCCGCACGGCGGCGTCGATCGCCTGGACGGCGAGGGTCACGTCCGCGACGGCACCGATCTCCACCGGGTAGTTACGGCCGATCTCCGCGGGGTCGATGTCGATCTGGATGAGCCGCCCCGGCGCCTCCCCGTGGGCGGCGGCGGTGCCGAGGTTCCAGGTGTGGCGCGGATCCCACGAGCTGGCGTCGGTCTCGGCGAAGCGGGTGGCCAGGGCGAGGACGACGTCGGCCGAGCGGGCGTAGTCGTTGGTGGTGCGCAGCCCCCAGAAGCCCGGCATGCCGAGTAGCAGCGGGTGGTCGTCCGGCACGGCGCCCTTGCCCATCAGCGAGTGGACCAGGGGGACGTCGAGGTGCTCGGCCAGGGAGAGCAGGGCACGGCGGCCCGCCTCGCCGCGCAGGCCGCCGCCGAGGTAGATCAGCGGCCGTTCGGCCTCGGCGAGCCGGACGGCGATCCGCTCCGCGACGTCCGCGGGCAGCGCGGGCGCCGCCTCGTGTGCCGGGAGCGGATGCTCGGCCGGGACGACGGGCCGCGAGAACAGGTCCATCGGCACGTTGAGCAGCACCGCGCCGGGGCGTCCGGTCGACGCCGTCCAGAAGGCGCGCTCGGTGAAGCGGGCGAGGTCCTCGGCCCGGTGGACGTGCCAGGCGCGCTTGACGAAGGGCCGGTAGATGGCGGTCTGGTCGGCGTCGGCGTGGAGGTTGACCTCCTGGTGCGGGTGCCGGCCGTGGTAGTAGGACGGGATGTCGCCGGCGATCGCGACCAGCGGCACCGAGTCCAGCGCGGCGGTGGCGACGCCGGTGACGGCGTTCATCATGCCCGGCCCGACGTGAACGAGCAGGACGCCGGGCTTGCCGGAGGCGCGGGCGTAGCCGTCGGCGGCGTGCGCGGCGGCCTGCTCGTGCCGCGCGATGACGAAGGTGATGGGACTGCGGCCCAGCGCGTCCAGCAGGGCGATGTTGGTGTGGCCGCAGGTCCCGAAGACGTACTCGACGCCGTAGCCTTCGAGCTGCCGGACGAGCGCCTCCGCCGCGGACACCGCCACGGCGCTGTCCTCACGGGGGTGGACGTCCACGGTCATGAGGCGTTCTCCTCGGTTCGGGGAAGGCTGATCCAGGTCTTGCCGGCGGCGCCGGCGGCCCGCGCGAACGCCGCGGGGGCCTCGGCGAGCTCGAAGCGCTCGCGCAGCACCCTGCCGGGGCGAAGGTCGTGCTCGGCGAGCGTCGCGATCGTGCGGGGGAAGTCGGCCGGGTGGTCGTAGATGAGGCAGCCGCGCACGGTCAGGCGCCGCTGCACGAGGGTGAAGGTGGACAGGCGGGCGTGCCGGGCGCTCTGGCCGACGACGATGAGTGCGCCGCCGGGGGACGTGCGCTCCAGCGCCTGCTCGAACGCCTCGGGAACGCCGGAGGTCTCGATCACCACCGGGAAACTCGTCCGGGAGGGCGGGTCGGAGGCGTCCTCGGCGCCGAGTTCCCGCGCCAGTGCGCGGCGGCCCGGGTGGGGTTCGACGACGAACGGGACGCCCCCGGCGTGCGTGACGGCCACCGAGACCAGCAGGCCCTGGGAGCCGGCGCCCACGACCAGGCATCTGTCCCCCGGGGCGAGCCCGCTCATGCGGACGGCGTTGAGCGCCACGGTGAGCGGCTCCACGCAGGCGACGTCGGTGTCGTCCCACCCGTCCGGGACGGGCCAGGCGAAGCGCGCCGGGACCGCGACGCGCTCGGCCAGCAGGCCGGGTTCGGAGATGCCGGCCGCCCGGCGGCTCCGGCAGCCCGCCGTGGCGCCCGACCGGCACGGCGCGCACCGCAGGCACGGATAGTTGGGTTCGACGACGACGCGCTGCCCGGGGAACCGGTCGGCGACCCGGTCGCCTGCGGCGACGACCACGCCGAACGCCTCGTGCCCGAGCACCCACGGCAGGGCGGGCACGGAGCGGTGGCCCGAGACGACCGCCAGGTCGGAGCCGCACAGCCCCACCCCGTGGACCGCGACGACGACGTCGTCCGGCCCGCAGGCCGGCTCGGGCCGGTCGTCCACGACCTCCACCGTCTCCGGCGCGACGAGCGCGACCGCCTTCACGCGGCGCCCCACAGCGAGGTGCCGCGAAGCACCAGCGTCTTCACGACGGTGTAGTCCTCGATCATGCAGCGCGGCGACTCGCGTCCGAATCCCGAGTCCTTGACGCCGCCGAACGGCACGTGGTCCAGGCGGTAGTTGGACGAGCCGTTGACGATCAGCCCGCCGACCTCCAGCTCGCGCCAGGCCGTGACGATGCGATCGAGGTCGCGGGTGAACAGTCCAGCCTGGAGGCCGTACCGGCTCCGGTTGCACTGCTCGACCACGCCGGCGAAGTCGTCGTAGGGCATGACCGCGACCAGCGCGCCGAAGACCTCCTCGCGGACGAGCGAGGCGCCGGGCGGCGGATCGGCCACGACCGTCGGCAGGGCGGTGGCCCCGTCGCGGCCACCGCCGAGGAGCACGCGCGCCCCCTGCTCGGCGGCCTCGGCGCTCCATCGCACCACCCGTTCGGCGGCCTCGTCGTCCACCATCGATCCGACGTCGGTGCCCGGATCCAGCGGGTCGCCCACGGTCAGCGACCCCACCTCGGCGGTGAAGCGGTCCAGGAAGTCCTCGAAGCGCGAGCGGTGGACGTAGACGCGCTGGACGGAGATGCAGCTCTGGCCGGAGTTGCTGTAGCCGGTGCGGGCGCAGATCCGGGCGGCCTCGGCTATGTCGGCGTCCTCGCACACGATCGTGGCGGCGTTGCCGCCCAGCTCCAGCACCAGGCGCTTGGCCCCGGCCGCCCTGGCGACGGCCGCCCCGGTGGCGGCGCTCCCGGTGAAGCTGATGACGGCGACCTCCTCCGCCGCGCACAGCTCGGCGCCGACCGCGCCGTCCCCGTGCAGCAACTGGACGGCCTCGACGGGCATCCCCGCCTCGACCAGCAACGCGACGACGGCCGTGGAGACGGCGGGAGCCTGCGGCGGCGCCTTGACGATCGTGGTGTTGCCGGCGGCGAACGAGGCGCCCAGCTTGTGCGCGAGGAGGTTGGCCGGCGCGTTGAAGGGGGTGATGGCGAGCGCCACGCCCGCCGGGGCCCGGTAGGTGAAGGCGGTGTCACCGGTCCCGCGGGCCCATCCGGCGACGGGAAGGGTCTCTCCCCCGATCTGCCGCGCCTCGGCGGCGCAGACGGCGAAGGTGTCGGCGACGCGGTCGATCTCGCCCAGGCCGTCCCTGACGGGTTTGCCCAGTTCCAGCGCGAGCAGCCGGGCCAGGTCGTCGCGGTTGTCGGTGGCCGCGCACGAGGCCCGCTCCAGCACGTCCGCTCGCGAGGCGGGCGCCAGCCGGGCCACCGCCCGGGCGTAGGCGCGCGCATGGCCGCGAACGTCGGCGACGTCGGCGGGCGCGGCGGCCGGAGCCCGGCTGACCGTCGTGCGCAGATACGGTCCGACGCGTTCGCTCTGCGGACCCTCCGTCCTCCACCGGCCGCCGATGAGGGCCGCCGCCTGCACCGGCCCTCCCTCGGCGGCGGCCGCGAGCACCGCTTCCAGCATCCATGCCTCCTAATCCGCCAAGCGGACTATTAGTGCCATCATGCGGACTTCGGGTCAACGTAAGGGCCGCCGCCGGGCGCTGACAAGGCCCGGTGCGGAGAAACTTTCGCGCCGCGACTCGGCCGGGAGGGGCTCTCGCACGGGTGCACCTCCACCGATCGAGCCGGAACTTAATGTTCGAACCAGTGAGTTAGTTATAGGTGACCGGGCTCACAAGGGGAAGGGTGCAAGAGAAAAACTTCCCGATCGCCCCACACCGAGACCGACTGACGGTCCAACTAGACCGCTGTATGGACTGCGTGTAACGTACGAACCGTCCCCCGCCCCGGGGCGCGGTCTTCGCCGGTTCCGCGCCCCTCGACCGCGGAGAAACCGGGACACTCGTGCTTCCACCGTCCCGGACCAGAATCGGGGAGAACCAGTGAGCCCAGCGAAGAAGAACGGCGGCGAGCAGGCGGCCGACGCCGGGGGCGTCCGCAGCGTCCAGCGCGCCGTCGAGATCATGTCCCTGCTCGGCGAGGAGCGCCCCGTCATCTCGATTCGCGAGATCGTCGAGGCGACGGGCCTGGCGAAGACGACGGTCATCCGCCTCGTCCAGACGCTGGAGCAGAACGGCCTGCTCTGGGCCGCTCCCAACGGCTACCTTCCCGGGCCCGGCCTGTGGCGGTGGGCGCATCTCGCGCGCAGCAGCTGGGAACTCCCGCCGGAGACCCGCAAGTTCATGCGGGACCTCGGCGCCCGCCGCCGCGAGACGGTGAACCTCTACATGGTCCGCGACATCTACCGGGTCTGCGTCGCCCAGCAGGAGAGCCCGCAGCCGCTCCGGCACGTCGTGCACATCGGCGACGAACTGCCACTCTGGGCCGGCGCGTCTTCCAAGGTCCTGCTGCGCGACGCCCCCGACACCCTCCTGCGCCGCGTCGCCCTGTCCTCCCCCTATGGAGAGGGCCACGTCCAGCGGCTGCGGGAGTGGATCGACGAGGCCGCCCACCTGGGCTGGGCCGCCAGCCACGGCGAGCGGGAGGACGGCCTGTCCGCCGTCGCCGTCCCGGTCGTCGGACGTTCCGGAACCGTCGTCGCCGCCCTGTCCCTCAGCGGACCTACCGTCCGCTTCCCCGACGAGCTCGTCGAGCAGTACGCGGCGGACCTGCGCCAGGTGGCCGAGGAGATGTCCGAACGCGGCTTCGACCACCCGCTCAGCCCCGCACGCTGAACCCGCGTGACCTAAGGAGCTACCGCATGCCACAGCGACCGCTCAGCGGCGTCCGGGTCCTCGACCTGACCAACGTCCTGGCCGGACCGTACTGCAGCTACCAGCTGATGCTGCTCGGCGCCGAGGTCGTCAAGATCGAAGTGCCGGGGCAGGGCGACCTCGCCCGGCACCTCGGCCCGGAGGCCGAGCTGAACCGGACCGGCATCGGCGCCTCGTTCCTGGCGCAGAACGCGGGAAAGAAGTCCGTCGAGATCGACCTCAAGGACGCCGCCGACCGCGCCGACTTCGAGGACATGGTGCGCGGCGCCGACGTGCTCCTGGAGAACTTCCGCGCGGGCGTCCTCGCGAGGCTCGGCTTCGGCTGGCCGCGGCTGCGGGAGCTGAACCCGCGCCTCGTCTACTGCGCCATCTCCGGCTTCGGGCAGACCGGGCCGATGAGCCAGGCGCCCGCCTACGACCAGATCATCCAGGGCCTCTCCGGGATGATGAGCATCACCGGCACCCCCGACACCGCCCCGCTCCGCATCGGCTTCCCCGTCTGCGACACCGTGGGCGGACTGACCGCCGCCCTGCACATCTGCGCCGCCCTGGCGGGCCGCGACCGCACCGGTGAGGGGACGTTCCTCGACGTGTCCATGCTGGAGTCGGCGGTGTCCGCCATGGGCTGGGCGATCTCCAACTACCTCGTCAGCGGCGTCCCGCCCGAGCCCATGGGCACCCAGAACGCCACCGCCGCCCCGTCCGGCACCTTCGCGGCCGCCGACGGCCCCCTCAACATCGCCGCGAACCGCCAGCAGCAGTTCGAGACGCTGTGCGCCCTCATCGACCGCCGCGACCTCCTGGACGACCCGCGCTTCATCGACCGCGAGCAGCGCAAACAGCACCGCGACGAACTGACCGCCGAACTCGAACACTCCCTGCGCCGCCGCACCGCCCGCGAGTGGGAGCAGCTCCTGAGCACGGCCGGCGTCCCCGCCGCGCGCGTCACAACCGTCCCCCAGACGGTCGAGCTCGACCAGCTCGACCACCGCGGCTTCTTCACCGAACTCCCGTTCCCCGACGGCTCCGCGCGCGCGTTCAAGGCCGTCGGCAGCGGCGTCCTGCACGACGGCGAGCCGCTGCGCCCCACCGGCCCCCCGCCCCTGCTCGGCGAGCAGAACCCCGAACGCCGAGCCCTGACGAGCCGCTGGAACGACCGCGACGCCATCACCCCATGACCGACCGCCCAGCGCAGGAGGCTCCCGTGAACGACATCGACCCGACGGGCGCCGTCGCGCGGTGGTGGGCGACCGCCATCACCCGCATGGAACCCGGCGTCATCGAACTGCGCGGACACCCCGTCCAGGACCTCATCGGCACCACCGGCCTCACGTCCATGATCTGGCTGATGCTGCGCGGCGACCTCCCCGCCCCGAGGCAGGCGGCCCTCCTGGACGCGGCGCTCGTCGCCGCCGTCGACCACGGCCCCCAAGCCCCCTCCATCGCCATCGCCCGCATGGCCGCCACCTGCGGCGTCGGCCTCAACAACGCCGTCGCCAGCGCCGTCAACACCCTCGGCGACGCCCACGGCGGAGCAGGCGAGCAATGCGTCCGGCTTCTGGACGACGTCCTCCAGCGCGAGAGCACCGGCCTCGACCTCCGCACCGCCACCGAGCAGACCATCGCCGCCTGGCCCCGCTACCTGCCCGGCTTCGGCCACCGCTTCCACCCCCGCGACCCCCGCCGCGACCCGCTGATCAGCCTCGTCGAGGACGCCGCCCGCGACGGCGTCGTCCCCGGCGACCACCTCCGCGCCGGCAGGTCCGTGGAGGCCCTCCTCGCCGAAGGCCGCACCAGGCCCGTGCCGATGAACATCGACGGCGCCACCGCCATCATCTACGCCGAACTCGGCTTCCCCGCCCCTCTCGCGCGCGGCCTGTTCGTCCTCAGCCGCAGCATCGGCATCCTCGCCCACGCCTGGGAGGAGACCCAAGGCGGCCAGCGCAACAAAGGCCCTGTCCCCCGAGAGATCCTCCCCACCTCGAAACCCGGCCCGACGAGGCAATCACCGCACCGCAGAACCTGACCCCAAGTCCGGTCACAGGATGCCAAGGCTGGATCGAGGGCAGCGCACCCAGCCGCGCCGCGCTGAACGGAGCGGTGACCGCCCCGACGATCCCGCCGATCACGGCGGCGACCAGCGGCGTCGAAAGGCTCAGCCGCACGCGGGCGAAAGCCGACGACGAACCGCAGGCCCTCCAACCATCCTCACCGGGCCTGCGGAGTTTCAGTCGGGCCGACCTCGGTGCCACCCGCGCTCGACCGGCCCTGCCGGGTGCCAGAGGACCGGCCGATGCGGCCCCCGCTTGAAATCATCACCCCGGCGGTCCATGTCGGGCAGCACATTGCAGGTCTACTACATCAACGCGGCGAAGAAGCGGTTCACGGCTCCCGGGTCGACGAATATAAAGGCGACGAACGCAACCGGGACGACCAGGATCAATAGCCATCCCAGCAGTGCTCCGGCCAGTGCTGAGCCGCGTCCGAACTGGCCGGTCCTGCGGATCTGCCCGCCGGCGATGTGTCCGAGCACCACCGCGAACAGCGATGTGAAGCCACAGGTGAAGAAGCCGAGGATGCCCAGCACAAGCGCTGCGGTGGCCATGCCATTGCGCGCAGGAGGCGGAATGTGAGGGGGCGGCGCGGGAGAATAGGCCACGAACAACAATTTAGATCAGTTCCGGCCGCGTGTGACCAGGGGACCTGACCTGATCCGGCCAGGCCGTGAACCGCAAGCGTGACCCACGTCGACTTCCCGGTGTCTTGGTGTCGCCCCCGGCCCGGGCCGACCGCGTCACCAGCACATTCCCGACGTCCAAGTCCACTCGCTGCCATCGCAGCGCCCGTAGTTCCTTGGTCCGCAGCCCCGTCAGCAGGCCCACCGCCGCATAAGGCAGACCCTGGTCGCTTCGGCACCGTCAAGATCGGCCTGGCCCTCCCACCGCCCGCGCAGCGGTCCATCCGATCACAGGACGGGCCTCCATGAGCAAGGTAGAGACCTGACGCCGGCAACCCCCCGCTTGGAAACCGATGAAGCCGACCGACTGCGGGCCGCAGGGCATCACGACCTGAACACGACCGGCTCGCTCTCCACGGAGCCGCCGGGACCGTCCGTGACCGGGCCCAAGCGAGCCGGTACATGGTCTAGTCGCACCGGCGGTGGCCAACCGGTCGCCTCATCGTCTTGCCCGACTGCCGGTGAGACGGCTTGGGTGGTCGCCCGGAGAGGGTGGAGCACTGCGACCTTTAGCCCGCCGCTGGGCGGGTGGCACGTTCAGCGCTTTCGCAGGCCGCTGTCCGATGATGTTATGTTCGCGAGCCTTCGTCTTGCCTCAGCACGGTCGTGGCGTGGTCTTCTGCTCGGGTGACGATATCCTGAGAATCCGCAAGCTTGATCTTGCCATCCGGTGACAACGACAGAATGATCACGTAATTGCCGCGTCTGCTGGTGAGCTGCAGGGCGCTCTTGGTCGTCCCGCCGATTCGGTGTTCCCAGATCTGGACGCGTGCGGGCCCGCCGTCACGCCGATAAAATTCGTCGGCTCTCAGTGTGACGTGGTGATTCTCTCCATCAATGACGATGTCGTAGGCGTGGCATTCTTCTGGTGCCGGCGTCGCGACGAGCTGTTGGGCGTCCGCCTCCGTGAGCTTGATGATGGTCTCGGTCACGAGGAGGGCCCGGGCTTCGTCGGTCCACATGGCGAGCGCTGCGGGCGAGAATCGGGCCTGCTCGCCGAGTGTCTGAATGCGGCCCGGCATCATCGTCCGGTCGGCGCAAGGCTCGGACGGCCACGTCTTACCGTCGACGATTCTGTCCGTGAGCTGCTGGTAGGTTCCCGAGATCGGTCCGTATCGGAACGTCTCGCTCGACTGCGCCGCCGGGATCGGCAACAGCGCCCGCTTCAGGCGATCCGTGTCGGCCGGTTCCGATGGCCGAATGGTCGGGGACGCGCTCCGATCGGGGGCCGACTCACTGTCGGCGGTACCGCACGCACACGCGGTTACGAGAAGCACCGCACAGGTGTAGAGGCGGAAAGAGGGATGCGGCATCGAATGATCATAAGGGGAGTGAATGGGGAAAGCGACGGCTTATCGCCCCAAGAGTAAGTGCGTCAACTGGAGATGCATGCCTGCGGACTCGATCCTGTGGCGACCACGCGTGCAGGAACCTCTACCTCCATCCTCGCTTGGCCCCGACCGAGCCCACGTCGTTCTCTCCCCGTCTCGCGCCCTGGGGCGCCAAACGGCATACGCGGTGCGGAGGCCGGTTTCGGTCGGCACGGTTGGTCGATCACGGCAACCGAGGTGATCGCCCGGGCGTCCCCACTGCAAAGCCGGAAACGGGGAGGAGTTCACATGCGGTTCGTGAGGCGTTTCGCGATTCCCATGGCGGCGGTGGCGGGAGTGGTGTTCGCCGGAGCGCCGCCCGTCCTAGGAGCGGAGGCGGACTGGCGGAAGGTGCCGCACTCAAGCGCGGAGGGAACCCTCAAGGAAGTCGCCGTTCTCGGCGGAAGCGACGCGTGGGCGGTCGGGGAGAAGCATCCGCCTTACGAGTCCGCCGATCCGGTCGCCGAGCACTGGGACGGCACGTCCTGGAAGGAGGTGACGATTCCGGACACGCCGACGGGTACGGGCAGCCTCGACGGTGTCAGCGCCGTGGCGTCCAACGACGTCTGGGCCGTCGGCGACAGCACCGGTCTCGGACCGGTGATCCGGCACTGGGACGGCGCCGTGTGGACGGCGGTCCAGCCCGCCACGCCGCCCGACGGCGCGCATGTCGGGGCCGACCGGCTCAACGACATAGCGGCGGTCTCCAAGACGCTGGCATGGGCGGTCGGATCCTTTTCCGGCCGGAACACCCCCGGCCCGGTCACCCTGGTCGAACGCTGGGACGGGGCGAAGTGGTCGCGGGCGACCTCCCCGAACCCGGGTCGTCTCAGCAACACCCTTCAAGGCGTCGCCTCCCTCTCGGCGACGAACGCGTGGGCGGTCGGGTGGTACCTCAGCGACGCGGGCAACAATGTCGCCCTCGTCCTGCACTGGGACGGTCGCGCCTGGACCAGGAGCCCGGTGACCCTCCCGTCGGGCAACACTGAACTGCGAAGCGTCGCCGCCGTCTCCGCCAAGAACGTGTGGGCGGTCGGCAACCATGAGGGCAGGCCGCTGGTGATGCACTGGAACGGCACTCGCTGGCGCGTCCTGCCGGAGCCCGCGCTGACCGAGTCGTGGCTGAGCGCCGCGGCTCCGGACGGCAAGGGCGGGGTCTGGGTCGGCGGTTACCGCATGACGGACGGCGGGGTGACGAGCAGACCGCTTTTCCTGCACTGGAACGGCACCGCCTGGACCACCGGCACCAGCGAGGAGGCCGAGGGGACCGTCGAGGGACTCACCCGCGTGGGCACCTCGATCTGGGCCGTCGGGACGACCTCGCCCTGCACCTGCTTCGTCGCACCACCACTGGTCGAGGTCAACGGCCCCGTCCCGCAGTGACGCCGCACCGCCGGAGATGCCGCCGGCGCCGGAGAAATACCCGGACGACGCCAAGCTCCTCACCCTCTGCGCGGCGCGGGTGCGGAAGACCTTCGGCACTGGCCCGCCGAAGGACCTCCTGCTGCGTTACGCCGGGCCGGACGAGCTGGAATGGGCGCGAGGCCAGCGACATGTCGCCTGCCTGGTCACCAGCCGGAAGGGGCGGCTTTCCCGCTCACTGGTGCCCGAGCTCGAGAAATCGTGACCGCGGAGAACAAAATCGGCCCGGCATTGGCCGTATTGCTGGTCGCCTTCCTGGTCGCGGCCCTTCTCTTTTGTGTGCGGCCATGGGGGCTGGACTAGAGCGGGAGGAGGTAGTGCTCGATGCCTTCACCGTGCCTGCTAAAAGCGTTTGGAGCCGAGCCGCACCCAGGTGTCCGGGCGCTCCAGGCAGTCTGTGGAATCGGGTCGCAGGCTCGCGTACACCAGGCAGTGCACGATCGCGTTGCGGCGCGAGGCGAAGCTCGCCAGTATCTCGCGGGCGGTGGAGGTGGGATCGAGGTCGTAGCCGGGGTGCAGGTCCCGTTTGATCCGTCGGCCGTCCTCGGCAACGTGTCCCTGGTTGCCGCTCTTGGGGTTGGCGTACATGCCGTAGGCGAACGTCCCTGCCGTCACTACTTCCAGCACATCAACGGCCCTGTACGCCCACGGCTGGGCGATCACGCAGCCGCCGGGGACATCGGTGACGCCGACGATTTCCCTCTCGCCGTAGAAATCTTGCTCGTGCCACGGCGCATGGTCGTCCACGGCGATGACCTCACCGACGGGCAGGCGTTGTACTGCCTCGGCGGCCGTCAGGCCTGCTACGCATGCCATCGAGAACCCGTCGTAGGAAATGCCGGAGAACACCTCGGCCAGCTCCGGCCCAGCATCGGCCATCGCCCGCTCCTGGTCGGTGAGGGCCTGGTCCTCGGGGGCCTCGAACAGGTCACCGAGTGGGCCTGCCAGGCTGAGCCGGCCCGGCGACCAGCCGTCCATCATTGGTCGCCACGGATCGGCGCCCAGTTCGGCCAGCACCGAGGCGTTGTCCTCACGCTGGTGGTAGACGGCGTTCCACAAGGCGCTACGGCCCTGACAGAAGGCGTCGAGGTCACGAGCGCGGCTTGCCAGCTCGAACACCACCTGGGGCGAGCCCTTCTGCGCGGCCGCGTGCAGCGGAGTGTCGAAGGTCCACAGTTCCCCCAGGGGGTCAGCTCCCGCCTCCAAGCGTTGCCGGAACTTCTTCGGGTCGGTGAAGTCGCCGTAGACGATGCCGGACCAGTCCGCCTGACCGTCGGTCATATTCGTCCCCTGTCGCAGCTCAGAATCTGTCGGTGACCCGAAGGCGCACACGGGCGTCGGGCCACCGACACGAGCTTGTCGCCAGCCACTGACAACTCGCCGACCCTGCACCCGCATTGTCTTCCCCTGCGGCACCGCGCCAGCCGGGGAGAATAACGATCGCTTCACCGAAGTCGGCGTGAAACGGTTGCCACGTGCCTCAACCGATCTTGCACGCCGAGCGTCTGCTGCTGGTACCGCCGGCCGATCGGCATCTCGACCTGGAGGTCTGCCTCGACTCCGACCTCGAGGTGCTGCGTTATCTCGACGCGAGAACGCCGACCAGGCACGAGGTGGTCGCAACTCATCAGCGGCGGATGGCCATGGCAGGCAAGGTGGACGGGCTGGGCTTTTGGATGGCTCACCTCTCCGATGGAGGGGAGGAAGGTGAGTTCGTCGGGCTCATGATGCTGCCGCCTGCACATGGTCCCGATCAGCCCGACGATCCCACCGTCTGCGATCTGGGGTACCGGCTCGTCCGCCGGCACTGGCGGCAGGGCCTGGCCAGCGAAGCATCCCGCGCCCTTCTGCGGCACGCCTTTGACACAGTCGGGCAGAGCCGTGTGATCGCGCAGACCATGGCCGCCAACGCCGGATCCATTGGAGTGATGCGGGCCATCGGCAGGCGGTACGTGCGCACGTACTATCCGCAGTTCGACGATCTGCTGCCGGACGCGCACCTCGGCGAGGTCGAGTACGAGATGACCCGCACCATGTGGGAAGAGATGCGCTGAGGCGCCGGCACCCGGCCCCGGATCCCGTTCCGGCACGAAAACGAAGACCCGCACTCGACGCCACGCCCGTCGGGACCGGACGACCGGCCCGTTCGGCCCTCACACTGCCCGGATTCTGATTTCCGGCTCCCGACCACCCGAAATGGTCCATCGCCTTCCGTGGTTCGGACGGCCGCGAAGACGTAGACACTTAGCTCCGGGCGGAATGACGTTCGACTGGGAGCCTGTCGGCCCTGGAAACACGGGGCCGGCGGGCCCGCGGTGCGACCCGTCCGATAGAGCAGTGCGCCGAGACAGCGGATCCACTTGCCGTTCCGTAGTGAACACGGACGGTCTTCTATGCCTGCGTCCAAAGGATGCGGGGGCAACTCAAACAAGAAGGGAGAGAGGTGCATGTGCGCAGCAGACCTCCCAAGAAGTTCTAATATTGCAGTTTTTGCGCTGATTATTTCAATTGCCTTGGGCGTGACGGCAGGCACTGTTCAGATCGCCTTGGGACTGGTTGGCAGGATCGGCCCATTCACGGCCGCTCTCCTGGTCGCCACAGCCGGCATCGCGCCGTTATTGATCACGTACAGGCCGTCCTTGCGGGCGGGTTGGCCGATCTGGCGATCGGCGCTGATTCTGGGACTCGGCCTTACCGTGGGGTTCGTCTCCTTCCAGTATGCCATTCGCATGCTGCCCCTCGGGATCGTGCTGGCGGCGTTCTATGTCGGAGGCCCGATGCTGCTCGTCACCATCGAGATCCTGAGGTCCCGCCGGTGGTGGGACCTGGCGTGGCCGGCCGCGGGTTTCTCCGGCGTCGTCGTGCTCACGCCCTCCTGGGAAGGCGAGATCAACTACTGGGGATTCGTTGTCGTTGCGGTTCTGGCGGCAAATTTCCTGGTCGGAATGAAAATGATGTCCAGCATCAAGAGAAGCGACATCACCGCCTGCACGACTTTGGCAAGAATCCCTAATATCATCCTTATGTTCGTGTTGGCTTTACTATGGGAGGGGTCAGACGCGGTCTTCGGTCTAGGCAGGAGTGATCTATTGATCTTCCTGGCTGCAGGGGCGCTGATCTTTCTGTCGACGGTGTTGTCCAACATGGCATGGCAGCGGGGAATCCGCCCCTTCGCCGTGGCGTTGTTGAACCCCATCGAACCTGCGTGCGGTGCCATCCTGGGACTGATCGCAGGCCAACAGCTGAACTGGGCGTCCTGGATCGGCATTTCCATGGTCACGGCCGCCGGCGTCGGCGCAGCGATCAGTCAGCACAGGAAGTGACCTGGCTGGCTCCGCATTCGCGGCGGGGAGGACCCAACCTCCCCGCCGTTTGCCGATCCAGTGCAGGCTCGCCTCCATCAGCAAATGCCGGCGAGTCAGCACCATGCGGGGGGCCGATCGGGCAGCCCGTCCCGCTGCACTTCACGCTCTGCCCTACACCGGCCAGCCGCTGCGCACCTGCTGATCCGCCCGGCATCCTGAGCGCCGCCAGCTCCAAGCGCAACTGGTCGATCGTCTCCGCCAACCCGAGCACCGGCACTCCCCCACCTCCGTACGCGACCCACCGCAACCCTCGTCCTGCCAAGCCGCGCCACCTCCCAACGCGATGAGAACCCGACGCGACAGACCAGACTCGGCCAACCCGCAACAGCCCGCCTGACGCGCGCGCAACCGACACCGGCGCCGGCGACCTCGCAGGCTGCGTGCCTGGGAGATCGGATGGACCTCGTGGCGATGCGCACTCGGGCGAACGGGTCCCGGCGCGCGATCCCACAGGTCCGCGATCCACGGTCTCGGCAACCGTGGCACCGGCTCGGCCTCGGACCGTGACCCTCGGGAAGGCGAGTGCTCGTTGAGATACTTCGCCGGCCTGGTAGCCGGCAAGCACGCTGTCAGCCGCGTCGCCTTCCGTCCGGCATCGCCGATCTCATGCCTGACCACACCGCAGCACCAACCACCGGGCCACGCGGGGCACCGCAGACCATTTCAACGCCATTTTCTGCGGAGACTGTGGGGGTAGCGGCGTCTACAGCATCGCGGCGACCGCTACGCATCTGAGAACGAGGGACGGTCAGCAGCCCGTCGGAACCGGGAACGGCCTGGGCGAGGGCAGTCCACCCCCGGTAGGTCTTGCGGGCGGTTCGAGCTTCATGTCCATGACCTGCACCTCCTGTGCTCGTCCGTAGGCTCCAGTGGACGCGCCCACGGGCATGATGCTGAGTACGCCGACGTCCAAGGAGGCAGAACATGAAGCACGAGTACCTGGTCACCATGACCACCCGCGTCCCGGACGGAACCCCGGCGCGCGAGGTGGACGACATCCGGGCGCGCGAAGCCGCCAACACCCGCGTCCTGGCCGCCCAGGGACGGGTGCTGCGCCTGTGGCGGCCACCGCTGGGGCCGGGAGAGTGGCGCACGATCGGGCTGTTCACCGCCGACGGCCCCGACGACCTCGAGCGGACGCTCGCCACGATGCCGCTGCGTGTCTGGCGCACCGACCAGGTCACCGCGCTGGGCTCCCACCCCAACGACCCAGGGCGCGGCAGGGTACCGCTCGCAGCGGACGGCGGCGAGTACCTGGTCACGTTCACCGTCGAGGTGCCGGACGCGGCGACCCCGCAGGCCCGCGACGAGATGTTCGCCCGCGAGGCCGCCCGCGCCCGTGAACTGGCCGCCGAAGGCCGCCTCATCCGCCTGTGGAGCCTCCCCGGCCAGGGCCGCAACCTCGGCCACTTTCAGGCCGCCGACGACAAGCTGATGCAGGACATCCTGCAATCGCTCCCGCTGGCCGCCTGGCTCACCACAGAGACGGTGCCCCTGACGCGCCACCCCAGCGACCCGTAAGCACCCGGGCCAGGGCCTTCCCAGAAACGCCGGCCTTCCCGCCAATTTCCGATCTTGGCTGATGGCACTCCCTATTCGGCGATTCAACGCCGGCGGCCGCGACCGAGGCGCGCGGTGCAGCGAGGCATCAGAGACGCTCTGGGGGCGGCGCCCACGCCAACACCCGGGCGACCCACCGAATCGGTCCGTCGTACCCGGCCCCCCGTCTGCGGCCGATCTCGCTCGTGAGACATGCCGACGGTCGGGACCGCGATGACTGGAGCCGGCCGTAATACGCGGATTCAACGATCAGGACAGCAGCCGCTGACTCAAACGCCTCTCAGGGCGCTGCGTTGGGCGCTCGCGCTCCGGCGTCACGGTCGTTCGAGGTTCTGGCGGAGCGGTCCAATCGCCGTACCGAGGTCGGTCTCGATGCCGTCGGGTTGCTGGAGCCCGTTGTCGAACAGTAGCTGCACGAACGGCCGGTTCTCCGGGCGTCCCGCGGTGGCGAAGTACGCTTGCAGGCCGGGCGCGAACTCCTCGTTCGCCGGCAGGGTGGCCGCATCGACCAGTCCCTTGATGCCGGCGACGGCCACCCTGTCGAAGCTCGCGATACGGCGCGCGAACGCGTCGGCGAAAGCCTCAATGTCGGCGTCCGGGACAACTCGATTCACGTAGCCGTACTCGGCCGCCAGACCGGCCGGAATGTCCTCGCCGCCGAGCAGGATCTCCAGTGCGCGCCCGCGGCCAACCAGGCGCCCCAGCCGCGCCATGGCGCCGCCTCCCGGAACGCTGCCCACGCCGACCTCGAACTGGCCCAGGACAGCGCTCTCGGATGCGAACCGGATGTCTGTTGAGAGCACGAATTCGCTGCCCGCGCCGCGGGTGCGGCCGCGGATCTCCGAGATAGTGGCCACGGGCAGCTTGCTCAACCGGACGAAGTTGTCCAGGTACGGATGGAGGCCCGTTGGTCCGGGCGGCATCCCGGCCACACGGGCGGAGTCGGACAGGAAGTCCCAGTGCGCCATGAAGTAGCCCGGTTTATCACTGCGGAAGACCACGACCGTGAGTTCCGGCTCGTCCTCGATACGCTCGATGAGCTCACCAAGCTGCTCGATGGTGTCGGGATCCATCAGGTTCACCGGACCATTGTCGAAAGTCACCCGCCAGTAGGATCGGGTCACCTCGCTTACATGGAACTGTTCCGCGGTACTCATGAAACGCTCCTTGTCGATCTCCCGCCGCGGCGGTCGGTCGGCGTCCGGATCGCCGAATGAGGCGCGAGAACGGTCGCTACGGCACTTGGCATCCTGGCCTCGACCGGTCCATGCGGCATGGTCGTCTGCGGAGCGCCTGAGGCGGCCTTTCGTCGGCGCCCCGCACCCGCCCGGACGGAAGGTTCGCCGGAGATGCCCTCGGTTTCGACGCCGAAACACCAGTACGACGGCATCATCAGATCCTCATCCGTCGCAGGCATGGCCGGCGGTCGCTTGATCGGGCGGACGAGGACGGGAGCCGCCGCCAGGGATCCCCGGGCCGGCGGCCAGCGCGAAGACGAGAAGTCGGAGGTGGAGATCACGACGGTCAGGCTGCAGCGCACCCTGGTCGCGGACGCCGGCGCCCGCGACCAGGAACAGCCCACCTCGGCGGTGACACCCACACCTGGGCCAACGCGATGGCGAGGAGAGCGAGGATGACGATGAACGGCCATGTGAACCCGTACGAGGTGTATCGGGCGATCAAGCCAGCGATCAGCAGCCCGCAGCCCAGCCCGCCGACGTTCGCGATCGTGCTTATGATCCCGGCCCGGCGGTTGGGGCCTCCGCGGGGTGCCCTATCGGATTCGTCAAGCGCAGGGAGGGGTGTTGAGGTGTTCGGTGAGGTCCTCAAGGCAGGCTTCGAGGCCTTGTAGGTCGGTGAACTCATAGTGGGTACTGCCCTCGGCTCGCTTGAAGTCCGTCTCCGCCCGGGGGCCGACCACCCGGTCAGTACGGGACGCGGGCGCGGATCCGCCGGGATCACCGATCACTTCGAGCGACCTGCGTGCGAAGACCGGGGTGTTCCACGGGCGCGACGGGCATGGTCGAGCCCGACCGACGACCAAGCGCATGAGCATCCCGTCGTCCGCCCGCGCCAATCTCCGGCCACCGGCTGGGGGCGACTCACCGGCGGGTCCGCCATCAGCGACACGCTCGTCCTGCTCGCCGTCGAGCAGGAGCAACTCGCCGCGCAGCGGCGGTCGAAGGACTGTGGGCATGCTGCACGACCCGCCGAATTCGGGAAGGAGAGAAGGAACGCTGCTTGGTCCGGCCGGACCGAGAACTACCGCGTGATCTGCATACGGGAGGAATCATGACCACCGCATCGTCCGACGCCGCCCCGCGTCCGCCCGAGCTCACCGGGCAGACCGTCGTCGTGATCGGAGGCAGCGGCGGCATCGGGCTCGAGACCGCCCGCCGCGCCCGTGCCGAGGGCGCGGCGGTCATCGTGGCCGGCCGCGACCCCGACCGCCTCAAGCGGGCGGCGGCCGACGTGGGCGCGCTGGACAGCGCGGCCTTCGACGCGACCGATCCGGACGCCCTCGCGCGGTTCTTCGGAGCCCTGCCCGAGACGATCGACCACGTGATGGTCACGGCCGGCGGCCCCTACTACGCACCCCTGGCCGACCTCGACCGCGAGCGGGCGCATCGCGATTTCGACGGACACGTGTGGCTGGCCGTCGCCGTCGCCCAGCATGCCGTCGGCCGGGTGCGCCCCGGCGGCACCCTGCTGTTCATGGGCGGCACCGGCGGCCGGAGCCGGGGCCCCGGCCTGTCGCTCATCGCGGCGGGCACCGCCGCGCTGCCCGCCCTGGTCGCCAACCTGGCGGTCGAGGTCGCGCCGGTCAGGGTCAACCTCATCGCGGCCGGTTTCGTCGACACCCCGCTGTCGGCCGAACTGCTCGGCGACGACCTCGAAGCGCGCCGCGACCAGCTCCGCGCGACGCTCCCCATCGGGCGCGTCGTCGGACCCGCCGACGTCGCCGCGCTCGCCGTGCATCTCATGGCCAACACCGCGCTCACCGGCGCCACCTACGACATCGACGGCGGCCAGCAGCTCATCCACCGGACCTGATCAAGCCACTCACGCCGGTCCCGGAGTCTCCCCTGCCTCGCCCGGGCGGTCGGCCGGGAGCTAGTTGGGGCGTCGGGATATCCGGAGGAGCGCAGAAGGCGCAGGTGGTGGACATTAACCACGCCATGGCACGTCCGTCCCCTATCCACCGGGGCTGCGCAAGCGCGCTGTCCGCACGGTGACCGAGGTCCGTCCGGACTATCCCAGCGAGTGGTCGGCGATGAGGGCTGTCGCAGCCAAGCCGGGGGTGCCTCGACCGAGACGGTGCGCAGGGCGCTGGGCCGAGGCCGACGCCGTTACCCGGCCGAGGAACACCACTGAGGAGTCAGTGGAGCTGAAGCGGTTCAAGCGAGAGAACGCCGAGCTTCGGCGGGCGAACGAGATCCTGAAGGCAGCAGCGGGTTCACTCGCGTCATCAATGCCAACATGCGGACCGACCGGTGGGGCTCGCTCGTTTCTTCGCTCCCCTGGGCTGTGCTGGTGGCTCTTGCATTCGTATCCGGAGTGTACGCCTCTACCTGCGGGAACGGCGGTTCCGCCGGCTCTGGACGCAGGCCACGGCGGCGGGCAGGACACGTCCGGGGGATCTCCCCCACGCCGCGGCCGACGAGGACGCTGGTCAGCGAGATGCTCGGTGCCGGTGGAGGTACGTGATGGCCATCCCGTCCAAATGCGTGCGGCGCGCCATGACAGGGCAGCGCACCGGCTCCTTCCAGAAGCCTGTGCGGACCCGCCCCTCTCAAGAGATTTCCTTGGGCATACCGACGTTGACGAACCGAGCCTTGCCAGTCACACCACTCGCGCGTCACTCTCGCCTGCGCGAGCGGGCTAAAACTCCCCATAGTCGAGGCTTTATGGCTTTTTAAGGTGAGTTCACGGCCTTTAGCGGCTTGCGGGGCGAGTGTGGGTATCAGGGCCCTGGAGACCCGCGAGAGGAGAGGCAGCGTGGACATGAAACTGGAGGTCGTCGTCGTGCCCGTCGCCGACGCCGACCGCGCCAAGGATTTCTACCAGGGGCTCGGCTGGCGGGAGGACGCCGACGTCACCACAGGCGAGGACTTCCGGGTGGTGCAGATGACGCCGCCGGGGTCCCCGTCCTCCATCATCTTCGGAACCGGCGTCACCTCGGATGCGCCGGGCTCGACGCACGGCCTGCACCTGGTGGTGGACGACATCGAGGCCGCGCGAGCCGAGATGGTCCGGCGCGGCGTGAAGGTCAGCGAGGTGTTCCACGACGCCGGCGGCGTCTTCCACCACGCCGGGACCCGGGCCCGGGTGGCCGGGCCGGACCCCGAGCGCGCGAGCTACGGCTCGTTCGCCTCCTTCGACGATCCGGACGGTAACGCGTGGTTCCTCCAGGAGATCACCACGCGCCTGCCGGGCCGCTGACCCGGACGCGAACTATCGGGATCTATCCAGATTTAAGGATTCTTGGTTCAGTTCCTACGCGGTCACCGGAAAGGCTGGTGCGACACGGACCGGACGACGACGGAGGATTGACGATGAAGACGATGTCCCGCTTCTCTGAATCGGCCCAGCGGAGGAGGGAGCGGTCGACCGCCCCCCTGCCCCGGAACGCGAGGGGTCCTGATATCCCGGACGCCGGGTATGTCATGGAGGAGATCGCCGACGGCGTCTTCTGGCTCAGTGACGGCCAGTACGGGAACATGTTCGTCGTCCATGACGAAGGGGTCATCGTGGTCGACTCGCCCCCGACGCTTGGGCACGACATCCTGCGCGCCATCAAGCGGGTGACCGACAAGCCCATGACACACGTGATCTACAGCCATGAGCACAGCGACCATGTGGGCGGCATGTCGATCTACCCCGACTCCGTCCCGCGCTACGCCCAGCGCATCGTCGCTCAGCGGCTGGAGGCTCTGGCCGACCCGGATCGGCCCCTCCCCACCGAGGTCTTCGACCACACCCTCACCATCGAGGCCGGCGACCACGTCATTCATCTGGACTACCCCGGCCCCAACCACACCGAGGGGAACAGCCTGGTCTATCTCCCGAACCAGCGGGTCGTGATGCTGGTCGACGTCGTCTTCCCCGGCTGGGTGCCGTTCTCGAACCTGGCACTGTCGGCCAACCTGCCCGGGGTGTTCGCCCTGTACGACAAGGTCCTCGGATACGACTTCGACCAGCTCGTCGGCGGCCACGTCAACCGCCCGGGGACGCCGGAGGACGTGCGCACCCAGATCGAGTACATGAACGACCTGCGCGCCACCACCGAGGCGGCGCTCTCGAGTGTGGACCTCGAAGCGGTCATGGCGCCGGTCGACCCCGAGAACGCCTGGGCCGTCTTCCGCGCCTACCTGGACGCGGTGTCGGCGCAGGCGGCCGACGACATCGTCCCCCGGTGGCTGGACCGCCTGGGCGGCGCGGACGTGTTCACGCTGCCCAACGCGTGGGCGATGGCCGAGTCACTGCGGCTCGACTACAACTCGCTCGGCCCGTTCAGCATCAAGCCTTGAGTACCCAGAGGCCCCGATGACCAGCTCGTCTCAGCGCGGAGCCGCACGAGTGGTCGTTCCTGCGCAAGTACCGACATGGCGGCCACGGCATCACCCGACCACCGACCACGGCCTGCGAAAACGGACCGGTCGCTGGACATGATGATCTCCAAGGGCTTGATCGAAGGCTGGACGCCCGGCATCTACGAGCCGAAGTCCACCGCTTTCGGAGGCACCGCGGACATGGGTGTCGCCCACGCGCTCTTCCACCACGACAGCCGCCTCACCCTCCAGCATCTGGCCGCGCACCGCCTCCGCCATAGGAACCCGCCAGAACTGGGGCGACGTAGGCATCGTGTTCGGCGTAATAGATGACTGCCTCGTAGGCTTGTTGTGGTGAGGGCCGGGCACCGGCGTTGTGAGCGCTCCAGGACGTCGCGGATCAAGAAGCCCTCCAGGAGATAGGTCCGGCCCTGTAGGTCCGGACGGGCTGTGCCGTCGGAGCGGGGGACGGCTATAGCGTCGCTGTGGGCGGTCCAGGGTCGCTGGCGAAGACGGTATGTCTGCGCTCATCCCCACGACCTGCTTGCGGTATCTCGTGCGGGCCGCTGCATACCGGCACTCCGGAGGGTGGGGCGCCCATCTTCCTCTCGCTGCAGGAGGGCGAGGTCCTCCCCGTCCCGCCGTCTGAATGATCATGTAGGTTCCCTCCAGCTGTGACCAGATGGGCTGGCGGGCAACGGAAGGTGCTCATTCATGGGTGCCAGAACGGCCGTTCGTCTACACCGACGGTCACCCCGCCGATCTACTGCGCAGCGCGCCCGAGCCCGACCCGGCGGCCACCGCGGCGCTGATCAGCCGGACCAACCCCGGCTGGGACGGGTCCACCACCTCGCCGGGAAACTTGGACGACTACATCAATCCCGATCAAGGGGTCGCCTACGCAGGCAGCTGCGCCTCGGAGGGTCGCTTCGAGACCAAACAGGCTGCGCTCAAGACCGGCTCGAGAAACGCCTGCGACGCTGCCAGCGGCATCTTTCGGGACCGTCCTGAAAATCGTGGGTGGGGTGGTGCCCTGAAGGCTAGGGCCGTTCCCTCCGGCAGGAAGAATCATCTGTGAGAGACGACGGTCGGTCGGTCGGGCTGGGTGTCCGGGCCGAGCTGATCGAGCGGGTCCGGACAGGGGATCGTCGGTGGGCCCAGACGGGCCTGCCCGGTGCCACCAAGACGGTGCTGCAGACCGCGTGTCGGAAGCGGAAATCTCCGAGCATCTGCGTCTCGAACGGGCGAACGCCCGGCCCGCCTGGAGGTAGCCACCGCAACCGCCAACTCGTCCGCACCCGTGTCCGCCGGACAAAATCGCGGTACCGCGGGACCGGGCGAAGCCTTTACGTTGTAGATCACTACATTGTTCACCTCTGCTCTGTACTGCTCTCGCGAGAAGGAGCGGGAGCGTAAGCAAAGGCCGCGGGTATCCAGCGCTGCTTCTCGTTGGTCAAGCCGGGGCGGGCCGGTGAGGACAGCAGTGGCCCGATGGCCGGCCGGTTCCACCAGCGGACATCGCCGCCGTCGCGGGAAACGACGGTGCCGCCGGGTTGCCCGGTGGCGATGACGGCCTCGCGGGTCTTGGCGAGGCAGCGGACGGCTCGTTCGAGCATGGTGACCGGCGCGTCGGCGCTCAGCAGGACGTCCCGGCATGCGCGGATGACCGCCAAGCCGGAGCCGGTGAATGCCGTGCCGTACCGGCGGGCCTTCCCGGGACGGTCAGACGGTTCGGCTTAACAGCAGCAACGCCTCCAGCCGATCCAGGTGACCTGTCTACCTGCACCCGCAGAGCAGGACGCGGCTTGCACACCGGCCTGTCGTGCATGCCGCGAGACAGGCTCCAGCCCACCCCCGGCTCATGGTTCCTGAGCGGACATGCGGCTAGCACTCAGCCCGACTTCGACCGCGCAGAGTGACTGGTAGCACTGTGGCCTCGTTCGCGATGGGAGAAGGGTGATCTCCCAATTTCCTCCCACCGGGCCACCGGTGGCCAACCCCGGATGCCACCAAGCCGGTGGGCGATACTGGGTTCGAACCAGTGGCCTCTTCGGTGTGAACACGATCAATCAAGCCCAACCCAAGCGGTCTCTAGACATCGCCGCAGGTCAAGCCGCATCCGTAACCGCGTCACGACGCACCTCTGGGAAGATTGAGTTCGTTGCGATCTCCCACAGCTCACGCCCCCGCTGCCGTCGATCGCGCGTAACGAACGGTAGCCGGAGGGAGGCCGTAGTTGCGCTTGGGATCCTTCTATGTTCGTCAAACTGGGGTGGTGGGTGTGTCGGTGGCGTTGAGGAGGCGGTAGATCTGCGGGCTAGATAGCGCTTGAGGCAGCGGCGGACCTCTTTGGTGGTGCGGCCTTGGGCCCGGCGTCGCTCGACGTAGGCGCGGGTTTGCGGGTCGTGGGTCATGCGGCTGAGGACGGCGATGTGCAGGGCTCGGTTCCGACGTGCTGCAACCCCGCCTGGTGCTGTGCCTTTACGGGCTGGGCACCAACGTGGGGATCAAACGCGTCGCCGCCGAGCTGGAGGACGATGAGGCGGTGCTGCGCCGGATCCGGCGGCTGTTCATCAACCGCGACAACCTGCGCGCGGCGATCATGCGCTACGTCAAGCCCGTGCCGAGGCCATCGCCAAGGTCGTCACCGAGGTCCTCGCGCCCGTCGCCTACCCACTGATCAACAAATCACGGATCGCTGACCGGCGAAGAAGTCGCTACCACCAATTCCTGCACTCAGCCTCCTCGAAGGCCACGCTGGGCGTCGACCCTCGGCCGGCGGCCCCGAGCGGCCGCGGCCGCGTCGTCTCAGGCTTCGTCGGTAGCGGCGTTGGTGAGGGTGCTTATCAGGGGGTTGGCGTTGGCGGTGAGCCAGGCAAAGGCCCATCGGATGGGTGGGGCGTCGCGGACGGGGATGTAGACCACGTCGGGTCGGGCGTAGAAGCGGGCGGCCTCGGCGGCAGCGGCGGCGACGGCCTGTCCGGTGGCGGTCGCCTTAAGCTCGTCCTCCCAGTTGGAGACGGTCGGGCCGCGGGCGATAAGGCGGCCTGACGGTGTGCGGAAGGGTTGGAAGGCTTCCTCCATGGACGCCGGGATCGGTGACTGGGGAGTCATGAAGGTCAGGTCGCCGTAGTCCTCCAGGCTGACCGAGTCGCGTTCGGCATGGGTGTGGGTGGCGGCCATGGCCAAGACGACTGGCGAGGTGTGGGTGATCGGTCCGACGGTGATGTCGGGTTCGCGGACCGGCAGCCACAGGTGGGCCACGTCGATCGTGCCCTCCCGCAGGGGTGTGAGCGGGTCGACGACGTTGAGTTCGCAGTGCACGAGCCGGGCGGTCGGGTGCCTGGCCTGAAACCGTTCGACGATGCCGTTGATCATCCAGCCTTGAGGTCCCATGGTGCCCAGGGTGAGGGTGCCGCTGATGTCACCGGCGGAGACCGACACGTCCTCGACCCCATCGACGATCTGCTGGTAGGCGGGCCGCAGGGACTGGTAGAGCCGCTGCCCGGCAGCGGTGAGCCCCACAGCGCGGCTGGTGCGGTCGAACAAGCGCACGCCGATCCGGCGTTCGGTCTTCTTGATCGACTGGCTGACGCGGGCCGGGGTGACGTGGAGGCGTTCGGCGGTGCGGCTGAAGTGCAGTTCCTCGGCCAGCGCCAGAAAGATCTCGATATCGCGGAGCTCCACGGGCCTTTGTCCTGATCTTTAAGCGTTCGGTTAATGAAAGGTTGCCGGACTCGTCGTTGATCGGGACCAGCCCGCAGGCGAGAGTGGGACGCGTCATCCCTGCTGAACGGCCTGAACCAGGCCCGCGAAGGAGCCCCTCGAATGTTTCAGGAGATGCGTTACCGCGGACCGTCGCTCGACGAGCTGCACGAGAACTACGCCAAGCGGCACCGGATCGACGAGGCCGCGCCCATCCGATCCACGCACGAGGTGGTGATCGACGCACCTGCCGAGCGCGTATGGGCCCTGCTCGCCGATCCTGCCGGCTGGTCGGCATTCGACCCGGCCATCCACGACGTGCGCATCGCCGGAGACGGCGACGTCACGGTGGACACACGGTTCACCTGGGTCAACGGCCGCACCTCCATCGCCTCACGGTTCGCCGTCGTCAAGCCGCTCCGCGAGATCACCTGGACCGGCAGCGCGATGGGCTCGCGCGTCGCGCACCGCCACGTCATCACCACCCGTGAGGACGGGGCCACGCTCCTGCGAACCGAGGAGTCCATGGCCGGAACCCTGCTCGGGCTCTTCTACAACAGCGCGAAGCTGCACGCCGAGCTGACGCGCTGGCTCGGCTCGATCAAGACCGCCGCGGAGCCCCGGGTGACCGCCATCTGATCAGGGGCCCTCAGCCACAAGTCCATCGAGGCGGAAGCGGCCCACATCCCGCCGCCGATCCTGAAGGCGTGGGTCGCAGCCGGGCCACAGACCGGGCATCTGCGCCTGGCGCCGTACCTGCGCCGGATCGCCGACCGCGACCTGCTGAAGATCGACAACGCCGAGAGCGCCGCCGTCCGCCCTCACCTTCTGACCGTCACCGACATCAACCAGCAGACTTTCCACGGCGCCGTCCCGCTGCCCCAGAAGGAGATCACTCAGCTCGTCACCCTGGGCGTGCAGGCCTTCCTCCGCAGCTACGCCCCCACCACCCCAAAGCGCACCAGTTCAGGGACGCCTTGAGGCCCGCTCCTATCTACGCATGTACGTGATAATGATCTTTCATCACGTACATGAGCGATCATGGCGGCGCGGCGACCGGGACAACCAGTGGCCTCTTCGGTGTGAAGCAAAGCAGAGAAGTCGATCTAGGTCGATCTGAGCCGAACAGTGAGCCTCTCACCTGCACAAACGCCTAGCTAAGTCGAGTTGAGTCGGTCGGAGCCTGGTTGCGGTAGCTGCGGGATCATCCGCCGCTCGACGGGAACCCGATCTCGATCGCGTAGGTCCTCGCTTCAGGAGGAGCGGACGGAGAGGGCGTGGCGGAACACGCCGCGCGGGTCCCAGCGGCGTTTGACCTGCTGCAACCGAGCGTAGCCGTCCTTGTAGTAGAGGGTGTGCCACGGGATGCCCGAGCCGTTCCACGTCGGGTCGGCCAGGTCGCTGTCGGGGTAGTTGATGAACGCGCCGTCGGCCGGGACGCCGCCGCTGTCGGCGTAGAAGTCGCGGTAGAGCTCGCGGATCCACGCCAGGTGCCGGGCCTCCTCGGCCGCGTCCTCCCAGCCGGCGAGGAAGCCGATCTTGAAGATCGAGTCACGGTGGGCGGTGGCGGTCGCGCCGGGACGCACGGTGTTGACCTGGCCGCCGTAGGTGTTCACGAACACGGTCCCGCCCGGATGGTCGTAGTCGGACCTGGTCAGATGCCGGTGGAGGGCGGCGGCCTGCCGATCGGTGAAACGCCGCCGCTGATAGCCCGACTTGATCTTGATGCTGTAGAAGGGGCCCGGCGCGTCGTCGAGACCGTGGATCGCCGCGGTCAGCCAGGGAAGGGTGGACGCCTGGCGCGCCGGCCGTACCTTGACGCCGCCTCCGAGCGCGGTGGTCAGATCGTCCAGCAGCCGGGTGGCGCCGCTGTCTGCGGCGACCTGGCCGTTCAGCGTGATGTGTCCGGCGGATCTGGTGCTCAGTGAGAACTCGGCGTACAGCGCGCACGCGGGCGACCCGGGTGCCGAGTTGCGCTCGCCCCACTCCCCATAATTGCGCACCAGCCGGACGAACGTCTCCCGGTCGAGCCGCTCCCACGGCCAGGACAGGGTGAAGTCCAAGACCGTGGCCGGAGGAGCCGGCAGCGTCCTGCCGCTCGGTGACCGGAACCAGTAGCGGGTGACGATCCCGAAGTTCCCGCCGCCGCCTCCGGTATGGGCCCACCACAGGTCCCGGTTGGGGTCCGACCGCTCCCTGCTGGCCACCACCCTCCTGGCCTTGCCCGACCGTCCGACGACGACGACCTCCACTGCGTACAGGTGATCGACCGACAGGCCGTGCAGACGGCACAGGGCACCGTAGCCGCCGCCGCTGACATGGCCGCCGACTCCCACCGAGCCGGCGGTTCCGGCCGGGACGGTCACGCCCCACCCGACGTACAGCCTCCGGTACATCTCACCTAACGTGGCGCCTGCCTCCACCTCGAAGGCCCTACGGCGCCGGTCATAGCGGACTGCCGTCATCTCGGAGAGGTCGATGACCACCCGGACGTCCGGGGCGTCCACGAAGTTCTCGAAGCAGTGACCTCCGCTGCGCACGGCGAGCCTCCGGCCGGTGCGCACCGCATCGTCCACCGCACGTACGACATCTTCAGCGGAGCGCACCACACGGATCTCCTCTGGCCGCCCCTCGAACCGCCGGTTGTAGCCTCGGCGCACCAGCGAGGGATAGCGCGGATCTCCCGGCTTCACGCTGACCGGCCCCTGAACAGACGCCTTCCCGGGAGGCGAGGTCACTTGCGCCAGAGGAACCGATGCGGCGGTCACCGCGCCGCCCCGCAGGATCGTCCTTCTCGTGTGTCCGGCCACCGGCGGCCTCCTCGAAGAGGGGGAATGTTCAGTCGCACGCTAAGAACGGGCGAGCCGAACGGTCACCAAGCTGCAGAGCCAATCGGCATCTACCCCATTAGTCTCACGAGCCGTCGGTGCGAGCGGCGTAGCGGCATTCATCACGGCGAGGCGCAGGCGCATGACGGCACCTTGGGGCTGGGCGGAGCGAAATGATGAGCGCCGTACGGTCAGCTGCTCCACGGCCAGACCGGTACCGCGCCGCCGGAAACTTCATCGAGCAGTTCAGGAACAACGACCACGTCCTGGACGGCGACCCCTTCTACATCACCATCACCCCCTGTCCCCTCAAACCGTCGTCGGAACACAGCCGAGAGCTGTTGCGCCGGGCGATGCATCAGTTCCGGCCGGCCGCACACCGGGCTAAATTCATGGCGGGGGTAGCAGAGGGCGAGCCGGTTCTCATCGGTGTCCTCGTCCCCGGTGATCGGCTCCACGGCCAGCGCACCGGCTCGTGGAGCGCGTCAGCTAGAGCAAGGACGTCGGCCAGCGGGGCCTCGGACAGGCTGCGGCACAGGACAGGCTGCGACATCGGTAGACCGGTACGGTTCAGACCGGTCGCGGACGGACCGGCTGGCCGGCGGTTCAGTCGGCGAGACCGGCTCGTCGTAGCAGTTTCAGCCAGTCGTCGTACTCCACCAACTCGTCGTCGATCGCCGTAAGGCGTGCGTATTCCGGAGAGGCCAACCGCTCCAGGAAGAACGCCTCCAGCCCGGGCGCGAGCCGTTCGAAGCGCTCCGCGTCGACCCACTCCCAGTGCTCGTCCGGGATACCGAGGATGCCGCGGCCCGCGCGGTCGAGGAAGATCGGTGTGTCGCCGATCAACCCGACGCAGAACAGCTTCTCCGGGGACAGATCCAGCGGGGAGTCGACCACCGGCCCGCAGTAGAACTGGTGCTCCTCGGCCTCCTCCAAGCCGAAGAGCTGCACGGACGGCCCGCAGCTCGCACCGTCCAGCACCCGGCAGAAGTCCAGGAACTCCCGGGGCACCCCGTCGGCCTCCGCGGCGGCCGCCGTCTCCTCGTCGACGGTCCCGCCGAGCGTGGACCGGAGCAGGTCCGTGCTCTCCGCCAGCGCCGCACGCAGGGCGTCCACCGTCGCGATCAGACGGGACGATCCCGGGCTCGCGCTAGTCATCTGACCACCCGCCAGTTCTTGACGTTCTCGGCGGTGTTGTCGCCATAGACCTGAATGTTCGCACGCATGGTGTGACCTCTTCATGGTGTCGCCCGGGTGGACTCGCGCTGCCGGGGCCGACCGTATTTGCCGATGCAGGACCGCTGGGCCGAGGCCCGGAACGCGCGGTGGTCACGCAAGCGCCGGCAGGCTCGCTTCGTGACGGACCGATGATCATCGTTCGTGTGTCGTCGCAGCGTGTGCCCGGGAGCAAGTATGCCGTGACCGCCTTTGGTGAAGCCTTCCGCAAGGAGGTCACACAGCGCCACCTGCGGGTCTCGCTCGTAGAGCCTGGCGCGGTGGAGACCGAGCTGCCCCTCCAGAACCGTCCCGACGTCCGGGACCGGGTGTACGAGCGCTACACCGCGATGGAGTGCCTGCGTCCCACGGATGTGGCGGACACCATCGCCTTCATCGTCACCAGGCGGCGCCACGTCGCGGTGAACGAGATCCTGGTCCGGCCGACGGAGCAGCAGGAATTTTGGGCGGGACGCCGCAGCGTCGGCTCGGCCAGAGTGGGTGCAGGGCACCCACGCCAGGGGACTCGGTCCGCATTACTGTCGGCAGGGTGGACAGTGAGAACAAGCTCGGTGAGTACCTCAGGGCCCGGCGAGCACTGGTCCGGCCGCAGGACGTCGGTCTGCTCGACGACGGTCCTCGGCGGGTGCCGGGCCTTCGGCGCGACGAGGTGGCCCTGCTCGCCGGAGTGAGCACGGACTACTACATCCGGCTGGAGCAGGGCCGGGAACGGCATCCCTCCGATCAGGTGCTGCGGTCGATCGCCGGCGCCCTGCGACTGGACGACGACGCCGCCGTGCATCTGTTCCGGCTAGGCCTGCCGGTGTTCGGGGCGCGGGCGGCCGCGTCACCGACCGCCGCTCCGGAGCTGGTCCGGCTGATGGACGGCATGCCGGACGTGCCGGCCTTCCTGGTCGGCGCGGCGCAGGACATCCTGGGCGCGAACGCGATGGCGCGCGAGCTCTACGGCGGGTTCGCCCGGTACGACAACCTGTTGCGCATGATCTTCCTGGACCCGTATGCGAAGTCGTTCTACGGTGATTGGGACGCCGCGTCGCGTCTCGCGGTGAGCAATTTGCGGGCGTCGTCCTCACAGTTCCCCGCGGACGAGCGCATCCAGCGGGTCGTCGGTGAACTGACATTGCATAGCCCGGCGTTCTCGAACCTGTGGGCTCGCTACGAGGTGCGTCCGCGGACCCGTGAGAAGAAGCACTTCGTGCACCCGCGTGCAGGGGAGCTGTGGCTGCACTTCGAGACCTTCGCGGTCACCAGTGCCCCTGGACAGCACCTGTCCGTCTACAGCGCCGAACCCAGCAGCGCCAGTCACGACGGCCTGGTCCTCCTGCGACGTCTGGCCGACCAGGCGGCCGCCGATGCGGAGGACGCCGACGAGGACACGACTCTGGAGAAGGGTGACACCCGATCATGAACACCTCCCTCGCCGACCGCGCGGGCACCTACGAGATCGCCGGGAAGAAGATCGCTCGCCTGGGCTTCGGTGCCATGCGGCTGACCGGACTCGGCATCTGGGGCGAGCCCGAGGACCGCGCCGAGTGTGTGCGTATCGTGCGGCGTGCCGTCGAACTCGGCGTGCTTCTCATCGACACCGCCAGTTCCTCTTTCCCCGGTCCTGACCTCGATGCCCGGGGTCGCGGTCAGGATCGCAGCAGTCCTGCTGGTCACCGTCGGCGACGGCACCAACTTCCCCACCGCCGCACACCTGGCCTCCTACGCCGGCCTCGCCCCCACCACCAAGTCCTCAGGGACCTCGATCCACGGCGAACACGCACCCAGAAGCGGAAACCGGCAGCTCTAACGGGCCATGTTCCTCTCAGCCTTCGCCGCCCTGCACGACCCCGCCTCCCGCCCCTACTACGACAGATGCCGAGCCCGCGGCAAAACCCACACCCAAGCCCTGCTCCGCCTGGCCGCCACCGCATCAGCGTGCTGTTCGCCATGCTCCGCGACGGCGCCTTCTACGAACCTCGCCGCCCCCAAGCGACGGCTGCATGAGCCATGCCCACAGGCAGTCGATCCAGATCAACACCTTGTGTCGCCTGTCCAGGCCGAAATATCTGCGGCACCCCGACGGACAGCTTCTTCCATCCATGGCACCGCCATCGCCTGGCTGGTCTGTAGCGTCCGCTTCCAGGAGTTGAGGTCGGAAAGCGGGTCCTCAGATTTCGGGAGCCGTCCGTGCGACTACACAGAACTACTTTGGGGCTCATCGCAGCTTCCCGAGTCCCGGGCCCTCAACGGACGCGCAGTACGAGGGGCTTTGATGTGGCGATGACGGTGTCCTCGTCGAGGAACTGCTTATAGGAGACTGTCGCCTCGCCGTAGTAGGCGGCTGTGTAGCCATGTTCGATGTCGAAGGCGAAATCCATCGTCTCCCCGGGAGCCGCAACGGGTCGCCAGTCCACGAATCTGGTGTTGCCGAAGACCAATTCCACCTGCACGACGTGGTCCACCACCATGCCCGGATCCGCTGGGACCCGCACGGTGATCCCCTCGATGACGTCGGTGTCCAGGAGACCGTCGGCGGCCTCCACAACGATGGGCGTGGCCAAGGTGGCGGACTCGTCCGGGTCTTCGGCGGGCGCCGGGACGGCGCAAGGGTCCGCAAGGTGGAGGCCGCTGTCGCGCAGCGCGGCGCAGAGGTCTCGGACCTCCTGCAAGAACGCAGGATAGTCCTCGCCGAACGTGGCCACGCCGGCCGACACCGCTCCGACAGCTCCCGTGAGCGCGTGCGGATCGCCTGCGCACAAGACGGCGGGCAGCGCCATGTGAGGCTGCGATATCCGTGCCGGCTCCGAGCGCTCCGCCCGGGTGAACACGGTGACGGCTTCGGTTTCCGTTCCCTCGACCAGAGACTGCGTTGGCTCGTGCCGCGGCGGCGGCACCGCCTCGCCGACCGTCCGGTCCGGGGCGTTGGGGTCAGCGAGCAGGGCCCGCACTGCGTTGGCTCGGTCGTCGAAGGGGAAGGGCAGTGCCCGCCCCTGCGCGAGTGCGGCCAGCGCCGGGGCGACCCACGCGAGATCGGCGAGACCGGCCTCGGTCGCGGCGCGGCGAGCCGCGAACTCGGCGATCCCGCGCTGGACACCGGGGCCTGCCGCGTCCATCTCGTGCACGAGATCGGCGTCATAGCGCACCAGGGACAGCGCTTGCGGCACCGCCCGCAAGGTGGCGGTCGGCAGCCGGCCTCCCCACTCCAGCCGCTCGGTCTCGCGGAGCTTTTCGAAGTGGGCGCGCTTGCGTCCGGCGGGGGGCGGATCTTCGGCCGCGGCGGGAGCCGCCTCGGCGCGCTCGGCCTCGATCTTCCCGAGGCCCCTGGGCGGGCGCGGAGCCTTCGGGGCGGGCCGGTGGGCGGCGGGGAAGAGCTGGAAGTCGATGACGACGCGGCCCACCCGGCCGTCGTCTGTGCGGCCGATCCAGACGGGGTAGGAGCCGTCGCCCCAACCGGCGCTGAAGGCGATGAGGTTCGGCTCGGGCTCTGGAGCGTCCAGTTCCGTCGTGAAGGAGCCGTCGCCGTCGAGGCGTTCGATCAGGCCGTCGAACTCTTCCTCGCTCACCGTGCGGGCCGCGTCGAGGAACGCCGCCGTTCCGGCGTCCACACCGACCCCGTAGAACTGGTCCTCGCCGAGCAGCCCCGGATCCTCACCGGGCTTCAGGGCCATCTCCCACTCGTGGGGCGGGGCGTCCAGGACGGTCACCCGGGCCGCGGCGACACGCGTCCCGCCTGCCGTGCGCATCAGCGACACCGTGACCGGGAACTCGCCTGGCGGCACGGCGACGGTCCGCAATGGTTCGGTGATCCAGCCGGGGTCTGACTCAGCGCAAGCGGCCGCGCGGCGCGATCCGCTGGTCACTGCGGCGCCGCGGGATCGGGGCCACCACCCCGAACGCGCCGACCAGCGGGCCGGACGGATCCGCCGCGGCTCACGCGGCGGGCGCCCGCCGGTCTTCGACCCTGCCGTCTACAAGCGCCGCAACGTGGTCGAACGCTGCATCGGACGTCTCAAGCAATGGCGCGGCATCGCCACCCGGTTCGACAAACTCGCCCGCAACTACCGGGCAGCGATCGTCCTGGTCACCGCTCTGCTCCGGATCAACACATGATCCACCGGACACGGCGGGCACATCCTCTGGCGCGGGGCGCCAACAGAGGCGCTGATGGGGGCCTTGGGAGGGCGCGAGACCGGCACTTGGATTCGAGGCAGCCAGCGAGGCGCGCTGGCGCGGCCTTGGGCGACCAGGTGAGCCCCTTCGAGGTCGGCAGGGGCCAGCGGACGCGCTCCTCAAAGTTGTACCTGGGACCGGTGGCCGACCGCACGGGACTGGCCGACACCCCGGCACCGCGCAAGCCGGCACGGCCGACCGGAAAGCTCCCGCCATCCCTGGAACCGATTCCGGCTTCGTGATCATAGACTAACGATGCGTGATAAGGTCGTGATCTGGCTGCCACCCGCTTTCTGCCGGGCGCTCGAATGCACTGTCAAGCAGCTTGGCGCGCCATCAGCGCTTCACGTACAGGTCAGTTAGTAGCGGACGATGCGGCTGGATGAGCCCGGCCCGATCGGAGGACGTCGCCGGTGGTAGGGCACAGCACGATGAGACGTGCCGCCGCCTTGCTCATCATCGTCCTTTGCGGCTGCCTGCACCTGGTTCTGGACACGGCTCTCCAAAGCGCAGGCCCCGGCGAGTTCGCGGCGCCGACTTCGGCGGGCAGCATCCAGCTGAGCGACTCGGGCGCACTTCGCTCCAGTTCGGAGGAGCGGAAGTCCGCGCAGGAGTCGCCCAAGCATCTGACTGTCCGGGCGAGCAGTCGCGTGGCCAACCCCAAAGAGGTTGAAGCCCCGGACACCCCGACACGATCGGCATTCACCGCCGACGTGAGCACGATCGCGTTTCCGCGCCGCGTCGGCGGGCTCGTGCACGCGATCAGCAGACGTACCACCGGGAACATACCCGCCATCCTCCAGGTATTCCGTTGCTGACAGCGCCCTCCGGCGCGTGTTCTTCCTGCCGAAACACCGTTTGAGGGCGTAAGCCGTCGTGCTTGGTCGGTACGACCGTGCCACATGAATGAACAACGCCCTCATCGCACATCGGTACCGGAAACGGGTCAACGCGACCGGACGACCACACCGTCAGATCGTCCTTTGTCCAACTCCTACGATGCCCTCGCATTCGCCGGGGCACCCTGGAGGTATTTCGCATGCGCACTTTCATTGACCATGCCCGAACGTTCGGCTCCCGGGCCGCGGAGAACGGCGGAGAACTCCATCGGCTCGCCGACGGCCAGTCGCCTCTGGCGCTGTTCATCACCTGCTCCGACTCGCGCGTGATCCCTTCCCTGTTCACCGGAGCCCGTCCAGGGGAGCTGTTCGAGCTGCGCACGGCGGGCAACATCGTTCCGCCGTACCGGCTGGACCGTCCCACCAGCGAAGCGGCGACCATCGAGTTCGCGATCGAGATCCTCGGCGTCGCCGACGTCGTGGTGTGCGGGCACTCCCACTGCGGGGCCGTCGGCGCCCTGGTCCGCGGCGACGACCTCAGCGCCGCCCCCGCCGTCCGCACATGGCTGGCCGAGGCCGCCGGCACCTCGCCGCGTCTGCCCGGTGACGCCGCATCCGAGCGGGCGGCATCCCCTTCCGCCGGCTGCGGCGACCTGGCGGCAGCGGTCCAGAGACATGTGCTCGATCAACTGGAGCGGTTGCGCGCCTATCCCGGCGTGGACGAGCGGGCCGCCGACGGCCGGATCGGCCTGCACGCCTGGTACTACGAAGTGCACACCGGATCGGTGCTGGCGCACCGGCCGGACGCCGACACCTTCTCTCCCCTGTAGGTGAGGACCGATGCTCCCAACGACCCTGCGGTCCTCCCGAGTGCTTCGGAACGAGATCACCGCGTCCCTTGTCGTCTTCCTCGTCGCCATGCCGCTGTGCGTGGGAGTCGCGGTCGCCTCCGGCGTCCCGGCCGAGCTGGGCCTGATCACCGGCATAGTCGGCGGCCTGGTGACCGGTCTGCTTCCCGGCAGCAGCCTCCAGGTCAGCGGGCCCGCCGCGGGCCTGACCGTCCTGGTGTACGAGGCCGTCCAGACATACGGCCTGAGCACGCTCGGCGCGATAGTCCTCGCGGCGGGCCTCCTGCAGTTGCTGCTCGGCGCGCTGCGGATGGGGCGGTGGTTCCGCGCGATCTCCGTGGCCGTGGTGGAGGGCATGCTCGCCGGAATCGGCCTGACCATCATCGCCGGGCAGTTGTACGCCATGGCCGATGCCACCGCGCCCGGCTCGGGTATGGCCAAACTCGCCGGGCTGCCGGGCCTGCTCCTCGACAGCACCGGATCAGCCGCGGCGCTGGCCGCGCTCGGCGTCGGCGCGGGCACCGTCGCACTGCTGGCGGGATGGGCGCACCTGCCGAAACGAGTCCGAAAAGTTCCGGCGCCGCTCGCGGCCGTGGCTCTGGCGACGGGTGCGTCCTTCCTGCTGGATCTGCCCGTGGCTCGGCTGGACGTACAGGGCCTTCTCGGAGCCGTCCAGCCACCCGGCATCGGCGACGTGGGCCGACTGGCCGAGATCGGCGTCCTCGGAACCGTGCTGGCATTCGCGCTCATCTCTTCCGCGGAAAGCCTGTTCAGCGCCGCCGCGGTCGATCGCATGCACGACGGCCCCCGTACCGACTACGACAAGGAGCTCATGGCCCAGGGCACCGGCAACACCGTGTGCGGGCTCCTGGGAGCCCTGCCGATGACGGCGGTGATCGTACGCAGCGCCACCAACGTGCAGGCAGGAGCGCAGACCAAGGCTTCGCGCGTCCTGCACGGGCTCTGGATTCTCTTGTTCGCCGCGGCCTTCCCTGCGGCGCTGGGAATCATCCCGCTCGCCGCCCTCGCGGGCGTGCTCGTGCACGCCGGCTGGAAACTCATGCCTGTCAAGCAGTTGCGCCCCTTGTGGCGCCGTCATCGCGGCGAGGCACTGATCCTCGTCCTCACGGCCACGGCAGTGGTCGTCCTCAACCTGTTCGAGGGAGTGCTGCTCGGCCTGGTGCTGGCTGTGATCAAGACAGCCTGGGAGACTTCGCACATCCAGATCGAGGTGGACGAAAGGGAAGAGGTGACCGGCGCGCACGGGCGTCCGGTGCGTGTCGCCCTGGCCGGCCACGCCACGTTCTTGCGTCTACCGCAGATGTTGGACACCTTGGAGAAGCTTCCGCGCGATCGGCCGGTCCAACTGGACCTCACCGGTCTGCGGCACCTGGACCACGCCTGCCACACGGCGCTGATGAACTGGGTGGAGCGCCACAACCAGGCGAGCCTCGACATGGTCTCGGTCGGAGACGCCCGATCCTGAGGTCCGCCCGGAACCCGTGACGGGGCAGATGCGGGCGTCCTGCCCGCATCTGCCCCCCGTCACTCCGTCTCACACGGGCATGTGCGGACCAGATGCCCGTCGAGCGGGAAGTGCAGGCTGCGCAGGCCAGCCCAGACGGTCAACGTTCGTCCGGCCAGACCCTGGGGAACCGAGAACCGCTGCCGTCCCGGCACCAGAGTCACCTGACCGCTGGGTGGGACGCGGACCTCGAACCGCACCGCCGACTCCTGTGGCCGGTCGGCCGGTGGCTCGATCACCTCGACCCGCAACGGTGCCTCGGCCTCATCCTGGCTCGCGGGCTCGGGCTCGGGCTCGTCGGGGCGGGAGCGTGCGGGCGGAACACGCTGGCCGGGGTGGCCATGTTCAGCGCTTGGTGGGGCCGCTGGTGGTTGTAGGCGTGCACCCAAGCAGCGATGGCGTCCTGCGCGGCGGCCAGGGACTCGAACCGCACCGCATGGTGCAGCAACTCCTGGCGCAGCGTCTTGTGGGAACGCTCGATCTTCCCGGTCGTGGTAGGGGAGCGGGGCCTGGTGAGCCGCTGATTGACGCCGTTCTGACGGCAGGCAGACGCGCTCGAACAGAACCTCAACCGGCTGTGGCCGGATGTGCCGCCGGTGAACTGCTTGCCGTTGTCGCTGAGCACCTCGAACGGCAGCTTTGACTGTCCGGTTACGAGCATCGAAGAAAGCCGCCTCTCGACAAATCCGCAGGTCAGACAGCATCCTTCGCTCCACACAGCGCACTTCAGCGAAGATCAAGGACGTTGCGATCTCCCATGGTCAACACCCCCGCCACCACGACCTCACTAACCCACGTAACCGGAGATGCCCTGCCGGTCCGGACTCTCTGAGAAGCCTCTCCGGCCTTCGATTGTCCGCGCTCACCGGTCGCCCGCCCGGCCACCTGGCAGGCGCGCTCCTTGAGCTCCGCGACCCGCCCCCGACCTGGGAAGGCTTCCGCCACACCCCGCAGATCGGCGGACTGCGCTGCGACGCCCGCCACCCGGGCGGGCCGGTGTTTCGGGTGCTGCAGCATCACCGTTACGTCTGCACCCGGCACCGCCACTGGATTGGGCCGCCCGACATCAACGACCGCGGGCCCATCTGGAGATTGCTCCTGAGGCCGTGGCCGCCCAACGGCGGCATCTCCTCTCTGGTCCGTCGTCACGGCTGGCCACGCAGGCATGTGTGCTCGGGCGACTCGATGAGCGACGCGCCATGGGCGCCTTGGCCGAGGAGCTCGGCTGCGATGCCTCCAACATTCACCCAGATCGTCGCGCGTCTCGAAGCGCTCGGCCTCGTGACCCGTGAACCGAATCCCCGGGACCGCCGCGCACGACTCGTCGCGCGAACTTCCCGAGGAGACGAGATCAACCACCGGTTCGCAACAGCCTTCACCTTCGCCCGCACGACGGTCGGACGACTCTCACCCGACGAACAGGGTCAGTTGACGGCGCTGCTGCGCAAAGCACTGGGCTGACACGTGCCCGCAGCCCCACCCAACCAAACGCTTCATGGGTGCGGGCAGCTGCAGTACAGCGCCGCCAGCAGCGGCCGCTCATGAGTCAACGGTGGAGGGCGCCCGTGTCCGGTCCGCCCTCCGCCTGCCCTCCCCCGACCGCGCCGCCAGCCGCTCGGCCTAGCATCTGAACCCTGCCGCGAGGGCTGCCAGCAGGCCCCGCCGGGGGGGCGGGGTCTCGTCCAGGAACTCACTGGCCAGGGTGGTGGTCCGGTCGCCGACCTCGCGGGCCGCCTCGTCGATCGCCACCATCCGCGCTGCCGTGTCGGCGGCGCCTAGTAGGCGGGCCGGTTGACTGCGCGGCGGGTCGGCGTCTTGCGCCGAGGCGATTCTGCCCGGCCCTCGGCCGAGCAGGGCCACCAGGCGGGCGCACCTCCAGCTCACCTGACGCCCGCCTGTAAATGCGAACGATTTCGCGTTACCCTTGTGACGCAACCCACAGGAAGGGGCGCCGCATGGACGCGAAACCGCCCGCGACGGGGGCCGTGCGCCCCGGCGGCCGGACGGCGCGCACTCGCGCGGCGGTGCTGGCCGCGACCCGGGACGAACTGGAGGCCGGCGGCTACGCCGGGCTCACCCTGGAGAAGGTGGCCGAGCGTTCGGGCGTGCATCTGGCGACGCTGTACCGGCGATGGCGGACGGTCGAGGGACTCGTCGTCGACCTGCTGGGCGAACTGGGCAAGACCGAGATCCCGATACCCGACACCGGCTCGTTGAAGGACGACCTGCGGGCGCTCGCGCTGGCCATCACCGCCCTCTACCGGCAGCCCAGGGCCCGGGCGCTCGTCGAGGGCGTCGTGGCCGCCGCCGTCCGGTCCCCCCAGGCGTCCACCGCCTGGGCGACGGTGATCGCCGAGCGCAACCGCCTCGCGTCCCGGATCGTCGAGCGGGCCGTGGGACGCGGCGAACTGCCGCCGGGAGCCGACGGCATCGCGATCATCAGCGCCGTCGGCGCCCCCGTCTACTACCGCCTGCTCGTCGCTCGCGGGCCGTTGGACGACGAGGTCGCCGAGAGAGCCGCCGCGGCCGCGTACGCCGCCGCCCTCAGCGGCGCCTTCACCCCCGCCGACTCCCCCGGCCCTCCATAAGGCAGCGGCGTACACCCGCCGCACCAGCGAAAGGACCCGCCCAATGTGCCAGGACATCGAGTTCATCTCGGCCGGGACGATCGAGATACGCAAGAGCTTCGACGCCGACCGGCGCGCCCGGTTCAACGGCGTGGCGTCGGCCGAGAGGCAGCGCCGATTCGTCGTCCAGGCCTCGCACGAGATGCGCACACCGCTTGCCGCGCTACGACTGGAGTTGGAAGAGGCCCTGACCAACAGGGATGTCGCCGACCCCTTCGCGGCCTTGAAGGAAGCGTTGCAGAGCGTCGAGCGCTTGGAGAACACGGTCATCGCCCTGCTCTGGTCGCTCCAAAGGGACGCTTCGGAGCGCCCTTAGGCTGCAGCGGCGGGCGAGTGCTACCGCCATCGGCACCGGCATGGCGGGTCGGTCAGGGGATGGCCCGGTCAACGGACTGTCTGTTAGGGCGTGTTTTGCGGATTGTGATTGAGGATGAGGCTGGCGATGGTGACGACGGCGCGGTAGTGCGTGGCGAGTTTGTCGTAGCGGGTGACAGAAGGATCAAGATCCTCGGGATACATCAGCGCCTCTTCCAGGTGAAGTCGAAGCGCGGTCAGCGGTGTGCGCAGGTCGTGGCTCAGGTCGCGGGGAGTTCGCCGGGCCAGGTCGTCTGCACCAAGGCAATCGAGAGGGGCCTTGGTCGTCGCAACGTCGCGGCTCTCGACCACCTGGCTTCCGGATGCAAGGGGCGCGCTTTACGTCTGGTGCTGGCTCATGGTTCGGCCTTCCGTAAAGCTCATCTGGTTACCGGTCCAGCGTGCCTTCAGGGCAGAGGTCGCGGCGGGGGGTGAAGTACGGGTATCGCTACCTAGATCTAGTGCAAGACCGGGTGTCCGACCGGGACGGGGATCGCCTCCCGGCCCGCGGGCGCGGACAAGCGGTACCGGCGCCTTAGAGGTCGTAACAGAATCAGCGGATGAGACGTCGCCAGCAGATGATGGCTGCGGCCAGTGTCAGGATGGCCTGGTGGATGTCGTCGAGCGTCTCCCGGCGGATGCGCAGGCGGCGGAACCAGGCTCGATCCACACAGATGCGGCCCAAGCGCGGATCGAGCCGTTGCCGCCGGTCGCTTCGGTTCCTGGTGGGCGGTGGTGCCGCTGACCTCCACCGGGACCGCCGACGACATCAACGACTGCACCCAGCTGATCAAGGTCGTCGCCGTGCGAGTCGAGACGGTGGCACGAAAGTGAGCAGGCCGGGCCGGTGCCCCTGTGCTCTCGGTCCTGGGAATGCCGATCTCCCCTCTCCCCGCACGCAACCGTCGAGGAACACCGGAGACGGGTCCGAGAACACCACACTGACAAGCCCACCCAGCCTGATCACGCCCTCGCATGACAGGCCGCCGCCCTCTGCTACCAGATCTTTGCGCTCACGGCCGGCCAGCCGGTTCCTCGACTCGGTTCCCGCTGGCCTGTATGGACGGCCGGATCGGTCGTATAGTCCAGTATTCGCTCCTTCAGCCAGACCAGTTGTGAGGAGAGTACGGGCATGGCGATCCGTCAGTCCAAGTTCTCGGCCGATCTTGCCCTGGTCGACATCGAGCGGAGGCCTGAGCGCACGCTGACCGCCCGGCTCGAGGGGTCGCTACGCGACGCGATTCGAAGCCGACGCCTGCGTGAAGGCGTTGCGCTGCCGTCCTCCCGGCATCTGGCGTCGGAACTCGGATGCTCGCGATGGGTAGTGGTACAGGCCTACGAACAGCTGATCGCCGAGGGATACCTGCAGGCCACGCAGGGCGGTGCGACGCGGGTGTGTGAACTGTCGTGGCGGGCTGCGCCGCAAGACCCGGTGATCGAGCAGCCGGTCACGCGCTACCGGATCGACCTCACCGCCGGGCAGCCGGACATCTCCGCCTTCCCCGCGAGTGCGTGGGCACGAGCGACGCAGACCGTCCTCGCCAGCACGGAGTGGGACAACCTCCACTACATCGACCCGTCAGGTATCCAGGCCTTCAAGATCAGCGTCTGCGAGCTTCTCGGTCGCACTCGGGGGGTCGTGGCCGAACCCGAACACGTCCATGCGACCGCGGGGGCCACCCACGCGATCGGGCTGGTCTGCAGGGCGGCCGCACGCGCCGGCCATACCAAGCTCGCTGTCGAGGAGCCTGGCTGGCCACCCCTGCGCGACTTCGCATCGGCCGCCGGGCTCGAGTTGGTGTCGATCCCGGTCGACGAGGACGGAATCAAAGTCGAGGTGCTCGAACGACACCCCGACGTGCGCATGGTCTTGGTCACCCCCGCACACCAGTTCCCGACCGGGGTGGTGCTGTCAGCAGAGCGACGGCAAGCATTGGTGCACTGGGCCGACGCCGTCGACGGGCTGGTGCTCGAAGATGCCTACGATGCCGAGTTCCGCTACGACAAGCGGCCGGTCGGCTGCCTGCAGGGCATGGCGCCTGGCCGGGTCGCCTTCGTGGGCTCGTCGACCAAACTCCTCGCGCCGGGGGTCCGGCTGGGCTGGCTCGTCCTGCCGGGACTCTGGAATCGGCTCGTCGTCGAGGCACGGGAGGGGATCGACCTCGGTGTCTCCGCGTTGGTCCAACTCACCTTCGCCGAGCTCGTCGACAACGGGCAACTGGAGCGGCACCTCAACCGGTCCCGTCGCCTCTACCGCGCCAGGCGGGCACGGATGCTCGAGGCACTCGACAAGTACCTGCCTGCACTGGAAACTGCCGGAATCGCCGCTGGGCTGCACCTCCTGGTGCGGTTGCCCGAAGGAATCGACGAGGATCGCCTGGTGAGTGAAGCGGGTCGACGGGGCGTGAAGGTTTACGGACTGGGTCGCTACGACCACGGCACAAGCGAGCGGCGCGGCCTGGTTCTCGGTTACGCCCGCGCGACTGCGACGTCGATCGAGGACGGTGTGCGGATTCTTGCCGAGTGCTGCGCCGGCCTCGAATGACGGGTCGGCCCCGATCCGCCGGCCGTCACTCGGCCCGGAAGACGACGTACACCTTGCGCAACGTCTCGTGCACCTCCCAGATGCCGGTCCAGCCGACCGGGAACAACGCCGTGTGGCCGGCCGTGATCTCCAGGGCTTCGCCGTGGTCCTGCCGCACCGTCATCCGTCCGGACAGAACGTGGATGAACTCCCCCCGCTCGTGGAACTCCCATCGCGACGTGCCGCGCTCGCACTCCCAGACACCCGCCAGGATCCCCTGCCGCTCGGCGGAGAACATGATCTGGCTGCGGGTCGTGATGGGGCCCGCGAGCGGCTGGGCGATCGGTGGTGCAAGCGGGGACTCCTGCAGATCCTCCGCGTTGAGGCTCGACGCCTCGAAGCTGATGGTCACGTGTGTCCTTCCGGTCGGGAGGTGTCATGCGCCCTGGAGCAGATCCCAGACCTGCCGGTCTCGCTCCACAGTCCACACGGTGGGGCGCTCGACCCCGTCGAGCTCCTCCCACAGGCGCGCGACGTTGAACGGCATGCAGTGCTCGAAGATGGGCCAGCGGCCGTAGTCCTCGATCAGGGCGCCGTGGGCGGCAGCGAAGGCGTCCCGCAGCGAGCCCGCCGCCCGGTGCACGCCGCCCACCTCACGCAGCATCACCTGGAGGAAATGGCGGGTCTGCTCGACCGCTTCGCCGACGGCGACTCGGCCGCGGCTGACGGCGCCCCGTCCACCGACGAGCACCGCGGCTTCCAGCGAGGCCACCTCGTCCAACGTGCTCACCCAGTCGCGGTGGAATGCGTCCCCGGTGTAGAGGGCGGCGCGTGACTCGACGAGGTCGCCCGAGAACAGCACGCGCTGCCCGGGCAGCCACGCCACGATGTCGCCCTCGGTGTGCCCCCGACCCAGGTGGCAGAGGATCAGGTCGCCGCGCTCTCCGCCGAGCGGGATGGTGAGCCGCTCGGAGAAGGTCAGGTCGGGCCATGTGAGTCCGGGTACGGTCTCGGGGTCCTTGGCCAGCCGCGGCATCCGGGTGAACTCGCTGGCCCAGTCCTCGCGGCCGCGTTCCGCGACGAGATGGCGGGTCCGGTCGTGCGCGACGATGACGTCGGCCTTGAACGCGGCGGCACCGAGGGTGCGGACGGCGTGGTAGTGCGAGAGGACCAGGTAGCGCACCGGCTTGTCGGTGTGGTGCCGCAGCTGCTCGAGCCAGTCGGCGGCGGCGCTGGGCGTGGCTCGCGCGTCGAAGCACACCAGAAAGTCCTCTCCCTCGATGGCGCCGACGTTCGGGTCGCCCTCGGCGGTGAAGGCGTAGACGCCGTCGGCCACGATCTCGAGCGTCTCGGTTTTCGCGGTCGTGTCCGCGCTGGAGGCGAAAGGCTTCTGGGGCATGTCAGGCTTCCTTTCCGTAGAGGATGCGGGCGGTATCGGCGAGTTCGGCGACGGCGTCACCGTCGGCTCCCGAGGACGCATGGTCCAGACGTCGCGAAACGAAGCCGTCGGGTCTAACCAGGAAGGCGGCTCCGCCCTGGCAGCCACCGAGGACGCGTTCGCGGGCCACGCGCCCGCTCACGGGCACCCTGGTCGGCGCCAACCCGCCGCCGAGGTGGTGAACGGTCACCTCCACGTCGTCGTGGTCGCCGGCCGGCTGCGGGACGTCGACGACCATCGGGTGCAGCCCGTACGCCGCCCGCAGCCGTAGCGGGCGGCCTTCGCGCGCGAGGCCGGCGGGCAGGTCCGGCATCAGCTCTCCGGACCTGACGGCTGCCCGGGACTCGATCGGGTCCGGGACGGTGAGCGAGGACATCGCGACCGGTTCGGGCCGGTAGAAGTGACCTGCGTCGACCCAGCGTCGGGCCGCCGGCACCCGAGTGGCGAGTGCGAGCGTGAGGTCGCGCCGCCAGCGTCCGCGCCTGGTCGTGGGTGCCATGAACGCGGCCGTGTCGGAGGTGACGGAGAAGTGGTGCCGGGCGACGGCGTGCCGCTCTTCGTCATAGGTCGCCAGCAGGGCCGGCGCGGCCTGCCCGGTGACGACCATGCCGAGTTTCCAGGCGAGGTTGTCGGCGTCGGCCAGACCGGAGTTGAGGCCACGGGCGCCATACGGCGCGTAGAGGTGCGCCGCATCACCCACGAGGAAGCAGCGCCCGGCCGAGAACCGTGACGCCATCAGTTGCTTGAAGACGTAGGACGTGGACCATGTCACCTCGTAGTCGTGGTCCCCGATGACGGCTCGGATGCGGCGGTCGAGCGTCCCATCTCGGGCCTCGGCCTCGAGGTCGGGCGGGCGTCCGACCTGGAAGTCGAGGTGCCACAGCGAGAACGGCTGGGGGTGGATCAGTGCCGTCCGGCCGGCCCCGCCCGGGGGATGGAAGATGAATCGGCGCTCGTCGGGGAACGGCAGGTCGGCCCGCACGTCGACGATCAGGTAGTGGTCGTCGTGGGCATGGCCCTCGAACCGGACGTCCAGTTGCTTGCGCACGGTGGACCTGGCCCCGTCGCAGCCGGCGACGTAGCCGGCGTCGACGTGCACCGTGTCGCCGTGTTCGTCCACGAGCTCCGCCGCCACGTGGGTCTCGTGCTGCACGAGGCCCCGGAAGGTGAGTCCGAGACGCAGGTCGACCAGCGGGTCCTCGTCCACCGCGTCGAGCAGCAGACGCTCGGTCTCGCTCTGCGGGAAGTTGACCGCCATCGCGTAGCCGGCCGGGTCGGGGGCGGGGAACCGGTCGTGGCGGAGCTCCTTCGTGCCGACGAAGACCCGGGATCCACTCAGCCTGACACCGGTCCGCCCGATCGCGTCACCGACGCCCACCTTGGCCAGGATCTCGAGCGACTCCCCGTGCATGAGCACTGCCTTGGAGCTGAGCCTGATCTCACGGTCGGCCGGGTCGGCCACCGTGCTGGCCACGCCGTACCGGGCGAGGAGCAGCGCGAGCGTCATCCCGACCGGCCCCCTGCCGACGATGAGGACGTCGGTCCTCAGCGACGCCGTCACGACGGGAGCACGGCCCGTGCGGAGATCTCCACGAGGAACTCCGGGCGGGCCAGGCCGGCGACGACCAGGAGTGTGCTCGTCGGCTTCACCGACCCGGTGAAGCAGCGCACCCGGGCCTCGTTGATGGCGAGCAGGTGGTTCCGGTCGATGCAGTACGTGGTCGTCTCGACCACGTCGTCCACGCTGCCCTGGGCCGCCGCCATGATCGCGGCCAGGTTTGCGAAGACCTGCTCGGCCTGGGCCTCCGGGTCGTTCAGCCCGACGATCCGGCCCTCCGGGTCGAACGGGACGAGACCGGAGACGAACAGGTCACGCCCCTGCCGGACGGCGTACGAGTAGGCGAACCGCTCGGTCGGACCCGCCGGCAGCGCCGGCGTCGTGATGGCGACCGGTGCCGGGCCGCTCACCGCTCGCCCCCGGCCAGCTCGGCCCAGATGTCACGCACGTCCCACCAGCGCGAGACCCCCACCTCGTCGGCGATCTGCGAGGCGGCGAGGTAGCCCGGGAAGCCGGTGATGTTCCCGCCGGGGTGCGCGCTGGAGCCGGCCAGGTAGAGCCTCTCGACGCCGGGCACGGCGTGCCCCCTCATGCCGGGGAACGGACGGTCGACACCGCGCTGACCGGGACCGAACCAGCCGTGGAACAGGTCACCATGCTGCATGCTGGGGAACCGGCGCTCGGTGTCCAGCGGCGTGCCGGCGAACGCGCCGAGCAGGTTCGCCCCACCCAGGTTGGGCGCGTACCCGCGCCAGAAGTCCAGGACTGTCTCCAACTGTCGTTCCTTGTGCGTGTCCCAGTTGGCGGGGTCACCTCCGAGCGCGTACGGCGTCTTCTGCCACATGTACGCCGCGTGGTGTCCCGGTGGCGCCTGCGAGGGGTCGTGCACGGTGGGACAGCCGCCGATCAGCATCACCTGGTCGGACACGATGCCCCGGTCGGCGTTGTCGTACAGCCGCAGCACGTCGGCCGGGTCGTCCAGGCCGAGGAACGTCAGGCGTGCCTTGTTGACGTCCGGGTTGGCGGCGGCGGCGGTGTAGTCGGGGGCGTCCTTGAGGGCGACGTTGACCCCGAAGATCTGCCCCACCTTCTGATACTTGAAGTCCTGGGTCTTCTGGGTGAGCTCGTCAGGCGAGTCGTCACCGAGCAACTGGAGGAACGTCTGGTGTGGGTTGAGGCTGCTGGCCACGAACTGGCGGGCGCGGACGAGCGACCCGTCCTCCAACTCGACACCGACCGCACGCCCGCCCTCGACGACGATGCGGCGCGGGGTGGTCTGCTCCATGATGTGGCCACCGTGCGCGTAGACGTCGTGCTTGAGCGCCCGCGCCAGCGAGTACGAGCCGCCGACCGCGATCTCGCCGGGGACCTGGGAGGCCAGGAAGGTCGGGACCACGTTGCCCTGGTCGGGGACGTTGACGTCGACCTCGCGGATGATGCAGTAGTACAGGAGCATCGCCTTGACCGCGTCGCTCTCGAAGGTGTCCTCGATGAACTGGCGCGGCGACAGCGGCGCGTACTTCAGATACCGCCGGCCCATCTCGGAGCCCCGGAGGATCCGGTCCCGCTCCTCGGAGCCGACCGCGGGAGCAGACATCTCAGGGCCCACGATCTCGCGCACCACGTCCTGGTGCTCCGCGGCGATGGTGCGCCAGGTGCGGGCGTCGCGCTCGGAGAACTGGGCGATCGACTCGGCGGTCCGCTCCGGGGAGGCGTACCAGACGATGGCGCGCCCGTCGCGCTGGATGCTCGTGATCGAGGGGTCCGGGGCGACGAACCGCACCCCCCAGTCGGCGAGCCGGAGGTCCTTGAACCAGGCCGATGACGTCACACCCTTGAGCGACACCGCATGGGTGCCGTGGAAGAAGCCCGGCAGGGCGTTGTCCTCGGGGGTCTGCAGGCCCCCACCGGCATGCTGGCCCTTGTCGATCGACAGCGTGCTCAGGCCGGTCCGGGCCAGGTAGGCCTGGGTGATGAGTCCGTTGTGCCCGGCACCGATGATGATGCCGTCGTACTCTTTCTCGTAGCCCACGGAGGTTCCTCTCTTCGGGCGTCAGCGGTTGTCGTAGACGGTGTGGTCGCCGACGCGGGTCTGGAGGACCCGGATCGAGCGAAGGTCCTCGGGACGGGTGGCCAGCGGATCCTTGTCGAGCGCGATCCAGTCGGCCAGCCGCCCGGGCACGAGGGCGCCGCGCTCGTGGTCCGCGAAGGCGAGCCATGCGGCCGAGGTGGTGTACATCGCGAGGGCGGTGGCCACGTCGACGCACTGCTCCGCTCCGGCCACTCCCCTTCCGGCCACCAGTCGGGTGACGGCGTCGTGAATGCCCGCGATCGGGTCTGTCGGCGTCAGCGGCGAGTCTGAGCCACCGGCGACCACCACTCCAGCGTCGAGCCAGGAGCGCAGCGGGGATGCGGCGTCCGCCACCTCACGCCCCCACATCTCGGCGAGACGCGGGGCGATCCAGGTGTGCATCTGCGGCTGGGCGGCCAGCCCCATCCCGAGGGCGGCAGCGGTACGCATGTTGGCGGCGGTGGGACCGAGGTAGGCATGGATCAGGGAGCAGCGCAGCCCGGCCACCCGGGTGCGCGGGGCGGCGGCCAGCGCGGCCAGTGCCGCGTCGACGGCCAGTCCACCGATCGCGTGGATGCCGAGCGACCAGCCGGACCGGACACACTCCCGTGCGACCAGCGCCAGCCGGTCGGCCGCCACGATGCGGGTGCCGTGGTCACAGGTGCCGGGATAAGGGTCGCGCACCCAGGCGGTGCCCATCGAGACGATGCCGTCGAGGAAGACCTTGATCGCGCCGTACCTCAGCCAGGAGTCGCCACTGCCGCTGGGGCCCCCGAGCCCGGCCAGCCAGCCGGCCACATCGTCGTCGGGCAGATCCGGCTCCAGGACCGGCATCATCGTCGTACGGACGGTGAGCGCACCACGGTCGCGCGCCGCGGCGTACGCCGCCCGCTCCGGACCGGTCAGGGCCGGGTCGATCACAGCGGTGACACCTCGCCGGTGGTACTCCTGTTGCACGTCCGTGAGCGCCCGCAGCACCTCGCGTCGCGAGGGTTCGGGCACCAGTCGTGAGACGAGGCGCATCGCAGGCGCCTCCTGGAGCTCACCGGACGGCTCGCCGCCGGGACGACGGACGATGTGGCCACCGGCCACGTCCGGACTGCCCGCGTGGAGCCCGGCGGCCTGCAACGCCCGCGAGTTGACCGAGGCTGCGTGTCCCAGGCGGGGCAGGTAGACGGGCACGTCGGGGCAGTACGCGTCGAGCTCCTCGCGATCGGGCATCCGGTGCTCGGCCAGGTCCTCGACGAACCAGCCCTCGCTCGAGGTGATCCAGGGCAGCTCCGGATGTTCCGCGGCGTACTTTCTCAGGCGGTCGCCGATCTCGGCGATGCTCCGGCTCCCGGACAGGTCCAGGGCTCGGTACCGCATCCCGGTCCAGAGCATGTGGTTGTGGCCGTCGGTGAATCCCGGGAGCACCGTGGCCCCGCGGAGGTCCAGGACCTCGGCCCGGGCCGAGGCGAGCCCGCGCACCTGGTCCCACTCCCCCACGGCGGCCACGCGACCGTCCCGGCACAACAGCGCGGAGCCCTCCGGGTGCGCGGGGCTCATCGTCCGTACGGTTGCCCGGACCAGGGTCTCGGCAGGGATCTCGCTGGGCATATGAGGATGCTAGGAACGCGACTGGTTCGGAGCACAGACCACTCTCACGCTGCCCGACCAGACCAGTTTCGATCTCACAGGCTCATCCCACCGTCCACCGGCAGGACGACCCCGGTCAGGTAGTCCGACGGGCCGGTCACCAGGAACTCCAGCACGTCCGCGCACTCCTCGGGGCTGCACAACCGTCCAAGGGGGATGGTCGACAGCGCCTCTTCCATCCCGACTGCACGGATCTTGGCGAGCACGCGTTCGGTGCCGACCGCCCCGGGCACCATCACGTTGGCGTTGACGCCGTACGGCGCGACCTCACGTGCGAGCGACCTGGTGTACGCGATCACCGCCGCCTTCGCGGCCGCGTAGTGGGCGTAGCCGCCGTCGGCCCGGGGCCGCAGCGCCGCGACCGACGAGACCGTCACGATCTTGCCGCGACCGCGCGCCGCCATCCCCGCGGCGAGCGGCCCGCAGATGTTCACGACGGTGGCCATCTTGGTCTGGTAGGCGCTGGAGAACGCCGGCCATCCGGTCCGCGTCGGCGAGTTCTCCCACATCTCGCCGGTGCCGCCCCCGGCGTTGCAGACGCAGACGTCGACGGGCCCCCATGCCTCCGTGACGCGTTCGAGGACGGCCTCGACCTCGTCGGCGACCGTCAGGTCGCAGTCGATCCTCCACACGCCGGCTTCCCCGACGCCGCCAGCGGGCTGGACAGGGTCGTGCGTCCGGTCGATCGAGACCACGCGGGCGCCGAGCGCCCGGAGTCGCCTGACGAAGGCCAGCCCCATGCCCCGCGCACCACCGGTCACGACCGCGGTTCGTTCGTCCAGGCCTCTCGTCTCGGCAGCCGGCTCGCTGCTCCCGGCCATCAGTAGGACGCCCGTCCACCCGACACGTCGAGCACGGCTCCCGACGTGAACGTGCAGGCAGGGGAGCACAACCAGGCGATCGCCTCGGCGACCTCCGCCGGCTGTCCCAAGCGTCCGAGCGGTGTCCGTTGCAGGACGTAGTCCATGAGCCCCTCGGCTCCCTTCGTCATCTCGGTCTCGATCACGCCAGGGGTCACGCAGTTGACGAGCACGCCCATCGGTCCCAGCTCCCGCGCCAATGCCTTCGCCAGCCCGATCACACCGGCCTTCGACGCGCTGTAGGCGACGCTGCGCGGGTTGCCCTCCTTGCCCGCCACCGAGGCCACGAGGACGATCCGTCCCCACCGCTGGCTCGCCATCTGCCGCGCGGCCGCGCGGGACAGGTTGAGGCAGCCGGCGAGGTTCACCCCGAGGACCTCGGCCGCCTCGTCCGGCGAGGTCTGATCGAGAGTGGCGTCCGGGCCGGGGACACCGTGGCCGGCCACCACGACGCCGAGGCCGGCCGGAGACCCCGCCGCGAGCGCGACGAGGTCCTCGACCGCCTCGTGGTCCCGGACGTCGACCCGATGCCCGCTCGCGCTGCAGCCGGCCTCGCGGAGCTCCTCGACGACCGCAGTGCAGTCCGCCCGGTCCACGAGCAGGAGGCGGTGCCCCCGGGCGCCCAGCAGCCGCGCGGTCGCAGCCCCGATGCCCCGGGCGGCACCACTCACCAGGGCCACTCCCCGAGCGTCGGCCGTGTCCATCGGATTGCTGTCCATGGTTCCCGCTCCAACCTGTCAGTCCACGACTCAAGAGCATTCTTGGATACAAGTTACATAGAGCGAGGCGAATTGTCCCGGGTCATTGACACCCAGCTCAGGCGACTCCTATCTTTTGGATACATTTCTCGGGAAGGACCGCCCATGCTCACCTGGCCCCTCCGCGCTCGGCGCCTCATCACCCTCGCCTCCATCGCCGCCGCCTCCGTCGCCTTGTCCGGCTGCGGGAGCGCAGGCCCCCGGTCGGCCGGTGAGTCCGCCGTCACCTTCGTCTCCAACGGCGGCAACCTCCAGGACGCGCAGGAGGCCGCCTGGCTCAAGCCCTATGCCAAGGAGACGGGCGTCTCGGTCGTCCAGGACGTCGGATCCACCGACTACGCGAAGATCAAGGCGATGGTCGACTCCGGCCGCGTCACCTGGGACCTCCTCGACGTGGCGGGCGATTTCGGAGCCGACGCCAAGACCCAGGCCCTGCTGCAGCCGCTCGACTGCGCGGTCATCACATGCGCCGACGGCGACAAGTACCGTGTGCCGCTGCACACCTGGGCCGCGGTGCTGGCCTTCAACGACAAGTCCTTCAAGGGCACCCCCAAGTCCTGGAAGGACTTCTTCGACATCAAGACTTTTCCGGGCAAGCGGGTGGTCTGGAAGGAGCCAGTGGGCACCGGGTTGCTCGAGGGCGCGCTCCTGGCCGACGGGGTGGCGCCCAAGGACCTGTATCCGATCGACGTCAACCGGGCGCTCGCCAAGCTCAAAACCATCAAGGACAGCATCATCTGGTCGGCGAGCCCCACCGAGACCATCGAGGCACTCAGCAGTGGTGAGGCCAGCATGGGCCTCACCTTCGCGAGCCAGGTGTACGCCGCCGTGAAGAACGGCTCGCCACTCCACGTCGTCTGGGACGGCTACGGCCTCGGCGGTGACTACCTCGTCGTCCTCAAGGGCGCTCCCAGCGCGGCGCAGGCGATGAAGCTGGCCGCCTACATCACCTCGGTCGAGCACAACGCGGACCTCTCGAAGATCTACCCGGTCGCGCCGGCCACCACCGGTGCGGCCCCGGACCCGAAAGCGCCGACCTACGGCTACCTGCCCGCCGGCAAGGGCGGCACGTCCTACCGCTTCGACGACGCGTTCAACGCGAAGCAGTACGAGACCGTGTCCCACCAGTTCGTCGAGTGGCTCCAGAAGTGACCAGACGGTCCGCACGCAGGGTCGGCTGGAACTGGCTGGCCGTCCCTGCGGTCGCCTTCCTCGGGGTCGCCTTCTTCTGGCCGCTGCTCGACATGCTCCACATCAGCCTCACCGACCCGGGGCCGGAGAACTACAAGTTCTTCGGCAAGTCCCCGGTCTTCCTGCGCTCGTACCTGACGACGTTCCGGATCGCGGTCGTCGTCACGGTCCTGTGCTTGGTGATCGGCTATCCGTACGCGTACGTCATGAACCGCGCGAAGGGTCACACCGCCATGGTCCTGACGTTCTTCGTCCTGCTGCCCTTCTGGTCGAGCATCCTGGTCCGCACCTATGCCTGGACCGTGTGGCTGCAGGACACCGGTGTCGTCAACTCGACACTGCGGTCCGCAGGCCTCACCACCGAGCCCGTCCAAATGATGCGCAACGACGTCGGCACCGTCATCGGCATGGTGCACGTGCTGCTCCCGATCATGGTGCTGACCCTGTACGCCGGGATGCGGCGCGTCGACGCGACACTCGTGCCGGCCGCCCACATCCTCGGGGCCCGGCCGTTCGCCGCCTTCCGGAAGGTGTTCCTGCCGCTGACCGTGCCCGCCGTCTTCTCGGGCTGTGTGCTGGTCTTCGTCATATCGCTCGGGTTCTACCTGACCCCCGCCATCCTGGGCGACCCCGCCGACGTGATGGTCAGCCAGCTCATCGTGGAGCAGACCACGAGGCTGCTGAACTTCGGCGTCGGCAGCGCTCTGGGCATGGTCCTGCTCGGCGCCACGCTCGTGGTGCTGGCCCTCGGCAGCCGGGTGGTCTCGCTCGACCCGACCGGACGGAGCAAGTCATGAGGATCTCGGCCGGCACCGTCGCCCTGCGCACGTGGACCGTCCTGGTCGCCGCGTTCATGGTGATCCCGACCCTGGTCATCGTTCCGATGGCGTTCACCGAAAGCTCCCGGCTCAGCTGGCCGCCCAGGGGCTTCCAGACGGGTTGGTTCCAGGTGCTGCTGACCGACCCCGAGTGGCGTGCCGCCACCGCCACCAGCGTCTCGGTCGCGCTGTGGACCGCGCTGACGGCCACCCTGCTGGGCGCGCTGCTCTCGCTCACGCTCGTACGGGGCTCGTTCGCCGGCCGGAGCACCCTGAACGTGCTGATGATGAGCCCGATGATCGTGCCCGTCGTCATCGTGGGCGTGGGCTGCTACTTCGCCTACGTCCGGCTCGGCATCGCCGGCACGACCCTGGGCCTGGTCGCGGCTCACACAGCCCTCGCACTGCCGCTTTCGGTCGTGTCGATCTCGACGAGCCTCCGCACGATCGACCCCGACCTGGAGCGGGCGGCGGCGGGACTCGGCGCGCGCCCCGTCACGGTCTTCCGGCGGATCACGCTCCCCCAGCTGGCCTCCGGCCTGGCGGCGAGCGCGATCTTCGCCTTCATCACCTCATGGGACGACGTGGTGGTGGCCGGCTTCATCACCAGCCCGACCGTGCGCACGCTGCCCGTCGTCATCTTCAACCAGTTGCGGACCGGCCTCGACCCCACGGTGGCCGCCGCTGCGACCCTCCTGATGCTCGTCACCACGGTGGCGCTTCTCGCGCTGGGCATCGGCTCATTCCTGCGTACGAGGAGACGAACGTGACGTCCATGCAGAGACGCACCGGTCCGGCCGTAGTCTCAACCAGCGGCGGCCACCTGCAACTGACGGGAGTCGGGACGACCTTCGGGAACGTCACGGCCCTGCGGAACATCGACCTCGACGTCGCACCGGGGACCTTCCTCACCCTGCTGGGGGCGTCGGGCTCCGGGAAGAGCACCACGCTCAACGCGATCACCGGATTCGTCCCACCCGATCGCGGCAGCGTGACCCTCGACGGACGCGACATCACCTCGGTCCCGCCGCACCGGCGAGAGATCGGCATGGTGTTTCAGAACTACGCGTTGTTCCCTCACATGAACGTCACCGACAACGTGGCGTTCCCACTGGAGGTGCGCGGCGTGCCCAAGGCCGAGCGACGACGGCGGGCGGCCGAGGTACTCGAGCGGGTGCACCTGGACGGTTACGGATCGCGCCGGCCGCACGAGCTGTCCGGCGGCCAGCAGCAGCGCGTCGCGCTCGCACGGGCCATCGCCTTCGAACCTCGCCTGCTGCTGATGGACGAGCCCATGGGCGCCCTGGACAAGAACTTGCGTGAGGCACTCCAGATCGAGATCGTGCGCCTTCATCGCGAGCTGGGCGTCACCATCGTGTACGTGACCCACGACCAGGAGGAGGCCCTGGCGATGAGCGACAGCATCGCCGTCTACCGGGCCGGGGAGATCAGCCAGCTCGGCACCGCGGAGGAGCTCTACGAGTCCCCGAGTTCCCTCTACGTCGCCGAGTTCATGGGTGAGTCCAACGTGTTCCGCGGTTCGGTCTCCGAGCACCGGGACGGACGCGTGACCGTGTCCCCGTACGGCATCACCGGCCTCATTTCGACGTCGCCGGACGGCACCGGTCACCCCCCTCTGCCCGGTGGCCAGGTCGCGCTCATGGTCCGGCCCGAGCGGATGCGGGTGGAGCCCGACCAGGGACAGGCATCCGCACCCGGGCACAACGCGATCTCCGGGCTGCTCACCAACGTGATGTACCTGGGCGCGAGCGTCAAGTACTACGTCCAGCTGAGCTCCGGCGAGCACCGCCACGTGCGCTCGGCCGCAGCCACGCGCCGGGATCTCGTGGTCGGCGACCGCGTACGGCTGACCTGGCGAGTCGGTGACGACGTCTTGTTCACCGACCTGGAAGAGGGGCGGGACGGGGCCCATGGCTGAACCCGCCCAGGAGATCCTCGGCTACCCGTCGGTATGGTCGGTCACACCAAGAGGGACCGTCGCGTTCCACGTCAGCTGCGCTTCCAGCTACCACGCGGAGATCGTCCGCATCACGCGTGGCGGCCCCCGCACGGACGGCACGCCCGACGTTCTCGACTGCCGGCCGGTCGGGGCCGACGTCGACGGCGAGTACGCTGGCCGGGTGCAGCCGACCCGCCCCGGCTCGGCGATGACGGCGCCCATCGCCGTCACGACCGCCGCCGTGACGCTCCAGTGCTGGGTCTGCCCCACGCTGTCGACCGGTCAGGACCAGGGCGTCGTCGCGCTCCCGGGAGGCCCGGCACTGCTGCTCGACGCCACCGGGGCGGCCACCGTCCGCTGCGGCGACCTGGTCGTGAGCACCGGCGCTCCCCTGCTGCCGCACCACTGGCACCTGCTGACGGCAAGCGTCGACCGCGGCAGTGGCACCGCGGCCGTCGTCTGCCGTCGGCTCAGGACCTACGCGGGCGTCGACGACGTCGCGTGCGCGACCACCGAGGGAGCCACTGGGCCGGCCTGGCAGGTCGAGGGCGACCTGCTGGTCGGCCGTCTGGGCGTCGACGCGTCAGGCCGTGCCGTCGGCAGCTTCAACGGAAAGCTGGAGGCTCCCCGGCTGTGGGTAGGCGCCGCAGCGCTCGACGACTTCGATTCCCTGTCGAGCGATCCGGCCTCCGCCGCGGGCCTGACCTTGATCGGCTCGTGGGATCTGGGGCGCGACCCGGACAGTGCGCGCGTCGTCGACGCCTCCGGCCATGAGGCGCACGGACGCCTGGTCAACACACCGCTGCGGGCCGTCACCGGCCACCTCTGGGACGGCACTGCGATGTCCCCGGCCGAGGAGCCGAGCCACTATGCCGCGGCGCACTTCCACGACGACGACCTGGCCGACTGCGGCTGGGAGGTGGACTTCTCCTGGCAGGTACCGGCGGACACACCGAGTGGCGTCTACGCCGCCCGGTTGCGGTCGGGGACGGCCGAAAGGCATGTGCTGTTCTTCGTCCGCCCCGCGCCGGGCAGGCCCACGAGCGATACCGTTCTGCTGATGCCCACCTACACCTATCTCGCCTACTCCAACTACCGCCTCGACCTGGCCCGGGCAGTGGAGCTGACCGGCAGACCCGTCGGGGAGCTGCACGAGGTCGACGCGATCCTCACCGAGCGTGACGATCTCGGTCTCTCGCTCTACAACCGCCACAGCGACGGCAGCGGGACCGCCCACGTGTCGCGGCTGCGTCCGGTGCTGTCCATGGAACCGAGGTATCCGTGGTCCCTGAGCGGCGGAGGAGGCTGGTGCCTCAGCGCCGACCTCTACCTGGTGGACTGGCTGACCGTGGCCGGCATCGACGTGGACGTCGTGACCGACGAGGACCTGCACCGCGAAGGCGCCGACCTTCTGAACGGCTACTCCACGGTGCTCACCGGCTCCCACCCCGAGTATGTGACCGAGCAGATGCTCGACGCCCTGTCGGGCTATCTCGACGACGGCGGGTCGCTGATGTACCTCGGAGGCAACGGCTTCTACTGGGTGACGACCGTGCTGTCCGACCGGCCCGATGCGATCGAGCTGCGGCGCGGCCTGGCCGGTACGCGTGCCTGGAGCAACGAGCCCGGAGAGGAGCACCACACCAACGGTGAGCGCGGTGGCCTGTGGCGTCATCGCGGGCGCGCGCCCCAGCGGCTGGTGGGCGTCGGCTTCGCTGCTCAGGGCGGCGACTCGGCGTCATATCGGTTCGGACCCGACGCCCGGGACCCGCGCGTGGGGTTCATCGTCGCCGGAGTGGACCTCGAGGCTCCGCTGGGCGACTACGGCCAGAACATGTCCGGCGCGGCCGGGGCGGAGATCGACCGGACCGACGTGTCGCTCGGGACCCCGCCCGGCACGTTCGTGCTGGCCACCTCGCGGGGCCGACATAGTGACATGATGCAGCGTGCGATCGAAGAGGTCCCGGCCATGAAGCCCGGTCAAGGCGGGGCCGAGTCCGCCGAGGTGCGCTCAGATGTCGTCTACTTCGAAACGGCGGCAGGTGGCGGAGTCTTCAGCACCGGCTCCGTCAACTGGATCGCCAGTCTCTCCCACCAGGGTTACGACAACGGGATCGCCCGGATCACCCGGAACGTTTTGGACGACTTTCGTCAGCGAGCCGCCCGATGAGTCCTCGTGAGTGAGTCGAACGAGTTCGCTCCCCGCGAGTCGGGCGAGACGATGGCCACCTACGCCACGCGGGCTCTCCGCACAGCCATCCTCGAGGGCCGTCTACCCGCGGGCGCGAGGATCGGCCAGGAATGGGTCGCCGAGGCGCTCGGCGTCAGCCGCATCCCGGTCCGGGACGCGCTGAGGAATCTGGAGAGCGAGGGACTGGTCCGGCTCTCCCCCAACGTCTCGGCACGCGTGGCCGACATGGACCTCCAGGAATTCGTCGAGGTCTACCTCATGCGCGAACGCCTCGAGCCGCTCGCGATCGAGCACAGCGCGGTCAACCTGAGCGATGCCGACATCGCCGAACTCGAGGAGCACTGCCGCGAGTTCGAGCAAGCCGTGATGCCGCAGCACGGCAGCCGCGATCTGGAGCGTGCCCTGTCGAGCGATCGGGCCTTCCACCTCGCCAGCATCAAGGCCGCCGGCATGCCGCGCCTGCAGCGCCTGGTCCAGGACTTCTGGAACTCTTCACAGCACTTCCGGCGCGCCTACATAAGGGTGGCGACGCCCATCGACCGTGAGGTCGTGATCGCCGAACACAGCCTGTTGATCGACGCCCTGCGCCACCGCGACGGTGAGCGGGCCGGCACCCTGCTGCGCCAGCACATCCGTTACACCCGGGTCGCGCTGACCCGTCATCTCTCCGCCACCGGGCAACCGCAGGAGCCCTCTTCGGACGACTGACCCTCGGCGGCGTGACCGCGTCCCGACGGCACGTCCAAGGTGGGGTTGCTGTCGAAGAACCCGGCGGGCCTGAGCGTGAACCCGGTGTGGTCCACCGGCATCACCGGCCAGTCCTCGGTGCGCGGGAAGTGCGTCAGTCCGAAGGTGTGCCACACCACGATGTCCTGGCCGTCGATGTCGCGGTCGGCCGCGACGTACGCCGGGAGCCCGGCGCCGCCCGGGTGCCTGTTGACGAAGTCCCCGGCCGCGTACTTCTCGCCGGGCGCCGCGCGGGTCACCCACAGGTGCCTCGTCGCGAAGGCCGCTCGCCGGGCGATGGACGACGACGGGTCGGCGAGGAGCGTGGGCTGGCCTTCGGGGTGCAGAGCGTAGGCCACCGGCTCGCCCACCCGGTTGAGGGAGTTCGGGTTCACCACGTGCCAGGTCCTGCCGGTGGAGGTGTCGGCGAACCGCTGCGCCTCGGACTCCCGCGTCAGCGGAGTGCGGGACCGGGTGAAGGCGTTGCCGCGAGGGTTGTCAGGGCCGGCCGGCATCCGCACGGCCTCGACCTCCTCGACCCGGTTGGTCGGCCCGTCGACCGCCATGTGGAGACGCGCGCAGAACAGGTGCTGGTGGAACGGCGCGCCCAGGCCCGGGGCGATCTGTGCCGTGTGGCGGCAGTCCGGGTCCCGCACGGCCGACGTGAACACGATGCCCGTCGCCTTGGCCTCGAAGGCGAACGTCCCGTCCAGGTAGAGGTAGAAGTAGAAGCCGTAGTCGTAGTTCCCGACGGTGGTGAAGAAGGAGACGACCATCCGACGGTTCCTGCGTGTCTCGTTCGACAGGGCCCACGGGTCGCTGTGCTTCCACAGCACCCCGTCATCCTCCTCGTGGAGACAGATCGCGTTCTTGATGACGTGCGGCTCGCCCTGCGCGTCCGCCACGACCGCGTCGAGGTAGGTGATCTCCCCGAGGCAATCGCAGCCCAGCTCGAGGGAGTTCGCGTAGCGGCCCACCAGGTACTCGCCGGTGTCGAAGTAGTTCTGCCAGGACCGGACCGGTGAGGGGTCGCCGTAGGGGACGACCATCTCGCTGATGGACGCGCGGTGCAGCACGGGTCGCAGCCGGCCCTCGTCGCGGAACCCGACCTGGTGCAGGATCAGCCCCTCGCGGGCGTCGAACCCGAGCCGCAGGTCCCAGTTCTCCCACTGCAGGCGCCGGCCGGCCAGGGTGAAGCTCGGCCCTTCGGGCTGAGTGATCAGCAACGGACGCTGTGAACTGCGCGGCGGCTCCTCGCGGAGATGGTAGTTCCCATCGTCGCCGTCGGGGACGTCGACGACGCCCTCGTCCAGCACCTCGGTGACCCGGCGCGCGACGATGTCGATGAAGGCGACCAGGCCGTCCACCGGATGTGCCCAGGCGTGGTCGTCGGGATGCCGCTGCTGGAACGCCAGCGCACGCAGGATGCGTCGCCCTTCCTCCTCAGGATCCTCGAAGACGCCTGCAGACAGGGCCGCCGCGCGCACCTGGTCGGGACGCAGACCCCGGCGGGCCAGTGCCGCCACCCACCGGTGGTCCTCGGCCAGGACCCGCTCCGCGAGCTCGTACTCCTCGTCGAGCACCGGCGACTGCCCCTCCGTCGCCGCGTCGAGGACGTGCTCGCTGAGCACTCTCGCGTCGGTGATCGAAACCACCACGTCGCGGTCCTCCACCCGCGTGGTCTCGTGCAGCACGACCCGTGCCCGGCGCTCGGGAAGCATCTCGGCCTCGAGCTCGCTGCGCGTCGGCTCGTCGAGCCCGGCGTAGGCCACACGCACCGTGGCGGTCAGCAGGCCCGTCTCGCGCAGCGTCCGGGTGACCTCACGTAGTTCGTCCCCCGTCAACGGGTCGAGCGGATGGGGCTGCGCCGCGTCGTGGGCGATCACGATGATCTCCTTCGGTGAGTTGGATACATTCTGGGCGTCCCATCCCGCACTATGGCAGTCCTTGTTGTCCAATCCGGGGTCAATGTATCCATTTCGAGGAAGCTTGGGCTAGTGTCTGTGGCCATGAGTTCCGAGACGCGACCAGCCGAACCCGCAGCCCCGCCCCCCGCGCCCACTCGTCACGGCGGGCACCTCGCGGCCGAGATCCTCGAGCGCAACGGCGTGACCCACGTGTTCGGCCAGGACTCCCCGGAGTGGCTGTTCGAGGCCCTCGGGGACAGCCCGGTCACGGCGACGGTCATGCGCGACGAACGCAGCGCCGGCTTCGCGGCGGACGCCGTCGCGCGCGCCACCGGGCGGCCGACCGTCGCCACCGGCATCCACGGGCCCGGCGCGATGAACCTGCCGATCGCCCTGCTCGAGGCGAAGGCCGCGCAGAGCCCGGTCATCGCGCTCGTCAGCGGCGTGGAGACGCACCTCCACGGGACGGGCGCCTTCCAGGAGACCGACCAGATCGGCATCGTCACACCGTTGGTGAAGTTCGCGGCACGAGCCGACCGGCCGGAGGACGTCGAGCCGACGCTCCAGCAGGCCATCGACGTCGCCATGACCGCCCCTCGAGGCCCGGTCCTGGTCGAGCTTCCCAACGACGTGATGAGAGCCGCTGCACATCCGGCACACCCGATCGATGAGCCGGCCGCGGCACCCTCACCCGTGGCCGCGGCGTCCACCGCCGGCCGGGCGGTCACCCTCATCGAAGCAGCTGCGCGGCCCGTCCTCCTCGTCGGCAACGGCGCGCGCCAGGCCGGTGCCGGTGCCGGTGTCACCGAGCTCGCCGAGCGGCTCGGGGCCCCGGTCTGCACGACCGCGATGGGTCGTGGCTGCTTCCCCGAGCGGCACCCGCTGTACGCCGGGGTCGCCGGCTTCATGTCGTACCGCGAGGACGGGTCCGGCTGGGTGGCCAACGAGGCCCTGCGTTCCGCCGACGTGGTCGTGGTCCTCGGCTCGGCCATGGACGGGGCCACGACCGACCTCGGCCGGCTGCCCGGCCCCGCGTGCAGGGTGGTCCGGGTCGACGTCGAGGACGTCGGCTCACGATTCGCCGCGCAGGACGTGACCCTGGTGCGCGACCTCGTCGAGAAGGCGCTGCCCCAGTTCCTCGAGCGGCTCCCGACGACCCCGCGCGCCCCCTGGCTGGACGTGTCGGCACGCTGGGACCAGGTGCGTGCCCGCCAGCAGGCCGTGGCCGCGGAGTCCGTGAACGTCGGCCTCCACCCGGCCCGGCTGTTCCGTGAGCTCGGCGCCCAGCTCCAGCCCGAGGACCTGGTCGTGTGCGACGCGGCGTACAGCAGCGTCTGGGCATTGAGCTATCTCACCCAGGGCGAGCACTTCGACCAGATCGTCTACGGGCGCGCCGCCGGGACACTGGGCTTCGGCTTCCCCGGCGCGATCGGGGTCGCCAAGGCCCACCCGGGCCGCCGGGTGGTCGCCCTGGTCGGCGATGGCGGGTTCGGCTTCGGCTGGGGCGAGCTCGAGACGGCCCGGCGCCACGACTGCAACGTCACCTGCATCGTGCTGAACAACCGGGCCTTCGCCTACCAGCGGCTCTGGCACGACCTCAACGAGGGCACCTCCCACGACCTGGACTTCGTGGACGTCCGTCACGACCTGCTGGCCGAGGCCGTGGGCGTGTCCGGGTACCGCGTCGAGGCGGCAGAGGACCTACGACCTGCGCTCGTTGCCGCAATCTCGACCGATGGCCCGACGCTCGTCGACGTCGTCGTCCCGGTCGACGCCCTGCCTCCCTTCGACAAGATGCGCCACCTGGGGGTCTGATGACGCGCCTCGCTTACGACTCCGCCCTGGGCCTCCTTCCGGCCTCCGTTCCCCGGTCGGGCAACGGCGTCACGCACATTGAGGAGACCCCGCTGGTCGACATCGCCGCGGAGTTCGGCACACCGACCTGGGTCGTCTCCGAGCGCCAGCTCGAGCACAACCACGGCGCCCTGCGTGCGGCGTACGACACCATCGACCAGCAGGTCGAGATCGCTTTCTCGATGAAGGCCAACAACAACCGGGCCGTCATCACCACCCTGTGCCGCAGCGGTGCCCTCATCGACGCGAGCTCGGAGTTCGAAGTGATGGCGGCGCTCGACGCCGGCGTCCCGGCCGCGAACATCATCGTCAACGGCAACGGCAAGTCGGCGACATACCTCGACCTCGTCGCCAGGATCGGCGTGCACCAGGTCAACGTCGACTCCCTCGCTGAGGCCGCGCGGCTCTCCGAAGCCGCGCGACGCCACGGTCGCGTCGTGCCATGCGTGGTGCGCGCCAAGTTGCAGTACGGCCGCCTGCTGGCCCAGGACCCCGCGTACGAGCGCACGCTGCGGGTGGCGGAAGCCAAGTTCGGGTCGAGCATCCCGACCGGAGCGGCCGAGGCCCTGGCCTCCCGGATTGCGGCAGACCAGTGGCTCGACTACGTCGGGCTCTCCCACCACGCCGGGTTCGCCGGCTACCGCGCCGACTTCGATGCGAAGCGCCAGGTCATGCACGTCCGGGAATGCGCCCGCGAACTCGCCGCGTTCGCGGCGCACCTCGAGACGACGCGGGGTATCACAACCCGGCGCATCAACCTGGGCGGCGGCCTGCGCCCGGGCAGACGTATCCTGCTCAGCACCCCGGGCAACGCAACCGACGTCGAGCTGCGCGACCTGCCGGACGTGCGCGAGCATGCGCAGGCCCTGTCCGCGGGACTCCACGAGGGCGGCTGGCCCGAGGTCGTCGTACAACTGGAGTCCGGCGGCTTCCACGTCGGTGACGCGGTCACCCTGCTCACGCGGGTCCAGGACGTCAAGGACGTCGACTGGTTCAGCAGCCGCCGCTTCGTCACCGTCGACTCCGCGGCCACCATGTTCATGACTCGGTCGCTGACCCGGTCCGGCCACGGCATCGTCGTTGTCGGGGCCACGTCGTCGGCCCCGCGTCCGGCCCCGGTCGAAGTCGTCGGCCCCACGTGCTCGTACGACTCCATCGCCGAGGACATCGAGCTTCCCGACGTGATGCCGGGGGATCTCCTGCTGGTGCTCAACCAGGGCGCCTACTGCGAGACGGCCTCGACCCAGTTCAACGCGATCCCCCGACCCGCAACGGTTCTCGTCCGCGGACCGAACGCGGTGCTCGCCCGTCGTCGCGAGGAGGCCGCGGACGTCTTCTCCCGCGAACTGCTCCCCCCACTCGAACCCGACACCCGCTCCATCACCCCGGGAGACCACCATGACAGTGCCGCAGGATGAGATCAGCGCTCGCGCCTTCGCCGTCCGCATCTCCGAGGAGACCCCGCGCGACCGGCGGGGGGTTCACCTGCTGAGCGACGCGCTCGCGGAGCGCGGGATCGTCGCCGAACGTGTGGAGGGCCGCGACGGCCCGTACCGCAAGACCAACTGGGAGGACGACCTGCGCGACTCCGCAGCCGTCTTCGAACAGGCGGCCGACCACGTCCGGACCGCGCTGACCAGCGGCCGGCGCTCGGTCGTCCTGTCGACCGACTGCTCCATCGCGATAGGCACCTTCCCCGCCGTTCATGCGGCCCGCCCCGAGGCCAAGGTCGTGTGGTTCGACTCCCACTCCGACTTCGACACGCCGGTCACCACCAACGGCGGCTTCCTGGGCTGTATGAGCCTCTCCGGTGCCTGCGGCGTGTGGGACACCGGGCACGGGGAGTTCCCGCTCGAGCAGGCCATCCTCGTCGGTGCTCGCTCGCTCGACGACGACTTCGACATCGCGGGCCAGCGCCAAGCGGAGGCGAGCGCGCTCACCATGGTCCCGGTCGCCGAGGACACGGCCGAACGGGTCGTGGCCGCGATCGGCGGTGCTCCCGTCTACGTGCACATCGACCCGGACGTGCTCGACGTGAGCGTCAACCCCGTCTGGTACGGCCGCGACCGGGGCTTCGACTACGAGCAGGTCCTCACGGTGCTCCGGGCAATCTCCGCCACCTCGGACGTCATCGGGATCGAGATGACCGCGCTGCACAGCCCGGACGACCCCGGGTGGCGGAGTCGGGTGACCGGGTTCGAAGCCGATTGCGTCTCCACCCTCCTCGGCGCCGACGCCCCGGGCGGTGTGGCATGAACTCCACGTTCGCGACCTTCAACCCCGCCACCGGCGAGCACCTAGCAGACGTGGCCCTCACCTCCGCGAACGACCTGGACAACGCGGTGGACGCCGCGACCGGGGCGCTGGAGCGCGGCAGCGGATGGCGCACCATGACACCCGCCGCTCGGGCCCGGGTGCTCTGGCGGATCGCCGAGCTCATCGAGACCCACGCCGACGAGCTCGCCGAGCTCGAGACCCGTGACCAGGGACAGCCCCTCGGCATCGCTCGACATGTCTCCGTCGCCGCGACCGCCGAGCACTTCCGCTACTTCGCGGGTTGGGTTACCAAGATCACCGGCGAGACCAATCCGGTTTCCATTCCCGGCGTGCTCAACTACACGACGCGCGAACCGGTCGGAGTCTGCGGCCTCATCACCCCGTGGAACTTCCCGCTGATGATCGCGGCGTGGAAACTGGCACCGGCACTGGCCTGTGGCAACACCTGCGTCATCAAGGCGGCGGAGCAGACCCCGCTCACCACGATGCGGCTGGTGGGCCTGATGGCCGAGGCCGGCGTACCGAACGGCGTCGTCACCGTCGTCTCCGGAGGCCCGGAGGTGGGCAAGGCGATGGTGAGTCACCCCGGCATCGCCAAGATCTCGTTCACCGGCTCGACCGACGTCGGCCGCGAGATCGTCCGCGCGAGCGCCGACCACTTCAAGCGCGTCTCGCTCGAGCTGGGCGGCAAGACACCGGTAATCGTCTTCGACGACACGCCGGTGACCGATGCCGTGGCCGGAATCGTGCAGGGCGCCTTCTTGAACTCCGGCCAGGTCTGCGCGGCATATTCCCGCATCTACGTCCAGCGCAGGATCGTCGACGAGTTCGCCGATGGCCTGGCTGCGGCCGTCTCGGCCATGCGGCTGGGCGACGGCATGTCGCCCGAGACCGACCTCGGGCCTCTGGTGTCCGCGGACCACCTCGCCCGGGTCGAGGGGTATGTCCGCAGCGGCCTCGAGGACGGGGCGACCCTGGTGGCCGGTGGGCAGCGCCCTGACCATCTCTCCGACGGCCATTTCCTGACCCCTGCGGTCTTCACCGACGTCACCGACACCATGCGGATCGCGCGTGAAGAAGTATTCGGACCGGTCGTGGCCGTCCTACCATTCGACGACGCCGACGAGGTCACCGCTCGCGCGAACGACTCCCGCTACGGCCTGTCCGCCTCGGTGTGGACCCGCGACGTCGGCCGGGCCCACCGGACGACTGCGGCGCTGGACGCCGGCACGGTGTGGATCAACATGCCCAATCCGCCCGACGCCGCGGCCCCCTGGGGCGGCTTCAAGTCCTCCGGCTGGGGACGCGAGATGGGGGCGGCGGCCATCGACCTCTACACCGAGACCAAGAGCGTCATGCTGAGCACCCGGTGACCACTCCCCCACCCCTGGCCTCGTGCGGCGCCAACCAGCTTTGCCCTCCTCGCATGCTCGAACCGCCCACCTCCACCCCTACCTGAACGGGGCCGTCGGCGGCCTGCACGACCGCCGGGATCTTGCGGCGGTAGGTCGGCAGCGCGGCCTCGCTGGGGTGCGGGGCCGACAGGACCGGGCGCGAAGCCGAAGGCGTCGACGAGGTGGGCGACGGCGTTGACGTCGGCGGGATCGCCGCCCGCGATGGCGAGAGCTTTGCGACCAGGCGTCGCGGCTGGACGGGCTCCGTTCTCGAGGTCGTGGTAGCCCGTGTGGTTGAACGCCTTGATCACACGGATTCGGGCAGGAATGCCCGCACGGTCTCGCTGGAGGAGGTGCGCGCTCCTCGGTGACGGCGTCGCGGGAGTGATCACTCTGCGGCTCGGGGACACGCTGGTGTCCGAGCTGGCGGAGCTGGCGCTGTTCGCGGTCCTGTTCACCGACGGCATGCACGCGGGCTGGCAGGACCTGCGCAGCGCTTGGCGGCTGCCCGGACGCGCGCTGGGCTGGGGCCTGCCGCTGACCCTGCTGGTCACCGCCGTGCTCGCGCACTACGTCGTCGGCCTCGGCTGGGTGCAGTCGCTGCTGATCGCGGCCATCCTCACCCCCACCGACCCCCTGTTCGCCGCCGCACTCGTCGGCAACGACAAGGTGCCGCCCCGGCTGCGTCACCTGCTGAACGTCGAGTCGGGCGTCAACGACGGGCTCGTCCTGCCGTTCGTGGTGCTGTTCCTGGCGATCGCCCAGGGCGAGGAGAACCTGCACCTGGGCGAACTGGGCGCCGAACTGGCCGGCGGTCTGGCCATCGGCGTCGCGATCCCCTGGGCCGCGATCATGCTGGTGCGCACCCGGTGGCTCGCGATCTCGCCCAAGTACGAGCCGCTGAACGCCGTCGCGATCGGACTGCTGGTACTCGCCGCCGCACAGGCCACGCACGGCAACCTGTTCCTGGCGGCGTTCGCCGCCGGGGTCACCGTCGCGACCGTCGGGCACCGGCACTGGAAGGCGTTCGAGCAGTTCGGTGAACTGGTCGCCGAACTGCTCAAACTCGCCGCCCTGCTGGTGTTCGGCGCGCTGCTGTCGCCAGCGTTCCTCGGCGACGTCGGCTGGACCAGCTGGGCCTTCGCCGTCCTCGCGCTCGTGGTCGCCCGCCCGTTGGCGATCTGGGTGTCATTCCTGCGGTCCGGGCTGACCGCGCGGGAGCAGGCCGCGGTGATGTGGTTCGGGCCCGAAGGGCTTCGCCTCGGTCGTCTACGGGCTGCTGGTCCTGGAGTCGGGCATCCTGGCGGGCGAGAAGATCTTCCACCTCGTCGGCGTCACCATCACCCTGTCGATCCTCGCGCACTCCTCCACCGACATCGTCGTCGCCCGCGGCTTCGACGACGAACGCGAAGTACCGGCCTGGTTCGAGCGCACCCGCACCCGCACCCGCATCCGGCGTCCGGGAGCCGCCGGCAAGGCGCAGGACGAACCTCCCCATCAGCGCGATCCGAAGATCATTCCCGTGACCGCCCGCAATGACCAGGAGCCTTCTTGGCAGCCGTCGTCATCGTCGTTTTCGTCGTCGCCTACGTCCTGATCGCATCTGAGAAGATCCACCGCACCGCCGTCGCCCTCGGCGGCGCGGGGCTGATGCTGCTGTTCCACATCACCGATGCGGAGACGGCGTTCTTCTCCACCGAGTCGGGCGTCGACTGGAACGTCATCTTCCTGCTGCTGGGCATGATGGTGATCGCCTCGGTGCTGCGGCAGACCGGGGTGTTCGAGTTCGTGGCGATCTGGGCCGCCAAACGCGCCCGCGGAAAGCCCTACCGGCTGATGGTGATGCTCACCGTGATCACCGCGCTCACCTCGGCACTGCTGGACAACGTCACCACGGTGCTGCTGATCGCCCCGGTCACCTTCCTGGTCTGCAAACGACTCGCCACTCAGCACGCGCTCGCTGCCGGTGAGGTTCTGCTGCAGCAGGAGGATCGCCCGGCCCAGGCCCCTGGCCTCCCGGCGGGCCTTCCCGGGGGCGGACGGTCCGACGTGGCAGTGGCGACGTTCGGCCACGATCACCCACGTAGCCCGCCGGTGTCGTGGGTCGTCCATGTTCGGCGCGCTTGGACCAGATCGATCGACCCGTTCGGGGCCATGAGGATGCGCTGCGAACGCTCCAGCCCGATGAGCCGGTGAGTGCGCGCCGACCCGGTCGGCTACTCCGAAGGAGGGGCGGACAGCCTGGTCGGTGGACCCGGGTCGTCGGGGGCCGGGTGCCACGGGGCGAGCAACCGGTCCATAAGTACGTGAAGGTGCGCGCGGAATGACTCGACGACCTCTGGCTGAGCCGCGTCCTTCATCCCCTGATATCGGTTGAGGATTCCCGAGCCCAGGAAGCCGTGCACGCACCAGACCATGGTGCCGAGAAGGTAGTAGGTGTTGACGTCCGGGGGAACCGCGTCTTTTATGCTGCGGGCGGCGAGTTGCATCAGCGGCCGGGCGTACTGATCCTCCATGGTGGAGAAGTCGGCGGCGTCGGCCACCCAACGATGTGCCCACAGCGCGCGGTTCTCCGGGTTCGCCACGTGAAAATCGAGATAGGCGTCGACGACCTCGTGCACCGCTGACCGCGCGGAGTCCGACCGGGACACGGCTGCTTCCAGCATTTCCCGTTCCGCCTCGAATGCCCGCCGCATGACCTCCTGGTAGAGAGCGCGTTTGTCTCCAGCCACCTCGGCGACAACTGCGGTGCCGACGCCGAGGGCGTCACTGATCAGCTGCAATGAGGTCCCGTCATAGCCGAGTTGCCCGAACAGGCGGGTGGCGACCTCAAGGATTTGTGAGCGCGTGATCTCATCCGACACGGTTTCACGCTACGCATTGTTCGGTGAGGCAGAGCCTGAGCCCGGGCAAGAGCCCGGCACGAGAGGGCAAAGTCGACGTTGTGGCATCCGTAACGCAGTCTCGCGTGAGAGCGTTGGCCAGCCGACATGGAGGGCGTCGGCGACGTCTGGATCGAGAAGCTCGCCGAGGACTGCGTGCTCAAGCGCCGCAGCGACTTCCACGACCTGACCACCGGGCAGCTGCTCGGCTACGAGCGGATGGGCAAGGTCAGCGCCCAGAACATGGTCGACTCGATCGCGTCCTCCAAAGGCGTGGGCCTGCGGCGCGCGCTGATCGGGCTGGCGATCCCGATGGCTGTCGTCGATGGAGCGTCCGCGGAGCCCCAGCCGTGGTGATCGAGCGCAAAGCCTGGATGCTTGCCAGCAGGGAGTGCGCGATGCCAACGCCGGTGGCCACGGCGGCAAGAAACACATAGCCCATAGCCAACACTCCGGCGATGGCCGAGGTGACGAGCCACTTGGTGAGCAGACGCCCGCTCTTCGCGGCGGCCTCTCCGATGACGCTGGCCGGCAAGAACAGCAGCGGCATCAGGAGTGCGCCTACCAGGCCGGCGAAGAGCACCAGCAAAGGCCCCGCCAGTGGGCCGCCGGTGTCCGCATCAGCAACGACTGCGCACGCGAGCAGACCGGCGTAGATGACGACATCCTGCACGACGAACGCCGCGCAGGCGACTATGGCACCGACCAGGTGCCGGCCAGCCTTCACGAACACAGCGCTCCCCTGCGGTCGTGCCCAGATCGGTACCTCTCAGCACCCATGCGCCATACCGGAGCAGGCAGCCATTTCTCCCCGCCACTCATCGAAGACGCCCGGATTGTGATCACATCGGACGGTTATCGTCGCGGGCTTGGGCGTACTGACCGTCACCGCGATGGTCCCCAACGCCCGGGTGTCGAACGACCTGCGACGCTGGCCCCGTTGACGAATGGTTCAACAGAGCCGGACCCCGTCCCCCACGCACGGTGTCCAGGACGAGGGTCAACGGGTTGCTGTCGTTTTCAGAGTGATCGCTCCGCTGTCGGTGCGGGCGGTGATCGAGCGTGGAGCGACGGCGTCGTTGGGGAGGGCGGTGTGGACGTCGCCGCTGTCTGTGGAGGTCGTGACCTTGTAGGAGGTGCGCGGGACCGTGATGTCCACCTCGCCGTTCTCGGTCTTCACCGCCACCTGCCGTGGCGCGGCGGCGAAGGAAAGGGTGACGTTTCCGTTCTGTGAGAAGGCGGAGACGTGCTCTGATCGGGCGGAGGAGGAGCGCACTTCGCCGCTTTCGGTGCGCAGGACGAGCGGGCCGGTGGCGGCGGTGACCGCGATCGCGCCGTTGGTGGTGCGGACGCCGAGCGCGGTGCTGAGGCCGGTGGCCGAGATCGTTCCGTTGTCGCCCTCGATGTTCAGGGCGAGGCCGCGGGGGACGAGGGCCTTGTAGCGCACCGCGCAGCCGCCGATCAGGGTGCCGCAGTCGGTGGCCAGGGTGAGCCGGTCGCCGGTGAACTTCCAGGTCGCGGTCGGGACGCCGCCGATGAGCGCCCATCGGTCGAACCGGCGGGTGATCTGGACCTCGTCCACGTCGGCGGGCCGGATGTCCAGGTCGCCCGAGTCCTTGACGATCGTGAGGCGGTCGCCGACCGGGCCGAAGGAGCGCCTTTCCGGTCGGGCGTCGTCGGCCGAGGCGCCGCAGCCGGTGAGGGCCGCGAGCAGGAGCAGCGCTCCCGCGGCCGGTGGGAGGACGCGACGGAATGAGGTGGTCAAGGGATCTCCACAGTCGATACCAAAAGTATTGAATACCTAAAGTATGCTACGGTCCGGCCATGACCGACAACCGAGGGCCCGCGAGGCGGGTCCCACGCGAGGAGGTCCGGCGGCGGCTGCTGGCCGAAGCGGTGCGAGTGTTCACCGAACGCGGCTACGACGACGCCCGGATCGAGGACATCGCCCACGCCGCCGGCTTCACCAAGGGCGCCGTCTACTCCAACTTCGGCGGAAAGCAGGAACTGTTCGGCGCCGTCCTCAGCCAGGGCGCCGAGGACGAGCGGGCCACGGTGACCGCCGAGATCGACGGCGGCGGCGAGACGGGCGCGTTGATCGAGCGGGTCGCCGCACTGATCACCGCCCGAATCGTCACCGACACCGGGCACGGCCAGCTCGGTCTGGAGTTCGCCGCCCGCGCCGCCCGCGACGAGAAGACCCGGGCCGTGCTGGCCCCGATGCGCCGCGCGCAGCGCGACACCGCCGCCCGGGCCGTCGCCGAGGTGTCCGATCGCACCGGCACCGGCCCGGCCGTCCCGCCGGAGCTGGCCGGGCTGATCCTGCACTGCCTCACCAACGGTCTGGTCAACGAGCACCTCGCCGACCCCGAGGCCGTCACCGCCGATGTCATCGAGCAGGCGTTCAACGCCGTGCTGACCGCGCTGCTTCTCCCGACCAGCCGCACCTGACGCACTGGTGCACATCTCTGAGAGGACCTTCGTTGGCGACCCTGCTCTACCGGCTCGGGCGGACCGCGTTTCGCCACCGCCTGCGGTTTCTGGCAGGCTGGCTGGTCCTGCTGGTGCTGGCCGGGGGCGGTTTCGCCGCGTTCGGCTCGCATCTGGACAGCGAGGCCACCATCCCCGGCTCGCAATCCCAACAGGGCATCGACCTGCTGGAACGTTCCCTGCCCGAGGCGACCGGCGTCACCGCGCAGATGGTGTTCGCCGTCCCGCCCGGCACCACCGTCGACGACCCGGCCCACCGGGCCCGCATCGGCAACGCGGTCCGGCAGGCGGGTACGGCGCCGCAGGTCGCCGAGGCCACCGACCCGTTCGAGACCGGGACCATCTCGGCCGACCGCCGCACCGCGCTCGCCCAGGTGCTGTACCCGATCAAGCGGGACGTCCTGGATGACGCCAGCGTCACCGCGCTGGAGGACATCGCCGCCGCGGCCCGCGCGAACGGTATGCGCGCCGAGGTCGGCGGGTCGGTCTACAGCACCGCGGGCATGCACGCGGGCATCGGCGAGGTCATCGGCGTCGCGGTCGCCGTGATCGTGCTGGTGGTCACCTTCGGGTCGTTGCTGGCCGCCGGGCTGACCCTGGTCACCGCGATCACCGGGCTGGTGATCGGGCTGCTGGGGCTGATGCTGGCCTCCAATCTCGCCACCATCTCCGACACCGCCCCCAGCCTGGCGCTGATGGTCGGCCTGGCCGTCGGCATCGACTACGCGCTGTTCATCGGCTCCCGGCACCGCGCCCAACTCGCCGACGGGATGGCCGCCGAAGAATCGGCGGCGCGTGCCGTGGCCACCGCGGGCGGCGCCGTCGTCTTCGCCGGCCTGACGGTGATCATCGCGCTGGCCGGGCTGAGCGTGGTCGGCATCCCGTTCCTGACCGTCATGGGCCTGGCCGCCGCGCTGACCGTACTGATGGCGGTGGCAGCCGCCATCACCCTGCTGCCCGCCCTGCTCGGCCTGGCAGGCGACCGCCTGCGCCCGCGCCCCGGATCACGCGCCGCCCGGTCCGAACGCGCCGGGGCGGGCGGGCTGCGCTGGGCCCGCCTGGTCACCCGCCGTCCGCTGCTCACCATCCCGGCCGTGCTTCTGGTCCTGGGGGCGATGGCGCTCCCGGCGCTCAAGCTGGAGCTGGCGATGCCCGACAACGGCACCGCCGACCCCGCCTCCACCCAGCGCAAGGCCTACGACCTGATCTCCACCGCCTTCGGCCCCGGCAACAACGGCCGGCTGCTGGTCCTGGTCCACACCCGCCGCGGCGGCGACCCGGTACGGGCCGCCGCCCAGATCGCCGAAGAGCTCGACCTGCCCGGCGTGATCTCGGTCAGCGATGCCGAGCCCGGCACCGATGGGCGCACTGCGGTCCTCAACCTCGTCCCCGCCCAAGGCCCGCGCACCCAGGCCACCCAGCGGCTCGTCCGCGACATCCGCGCCCGCACGCCCGCACTCGGCACCGTGGCGGGGGCGGAGGTCCTGGTCACCGGCTCCACCCCCGCCGCCATCGACGTCTCCGACCGGCTGCGCGACTCGCTGGCGCCCTTCACCGCCGTCGTGGTCGGGCTCTCACTGCTGCTGTTGCTGCTGGTCTTCCGCTCGCTCCTCGTCCCGGTCAAGGCTGCGGCCGGGTTCCTGCTGTCGGCTGGTGCCGCGTTCGGGTCGGTCGTCGCGGTCTTCCAATGGGGCTGGCTCGCCGAGAAGTTCGGCGTCGCCACCACCGGACCGGTCTTCAGCTTCATGCCGATCGTGGTGATCGCCGTGCTGTTCGGCCTGGCCATGGACTACCAGGTCTTCCTGGTCTCGCGAATTCGCGAGGAGTACGTCCACACCGGCCGTCCGCGCGAGGCCGTGCTGGCCGGATCCAAGCACGCCACCCGTGTCATCACCGCCGCCGCGCTCATCATGTTCGCCGTCTTCGCCGGGTTCGTCACCACCGACGACCTCACCCTCAAACCCATCGCCCTGGGCCTGGCCGCCGGCATCCTGACCGACGCCTTCCTGGTCCGGATGACCCTCGTCCCCGCCATCCTCGCCCTCACCGGCCACGCCGCCTGGTGGCTGCCCAAATGGCTGAACCGCCTCCTGCCCGACCTCGACATCGAAGGCACCGAGCTTCAACGGCCTCCTACCCCACACACTCAAGACTCCGAACTCGCCACAGAACCGGCAGCTCCCTCCAAGTGACACCTGTTCAGTTCACCCCCGTCCGCACCTTGCCGTCTCTGGCCCGAGTTCCAGGTCAGGTCCCGCGCCAGGTGGGTGTGGCCTCGCGGGTGAGGGCAGCGGGTGACGACCCGCTGGCTGCGTCGCGGCGACCTACCGCCCGACAACATGCCCCAGGCGGTTCCGACTGAGGCGGGTCTCGGCCTGAAATCACTCGTGCGTGGCAGCCCGCTCATCCGCATCCGGCCCGGGTGTGAGCGCGAGCACATCCTCGGGTCCGTCGACACTTCCCAACGAGGCCGCAGCCCTCAAGTGCGTCTACATGACGCTGGGAGCCTGGACCCCACCGGCAAGGGCAGCAACGCTGGACCAGGCGCTGGAAGACACCCCTGAACGCCTTCCAGTTCGCCTCCGAGGTCCGGCTCACCAGCCACTGACTACTCACCCCACCAAGACCGGGCCGTTAGGTTGACACACCCGCTTTCCGACGCAGGGCTTCACCCCACCCCGTTCCCAGACTGAGTCGCCAGCCTGCTACCGGGCTCCCTGGCAGTCACCTGGACCGGACTCACACCGGCAGGCGACGACGAGCTTGCGATCAGGTCATGGTCGCTGGACTCCTTGATTTCTGGGCGCATCGGCTGGAGCCCTAAAGCCGCCCGGTCCTTCCGAACGTCCCCGCGAGGGCGCCGCCGCGGCATTGCTGCCGCTCTGGGCCGGGTGGGCGGCGTGGGGGCACAGTGCCGCAAATGGCGGCCAGATGGTTCGGACACCGTGGAACGCTCAGGGGAAGACTCGGCGCGGCCGCGTACCTGCCTGAAGGGTCGGTGGAGACCGTTGGACCAGAAATGAGAACACGTTACAGTTTCTTCCATGGGCACAGTCATTTGGGACGCGCCGGACAGCGAACACCCCGCGCGCCGGGCGGTACGCGCGGCGATGGCCGCGGCCGCGGGCGGGCGCAAGCAGGAGTGGCTCGCGCTGTTCGGCCCAGACGCCGTCATCGAGGACCCCGTCGGCCCCTCGATGCTCGATCCCGAGGGCAAGGGGCACCGGGGGCCGGATGGGATCGAGCGGTTCTGGGACGAGAACATCGCCCGGGTGCGCAAGTTCCACTTCCGGGTGAGCGACTCGTTCGCCAACGGCCCCGCCTGCGCCAACGTCGTCACCATCACCGCGACGCTGGACGGCGGGACCACCACGACGATCGACTGCCTGACCGTCTACACCGTCGATGACGACGGCCTGATCACCTCGTTCCGCGCCCATTGGGAACCGGACCGCGTAATGGCCACCCTGACCTCCCCGTAAGACGCCGCGGGGAAGCGATCATCTGGGTGTCCCACGGCGGGCGGCCCGTCCGCGAGGCCGTGGCCCGCGGCCAGGTCGAGACGACGACCGACCCCGCTGGCTGCGTCGCGGTGGCCTGCTGCCCGACATCATGGCCTGGGCGGTTCCGCACTGAAGTGGGCCGCGGCCTGAAGCCGCTCGTGCGCGGCACCCCGCACATCCGCGCCCGGCGCGGCCCGCACCGACGACCACCAGCAACGCTGCACGCCGGCATGGGATACGGCCACGACCACCCGCGCCGGCGGTTCCGCAGACGCGGGTCTGAACGCAGGCCCCAGCACGATCGGGATGCGGCAGCCCCCGTCGGCTACCGGAACCTCGCCGACGGGAACCCCGCGCCCGCGTTCGTCACGGGACGCCTGGCGCCTCAGCGGCCTCTCCCGGCGTCCAGGTGGGTTCGAACCGGAGGATGTCGGCGGTGGCGGCGCCCTGGGTGATGAACGGATCGGACGCGACGGCCGCCTCGATCGCCGACGGTTCGCCGTCCGCGATGATCAAACCGCCGGTGCGGGGCTCCAGCGGGCCCGCGAAACGCACCATCCCCAGGGCGAACAGACCAGCGGGGTTGGTGTAGTGGGCGTCCTTGAGCGCGTCGATGACGGCCAGAGGTGCGTGGTACTTGAGCACGATCACGTACATGCCTCAAGTCAACGGCAGGCGGCTCCGGCAGAGCCAGGACTGATTCGCCGCCCCCTCTATAGGCTGGAACCTATGGGCACTGATCAGAGTGGGTGAACCGGGTGCGGACGACCTTTCCGGCTTGGAGCTGCGGCACCTGCGCTACTTCGTCGTTGTCGCCGAGGCAGGCACCGTCACCGAGGCGGCCCGGCGTCTGCGCATCGCTCAGCCCAGCCTCAGCCAGCAGATCCGGAGGCTGGAGCGACGCATCGGCACGCAACTCTTCCGGCGCCTGCCCCAGGGGATGGAACTGACCGAGGCAGGACGGCTTTTGCTGGACGGCGTCAACCGGGCGCTGGGCGAGCTGAGTTCGTCAATCTCGGCAGCACGCGCCGAGGCCCCGGTGGTGACCGTCGGCGTGTGCCGGGGCGTGCCGCAGTCCGTGCTGGCCGCAGCGGAGCACGCCATCTCGCCCGACCGGCGGCTGCGACCCGCCTACCAGCGGGTCGACTCCCACCTGCAACGCGACCTGCTCCTCGCGGGTTCCCTGGCCTTCGGAATCCTGCGCATGCCCGCGGACACCTCGGGGCTCCGGCTGCGAACGGTCGGCGACGAGCCGCTGGGCATCGTCCTGCACAGCCGCCACCCCCTCGCCGACAGGCCGAGACTGACCTGGCCCGACCTGTACGGCCAGCGTTTGCTGTGGTTCCCGTCGAAACGCGCCCCCGGGTACGCGGCCGCCGTTCTCACGCGGCTGCACGAACACGGCTGGACCCCGGACACGGTTCCCGACGATCACGGCAGCCATACGCTGTTCCGCCACCGGCTCATCGCCGAGAACGCCCTGGTCGCTCTCCGGACCCGGAGCAGCTCGGCCGATGATCCGGACCTCGTCTGGCGCCCGGTCGGACCGGAACCGCCTCACGAACGGCTCGTGCTGGGCGCGGCCGCAGGCACACCCTGGGCTCGGCGCCTGGCTGCAGAGCCCGCTCGCACCCTAACCTGATCGCTCCGCGGTCGCGGCCTGCTCCGCGCTGACTGCTCGGCGGGTTCGAAAGGAATCGGCACGTGGCGGTACCGGGCGGCACGGAAACCGGGCTCGGTGCGTACAGGCCGAGATCTCCGCCACGTGACCGCCTGCGCCGCCGCAGAAAGTGGCCGATGACATACAGAGAGTTTGTACGCGGGATGCCGCCGCCAGCTCGAGGACTCACTGATCGTGCTGACCTGAGCTCGATCATGCGGGGAAAGTGGTTTCACGACATCGAGGGTCACTCGGTCTCTGGCAGCGCCGATCGGCCCGAGGCCTCGTACGCGGCAGACCATGACCGTGGCTTTACCGAGCCCGGAGCCCTGCTCATACCTGCAACTACTCGCAAGGGCAGGCAGGGCGAGCGTTGCCTGGCACGGCACTAGTGACGGTGCCTGCGCAGTTCGATTGCCAGTTCCGCCGTGAATTGTTCGGCGTCTGAGATCCGGGCGCGGATCTTCCGGCAGCGTTCCTCTACCAGCGAGCGGTAGGCGGTCAGGCGTTTGGTGAGATCGGTGCGCGTGGCCTCGTCGGTGTCGGCGGATTGGAGCTGATCCGGGATGATCAGCAGGCCGCGCATCTCTTCGAGGGTGAAGTCGAGCGGCTTCATCCGCTTGATGACCAGCAGGCGCGCGATGTCGTCATCCGTGTAGAGGCGGAACCCGCCCTGGGACCGCGCCGTGGGCAGGGCGAGGCCGACCTCCTCGTAGCGGCGGAATGCGGATGATGACGTCCAGATGCACCAGCAGGTGGGTGGCGGTCTGCCCGTAGCCGCCCGGCATCTCAGCCGACAGCAGCGCTTCGACGGGAACCGGGTGGGTTGAGATCCAGCCCGGCGGTAGTCCCTGCCACTGGCAGCCTGATCGTGCGGGACCGGTTGTGCCCGCGGCGGTGGAACTTGCGAATGCTGCAGCCGCCACCATCTGAAATCAAGCCGGTGGCTGGCCGACCAGTCCGAACGGTTCAGCGCGTCGGCCAACTGGTCGACGTCTTGCTCGCGTAGGGGCCGCCAGGCCGCCCGGGGGTCGATGACGATGTTGAGACCGGAGCAGATGATGAGGTTCACATGCTCGTCGGCGCCGCCGAATGAATCACGTGGTGTGTCGGGGCGATGGATGGCCCACGGGTCGGACTGCACTCGCGTGTCGCCTTCTGCGAACAGCGCGGCGAGTTGCTGCCAGCTGGCCGGGTGAGTGGTGTTGTGGTGCCGGACGGGCGCCGCCCCATCGACTAGCAACGGCCGCGGCCCGACGCCGGGGACGACGCGAATGACCAGGACTTACTTGCCTGAGTCGTCGTCCATCGGGACCGGAACGATCTCGGGCACCCATGGGGCTCGATGGCGCCGTGGCAGTGCTCGGACACACGTTCGAGCGTCTTCTCTTTGACGCCGGGTGACGCGGCGGTCATCGGTGACACCGACCAGAACCAGACCGCCATAGGTGTTGGCCCACGCGGCCACGGCCTTGGCGATGCTGGTGCTCATGTCGGCCTTGTACTCAAGCGTGGGGCTCTCGGGGCCGAACCATCGCTACCAGGCGACGGACCTAATTCGATCGTCACCTGGGAAGGGGCGCTGTGCAGCAGAGTTTGAGCCAAGGACACGTGGTCCATCATCGTGGATGGCCGACCGGAACCGCTCAGAGTTTTTCAGGCAAGCGCGTAGGCAACGACTCCGCCGGGGACAGCCGCAGGCTTGACCTCTCCAGCCCGCGCGCGGCCAGTCTCTCGACCGACCCCGACGACCGTTCAAGTGAGCGCTTCGGGAATCTGCGAAGCGTACGCATTGGCTCCCCGGCCGGCTCCCGAGACTACGAAGCGGTCATCGGGACACACGAGATCGCGCCGCGGGCAACGCTGTGACCTGCGGAAACTTGGGGTGGCGATACTGGGTTCGAACCAGTGGCCTCTTCGGTGTGAAGCAAAGCAGACAAGTCGATCTAGGTCGATCCAAGTCGAACGGGGAGCCTCTCACCTGCACAAACGCCCTGATCAAGTCGACCTGAGTCGATCGGAGTCTGACTGCGGTGGCTCCCAAAACTGGCTCCCGCAGCTCCCCGACTGCGAGAGAGGAACACGCGTCCCTTCCGCAAGCCGATGAGGTACTTCCGACCACGCTGATCTTTTAGCGGTGCGATCGCCTTGCGATTCCCCAGGACCACGTGGCGGTGCTGCGGCCGCAGTACCAGCCCGAGGGCGCCCCGCACGACGCTTCAGCCCAGCGAGCCAACCCGATCACCTATACGCGCATCGATACAAGGAAATCGACAGGCAAGCCGAGGTCTTCAGCTAGCACCTTGAGTGGATTATGGGTCCCCGAAGGCACGAAAACATATACGCCAGGGCGAGGGTAATCATAGTGGTGCTCCAATGCGTACCATACCCCTGAATCATCGCCACGAGCACTCGCATGCGCGACTGGCCCCGGAGCCTCCCACTCTACATTTTCTTCGAAGTCAACCTCCCAACGAGCTGAGAAGTCGCGCCAAGGAATGGGAACTAGAGCAACCATTTTCCAGTCGTACTGCGGAAGCTCTCGGTTAGGAATTGCAGTAAGGCCCATTTAATCATTCCCGAAACTTCATTCCCCAAGGGCGAACCTTGAGATGATGACATCGATCTGGGCGAATTCACCGTCGATCGATTCGACAACCCCCTCGTTGCCGACATGCCACTGAACGTACGCTAGGCCAGGCTTCAGTCTGCCTGCGCGCGTCCAGGCCCACTCCGAGGGAACCGCTTCAGTGTAGAACTCGACTCCCACCGCCCCTTCGGGTAGTGGGCCAGGGTATGCCTGAACCGCTGGACGCGATCCACCACGTGCGGTCCTGCCCCAAACTTGACCGGTGTCGACGATCTGCTGAATTCCCTCGACTGTCTGGGACCTGGATTTCACCCTGTGGTAAGGGCCAGAGATCTTGCAGGGGTCGGTGTTGTGAACCAGGACCGCTGTCGCGCCTGCGAGTGCGTAGAACGTATGGTCGGCGCCGACGGTGAGGTTGTGGACCCGCTGGCGTTGGGTCCAGGTTCTGATCGCGGTGAGTTGGACATAAGTGCCTACGCTGGTGCGGAGCCACATGCCGGGCTTGAGCTTGCCAGCGACGATCCATTTGCTGGCTGCGGGCACCCAGAAGGGGTGGCCGTCGGTGGCGACCAGAACGCCAGCCTTGTGGCCGCGCTTGCCGTCGGTGTCGACGGTGAGCTCGACCAGGTGTTTGGTCCCGTTGCCGGTGATCGTGGCGAGGACCGGTCGGGCTGACGTCTTGCCGGTAGTCGGGTCGGTGGCCATTACCTTGTCTCCGAGCCTGATCTTTTCGATCGGCTTGGCGGATCCGTTGGCCATGAGGACAGCGGTCCCCCCTACGAAGCTGTTGCGCGGGCAGCCTGCTCCGCCTCCGGCAGGAGCGTCGTCTGCTGCTTTTCCGGCCTTCTTTGCGGCGGCGGGTACCGCCTTTGCCGCGCTGCCCGCACGGCCCGGGGCGCCGCCCTTCGCCTTGCCTGCGATCTTCTGGACTATTTTTGGGGCGACTCTTCTGAGGACGGGTGCCGCGGCTTTGGCGGCCAGTAGGCCGCTTACCGCGAGGCCGGCGTCTATTGCTGCTCCGGTGATGCCGGCTTTGAAGCCGCCTAGCAGGGTTTGTTGGTCGGATGGGGTGTTCTGGTGGTACGAGACCACGCCGTAGACCCATCCGCCGATGGCAGCGCAGCCGACTACTGCGCTGCCGCCGCTGATTGCGGTGCATAGGCCGCCTGCTGCGATTCCGGCGATGGTGGCCTGGTGTTTCTTCAGGAAGCCGCCGACCTTGCCGACCTTGCAGCTCCAGCCGCAGGGCTTCTTGACCGGTACCGGGTTAGGGCTCGCGGTGCCGTTGCAGCCGACCCAGCAGCCGCCGCCGCTGGGTGCGCGCGGTGGCGCGAGGTAGACGCCGCCGCCTCCTCCTCTTCTGAAGGAGTTGCGGTGCTGGTTGGCGTTGTCCCAGCGTTCGCGTGGTCCGTCGTTGCCGTAGCTGCTGGGCCCTGGCCGGAAGCCGCCGTCGCGGTACTGGCCGGTGGGGTCGGAGTGGTCGATGGGGTTGTTGCCGGCGTAGGAGTAGCCGTTGGCGGTGAGGGGGTCGCCGCCGCCGGTGACGGGGTCGGCGCTGAGGAAGCGGCCGGTGACCGGGTCGTACTCCCGCGCGCCTAGGTGGGTGAGGCCGGTGGTGGTGTCCTTGGTGCCGCCGACGTAGCCCTTGTCCATCAGTGTGGGCCACAGACCGATAGGACTGCTGCGCTCGTTGCCGAACGGGGCGAATCGGCGGACGCTCCAGTTGTCCTGGTCGACGGCGTTGACGGTGGTGTCGGCGCTGCCCTGGTAGTCGGGAACGAGGAACTGGACGGTGGAGCTGGAGGTGCCCGTCCGGTAGGCGACGTTCTGACCGGCGTGGCTGTAATAGCGGACCGCGGTGACGGTTCCGCTCGGGGACACCTTCATTTCCTGGCTGGGCAGGTAGAGGGTCTTGCCGTTGGTGTCCTTGCGGATCAGGCGGTTGCCGGCAGCGTCATAGATGTAGCTGGCCAGTTCCTTGCCCGCGTCATCGGTGACCTTGGACAGGTTGCCTTCGACGTCCCAGACCAGTTTCTGGCCGGGGCGGGTGACGGTGTTGCCGACCTTGTCGTAGGTGTACAGGGCGGTGGTCTCGGTGGTCCCGTCGGTTTCGTTGAGCGACTTCAGCGCGTGGGGGCTGTTGGCGCCGTCGTCGCCGAGAGGTGCGGGGTAGGTGTAGGTGCGGGTCTTGTCTGCGGTGGGTCCGCCGGTGAAGGCGTGCTGAACTTCCTTGGTGCGGTTGCCGACCTTGTCGCCGTAGTTGCCGGTGGCGTCGTACTGGTAACTGGTCCAGTAGGGGGCCGGGCCGCCGATGGTGGTGGAGGTCGGCGCGGCGTTGCAGTCGGAGTTCGTGGTCGACCAAGCCTCGGAGAGGCGCTGGGCGTAGTCGTAGGTGTAGCACTGGCGGTCGGGCGCCTTGCCGGCGGCGTTGGTCAGGATCGACCTGATCGAGCCGGCATCGGTGTAGTCGTACTTGGTTTCCAGGTCGAAGGTGGCGGTCGAAGACTGGCGCTTGACGGTGGAGCGAGTCAGGCGGTTGGTGGCCGGGTCCCGGTCGAACGTCTGCCAGAGGAACTTGTCCGACACCGCTGCCATGGCCAGCTGGGTGATGTCGCCATGACCGTCGTAGACCGTGTCGGCGACATAGGTGGCCAGGCCGTGTGTCCATTCGGGCAGACCGTCGTCGTTGTACTCGGTGGTGACGTCCTCGGCGGGCAGTCCTGTGCTGCCTCCGACCGCCGGATAGGACGTGGTGAGCGGGGAGCCGTTGAAGTTGTAGGACTGCGCGGTGGTGTAGGTCCCGGCGAGCGCGCCCTCGGACGCCGGAATCGTGACGGTCGTCCCCTTGGCGTTGTAAAGCCCGTCATAGCCGGTGATCGCAGTGACGTACTTGTCGCTGCCGATGTGGCGGGTCGAGGTGGCGGGCAGGCCCTTGGCGTAGGGGACGGTGTCGTAGGTCATGGAGGTCAGCGGCGTCGTGCCGTTCCTGACCTCCAGTGGACGGCCAAGGTTGTCGTAGCTGTAGCCGAGCGTGGCGCCGCGAGCATCCTTGGCGGTGCTGACCTGGTCGAAGAAGTCGTAGGTGACGGTCGAGGTGCCCTTGTCAGGACTGCTGCCGGTGACCGGGCGGCCCTGGACGTCGTAGGTGGTCTTCCAGAGGTTGCCCGCAGCGTCGCGGGCCTCGGCCGGACGCCCCGCCCCGTCGTAGGTGACAGTGGACGCCAGGTAAGGGCCGGCCAGGTCGGTGGTCTTGTACTGGCGCGTCTCCACCGTCCGGCCCAGAGCATCGGTGAGTGTGGCCGAGGGCATCGCCCCTGAGGGTGGGACGACCGTGGTGCGCTCACCGTCGTACTGGTTGGCGGTCGTCCACTTCTTGGTAGAGAAGCTGTAGAGCGTGGTGGTGAGGATTCGTTCGGCGCCGTCGTAGGTGCTGAGCGTCTGGCTGGGGACCTGGTTGTCGTCGGCGGTGGTCAGGACGCCTGACGGGTTGCCGGTCAGTACGTAGGCGGCGTTGGTCTTGTCGACCAGGCCGCGGCTGTCGTACTTGGTGTCGGTGATCGTCCGTCCGCCGCCGGCCGCTTCGTTCTGCGACTGGCGGGGGCGCAGCATGCCGTCGAGCAGGTCGACGGACGTCTCGTAGGTGAGGGGGCTGGTCTTGGTGAGCGTCTTGGTGGTGACCGAGACCGGGTTGCCGTCGCTGGGGAAGGCGTAGGCGTAGGTGGTCGAGGGCCGGTCGGGGTTGCTGTTGCGGGTGTTGTTGGGCAGCCAGGCCCGGATGAGGCGTCCCAGCCCGTCGTACTGGCCCTCGCCGACGCGCCCGTTGGGGTCGGTGATCTTGGTGGGCATGCCGCGGGCGGGGTTGTACTCGATGGTCGTGGTGAATCCGGCGGGCGCCGCGCCTCCTACGCTGACGGGCGGCGTGGTGAGGGTGCTGGATTTCAGCCAGCCCTCGGCGGAGTCGGTGTAGGTCGATTTGGTGATGCGGTCGTCGCCTGTGGTGGCGGGGTCTCCGACCTGAGTGGCCTGCAGGACGCGGCCGTATCCGTCGTAGGTGGTGGTGCCGGCGGGCGTCATGGTGGAGCGACCGCCCGAGACGCCGGTGACCTTCTCCGTGCTGGTGGCGTTGCCGACCGTTGGGTAGGCGCCGTAACCCTTGCCGTCATAAATGATCTTTGCGTCGGAGATCATGTCGGCGGGGACCAGGTTGGGCTCGTGGCTGGCGTCGTTGTCGCAGTCGACGGAGACGGAGAGGGTGCGGATCGGCAGGGACTGAATCGCGCCGCCCGGCGCAGCGCCGCTGGGAAAGACGGTGCGTGAGCACGTGTCGTCGGCGGAGGTGGTGATGTCGCCTTCGTTGTCGACGGCGACTGTGCGGCCGAGACCGTCATAGTCGTAGGTGGTCTGGGTGTTGAAGTCGGTGCCGTCGGCCTTGCGAGAACGCCCCCGGGTCCACTGCGGCTGGACGCGTCCACCGTCAACGGTAATGTCGTCGTCGGAGTTGGTGTCGTGGAAAGTGCGGCTGAGGGTCTTGGTCCATTTGGGCCGCGACACGTTCGCCTCGGTCTCGGCGGCGTCGGTGAAGGCACCGTTGAAGGTACGGGTCTCCAGGACGGCGCCTGCGAGTGGGTCGAGGTCGCTGATTCCGCCGAGCAGGTTCTTGGAGTCGGTGACGGTGACGCTTTGCCGGGCGTTGCCCTTGCCCTGGTAGTTGCCGTCCATTCCGCGGGCGTAGGTGGTCTCGGTGCGGGACTGCTGTTCACCATTCTGGCCGTCACCGCTGACGGTGCGGAGCTTGGTGTAGCCGCGCCACTGCGACCAGGTGCGCCATTTGTCCTTGGTCATGCCGTCGTCCTCGGCGTACCGCCACGCGGCGTCGCCGAGATAGGCGTAGCTGGTGATCTGGGACCTGGACTGCCCGGTGTTGTCGGCCTCGATGATGTAGTCGACGACGTACTTGTGGTACCAGTCGTTGATCAGCTTGCCGTCGGGTTGTTCCCACTTCACGGGAAAGCACCGTTTGGAGTTGTGCTTGGGATCGGGCATGTTGCCGGCCGAATAGACGCAGTCCCCCGCCGGAGTCGGGTCGGCATAAGGGTCGGAATAGCCGACGCTGGTGGTCGCACCGGTGCCGTTGTCGACGCCGACCAGGCGGGGCCGGTCGTATCCGGGGAGGGCGTCGACGCCGGTGCCGGAGCGGCCGGTGACCACGCGGTTGGTCATGAGCTGACCGAACAGGGTGATGCGGGGCGCCTTCGTCTCGCCGCCGTTATGACCGGTCTGGTCGATGGTGTGCAGCCAGAGCGCGCCGTTCTGATAGGTCTGCCCTAGATCCCAGATGTCAACGGTGGCGTACCCGGGGTCTTCGGTACTGGCCACCTGGTTGTCGCGGAGCTTGGTGGTGATCTTCGTCAGGCGCTTGCGGTTGAAGAAGGTCGGCGAGGTCTTGGCGTATCCGCAGGTGTCGCCGTCGTCGCAGATGCGGTCGTCCGGCAGGTCCGTCCGGTCGGACAGGGTAAAGCGGACTCGTCCGGTGGCCGGGGTGCCGTAGGTGGAGCCCTTGCGCTGGCCGTAGTCGATGCGGCTCAGATAGCCGCCGGAGTCATATTTAGTGCCACCGCTCGTCTGCTGGTAGCGAGTGTAGTTGTTGGTCTCTTTGCCGTAGAAGTAAGTGATGGTGTTGTTGTGCGGGTCGACGACGTGATCGAGATTCCATCGCCAGGCCTTCTGACACCATGCGTCCTTGAAATCGCTGTCGTAGCACGGTTCGCCGGATTTGTCACCGAAGACCGGCACGGTCCACGCCGAGTTGGTCTCCTTCTCTCCGTTCGTCCAGTTGTCAGGACGATTGATCCCGAAGAAGTACTCCACACCGTCCAGATCGGTCAGCTTCCAGTACTCGCCATCGTGGTCGCCATTGGTGGCACCCGTCAGCCGCTCGATGGTGGAGCCGTCATCGTTGCGAGGGCGCCAGGTCTGGGCGGCGCTGTCGTACAGCAGTTCGGTGGACCGGCCGTTCAGGGAAAGGACGGCGTTCTGGCGTCCCCAGCACAGGTCGCCGGAGGCGTGGCCGGCATCGATGCACGGCTTGTACTTGCGTTCGATGTATCCCGGCCAGTAGTCGAAACCGTCACCGATCCAGGACGCCTGGGAGTTGTCGGCGGCGGTCTTGCCGTCCACGGCCCCCGAGCTGTAGCCGATGGTGACCTCGGGCATCAGCTCGCCGGGAACCGGCGGCAGCCGCATCGGATAGTTCCAGGAGAACTCCCCGGTATTGCTGCCCGCGCTCCAGTTGGACGCCGGGGACAGGCTGGTGGCGCCCCAGTCGCCGGACGGTCCGGAAGCGCCCGCCTCCGCAGCGAGCACCGTCGTGGTCCCTGCGGTGGGCGCGGCCCCCTGCGCGGGCTCGGCGGCCACGGCCACGTCGGCCGACAGCGTCGCCGTCTTGGTGTCGTTGACGGTGGGCAGCACCGTGCGCTGCTGGCACCGCGTCTGCTCTGGGCTCGTGAGCGCGCAGGCCGGCAGCTTCACCAAACGCAGCCGGGAGGCCCAGTCACCTCCATGGGCGTTCTTGAACTGGGCGTAGCTCAACCCCACTTTGACGTTTCCGGCCTGCGGCGCCGACATCGCCATGACCGTTTCTGTGCGCGTGGCCTTCGCGGTCTTGCGGTCGGCCATCCGCACCCGCACGCGCGGAGGAACAGCTGAGGCGACCGCCCTCTCCCCTTTGCGGGCCGTGGGTGCTGCCGCCCACACCGGCAACTTGCCTGCCCGCACCCAGGCTCCGGACGTTTGAGCGTCCTTGCCTTTGATGCCGGCGCGAAGGACTGCCAGGTCCGCCGTGCCCTCGCCGGGCACCGGCCATACCGGTGCGGGCGCCTTGGCCGAAATCGGTGCTCCCGCCGAGCCGGGGGGTTTGCCCGTCCGGGCTTTGAGCGCCTTGCCCTTGATGCGGGGCGTCTTCTGGGTGCCGGGGCGGCGTGCGGCGCCGTCGTCTGACAATTTGGGCCGCACTGCGGCCGCCGCCTCACCGGCCACCCCGGCCACCAGCGCCAGTGCCAGAGCGACCGCTACCGCGGCGATCAGCCCATGCGCCCGGCTCAGCGCACGCAACACACCCTTCACTGACGCCTCATTTCTCTGGAAGGCACCACGGTTGCCACGGCACGGTCACCGGCCGGGCGGTCACACTGGGGCTCGGACGGTTACCGGACGTCCACGTAGTCGGTGGCCTGCGTGGGAAGGTCGGTCTTGCCGGTGTCAGGTGAGGCGTAGGGGCTGAGGTAGTAGGCCATCCAGGTGGCGTCGGCTGGGGTCTTGCACCGCATCTGGAACCAGCCGGCCGAGTCGGTCGCGTCCCCGCCGTTGGTGCAGGACGGCGTCCGCAGGGTCGTCTGTTCCTTGAGGCGGTACTTCGCGCCTACCCACTTGCCTTTGACCGGCTGCCAGCCGGCCGAGGAGGACCACCGCATCAACCGGCCCTTCAGCGTCAGATACTGGCCTTTGCGCGCCGGCTCCGGGGAGGCGTTGAACCCTGCGAAACCGGTCTTGTAGTAGACCCGGAACGGGTAGCCCGACTCGACCTTGGTGTATGTCGCATCCCCGGCGAAACTCGTGCGCAGCCACCCGGCCGTCCACGCGGTCGCCCTGATCTTCACCCGGCCTTTGGCGTCGGTCGTACTGGAACCGACTTGCTTCCAGCCGGTCTTCGGATAGCCGGAGGTGCCCTTGGGCGCCCACCACAACGTCACCTTTCGCGCGGAGAGCGCCTCGCCGCGCACCGCCTTCAGCGTCCGCCGGACTTCGAAGGCCTTTCCGCGAATCGGGTAGACCGGGTTGGTCTCCCTGTCGCCCAGCAGTGTCGACGTACAGCCGGCTGATCCAGCCGAGCACCCGTGCCGATGTCTCGGTCACCTGCCCATAGCCGGCCACCCGCGCAACGATGTTGCCCGGCCCAGGGAAGAAGGTCGCACGGAACCGGCCGCCGGACTGCACCGTCGCCGTTTCCTGAAGTTCTCCATCCGGGCTGTCGAAATGCACCACCAAGCCTGCCGGCGCCGCCACCCAGCCCGCACCCCGGTTCTGCTGCACCTGCCCGGTCACCGTGACATCGGCGTCCCAGTTCTGTGTCGCCACCGGATCGACCACGATGCGCTGCGGAATCTCCGCCTCTGCGGCCTGCACGGGAAGGGCGGCCAGCCCCACCACGAGCATCCCGCCGCACATCACTACCGGCACTGCGTTCCTCATACTCGAACTCAATCCCATCGATTCCCTGCACGGTCGCCTGAGTGGCGAATTGTTGAGCGCGCTTGCTGCCCGGCCGCCTACTGGAGGCGCCTCGTCGATAGGTCTGACTACTGGTATTGCAACTTCCAGATCTGGTGTGGTGGTACCGGTTCCCCCGGCGCGGCCTGGAGCACCCGTGCGTCTTCGGGTGCCCCCTCGTCATGGGCGTCGGCGACCATGGCGCTGTGCTTGGCGATCAGCCGGTACCCGAGGTTGCCGTCGTCGGCGACCCCGACCACCTTCCAGAGTTGGTGCTCAGCACCCGGTTCGCAGGTGGCCTGCCGGACGGCGGCACCGGGCTGCGTTTGCGCATCGGCCACCTCGAGACATCGGACCGCCGACGGGTCGCCGTTGAGAGTGCTGACGTTGGCGAGCATGTAGTAGCCGTCACCGTAATCAGAGAACTTCCATTTCTGCCGATCTGCGCCATTGCAGTCCCAAGGCACCACGGGGGCCTGGTCGGCGGTGGAGCCATTTGCGACGTCCATGCACTTCTGAGTGCTAGCGGCACGCAGCCGGTGCGTTATCCCGTCGAGGTGGTGGCGCTTCAATGTGGTGATGTTCCACAGTTGCTCGTCGGTGACCGGGTCAGCGCACGACCACTGCAGCACGTTCGCGCCGGGGGCCGGTGAGGCCGAGTCGACGGCGAGGCACTTGTCGCTCCGCCGCGACTTGATCAGGTATCCGCCGGCCTTCTTCTCCGGCTTCCACTGCTGGCCAGTACTACCGTTGCATTCGTACTGCCAGACGTTGCGCCCGTCGGCGGTTCCGGAGCCATCGGTTCCGTCCACGTCCAGGCACTTGCCGCTGTTGGCACTGATGAGCTTGTAGTAGCCATCGCCCGCGTCGATGAACTGCCAGTCCTGGGCGGGGTGGGCGTTGCAGTTCCACTGCTGCACGTTCGTGCCGTTCTCTGTTCCGGCTCCCGCCACGTCCAGGCAGTGTCCGGAGTTGACGCTCACCAGGCGCAACGTCTTTCCCGAGAATTCGTGGTCCTGGACGGACTCGGTGTAGATCACGTTCAGGACCGACTCATCGGGGTGGGCCAGCGGCCACAGTTGGGAATCGTCGATCCAGCCGTTCCAGAATGCGCTCTTGGCAGCGCCGTTCGGAGTCGCGCCGACCAGCAGGGGCCCGGAGCCGGCCGCCGGCGTCCAGGTCGTGGCGGCCGTCTTTACCTCCGGCGCCATGACCCGGGTGGTGGAGCAGTTCCATGGCTCGTCGGGGACGCAGACCTCGCGGCTCCCCTCAGCTTGGGTGCGCAGCCAGAGTTCTTGCTTGAGCGGGTCGTAGCCGCCCATCAGAGAAACCCAGTGCGCGGTCCATGGCTGCCCATCTCCGGCTTGCGCCATATCCCGCGTGGCAGCCGTCAGAACGGTGCCGTCCGCTTTGCGATGCCTGAACGTCCATTTCCCGACAATCCAGCCGAGCTCGAAGACGGTCCCGTCGGAGGCGGCCTGGCTTATCGCCACCCGGTCCACCTGAACGGAGGCGAGCTTCAACCACGTCGAGAACATGAACCGCTGACTGGTGTCCACCAACGTGACCGGATTGCCGCCGGGGTCCGTCCAGGGCTTCACTTCACCGAACTGCGTCGAACCGTTGAGGCGCACCGCGCGGTCGGTCGGCGAGCCCGCGCCGAGGTTGCCCGCCTCACCGAAAGCCGCGCCTCCGCTGAACACGAGGTCGGCGTTCGGATTCGCAGCACCGCTGGGTCCCACCGCGCCGGCCACGTTGCCGGTGGGCTCGTCCATCGACCAGGCGGCGTCCCGCGGCGGCTGCTCCACACCGAACTCGTACTTCTTGGCCGTGCTCGGGTTGCCTGCCCGGTCGTAGGAGGTCACTTCCACCCACTGGGGCCCGAAGCGCGTCGGCGTCCAGGTGACCGTGGACAATGCCCCGGCCGCGACCGTCTTCGTCCCTTCGACCCCGTCGGCGAACCGGTATTGGAACTTCACCACGTCGGCCGAACCGGCGGGCGTGAAGGTGAAGGTGCCTGGCACGTACTTGCGTGCGGCCGAGTCATATCCCGACGTCACTCCGGCTGGATACTCCGGGGACGACACCGCCGGTGTGTTCGGCCTGCGGGCATCCACCGTGTACTCGCACCACTCCGACCACGGCCCGTACAGGTTCGTGTCGTCCATCCCCCGAACACGCCACATCCAGCTCGTTCCACCATCGGGGGTGGCAGGAAAATCGTCACCCTTGACGACCGTCAACGAGGCATGGAGGTAGCCGTCGGAGCCGGCATGCTGAAACTTGTCCCCGGGAGGCACATAGCGCTTCCAGCTCTCTTCGGGCTTGCCCAGAGGCGCCAACTCGTACTCCGCGGCCAGGAGCTGACCATCGAAACCGCCTGAGTTGTCGCCGTCGTAGTCAGTGATCAACGCGTTGGCCGTCCGGTCCTTGGACACCCCCATCCAAGGGCGGCCGCTCCCCCGCACGCACGCGTACTTCGTCGTCCCACCGTTCCTCATGTGGACGTCCTTGGTGGGCATGGGGTACCGGGAGAACTTCACGACCATGCGCGGGTCGACATCCATGACCTTCCAGGTGTGGGTGTCGTCGTAGTCCGCGTCCGGGAACAACCCCATGGTGAAGAAGTCCCACTTGTGGTCGGTGGCCCACTGCACCACTCTCGTCAGGTTGCCCCCGGCGAAGTGAACGTCGTTGGAGCTTCCGGAGTCACCACATTCAGGGCGACCGACATTCACTGGTGCACTGGCCAAGAAGTTGTTACTCCAACCGGAGCCGTCAGGAATGTAAGCACCCGGCCGCGTATTCCACGTGGTAGTCGAGTAGATGTGCTCGACGTTGAACAGGCGCACGTCCCGCGTGACGCACGACCACGCATGCAAGGTGTCGAGGGTGATGTCGACGGAGTTGATTTTTACCTGGACACTTCCAGACCATGTGTGGATGGGGGTGGTGTCCATCCGAATGTAGGAGCGCTTGTCGGTGTAGTCCTCGACTTCCCGCCCGGTGGGCAGCCGGTCGGGCTTCCAGTACTTGGAGTCGGGCCACGTCCGATCGACGTAAGCCCAGCCGGCGCCCTTGGTTCCCTGGGCATCGTCGGACTCTCGACCGCCGTTCCATGTCTGCCAGGACGGGTCGAGGACGATCGGAAACTTGGCGTCGGGTGCGGTCAGCAGTTCCCGGTGCGGTACCAGCGCCAGCGACCCCGAACTGACCTCGATTCCCAGCGGCTGCGAGGACGCCTCAGGCGAGGGGCCGGCGGCAACGGCCTCAGGAGACGTCCGCGTGACGGCGCCGCTCTCGGTTCCCTCCCACATCAACGGCTCTGGCGCGGTGAAAACCTCGTTGCCGGCTTCGTCCACGGCCGCGAGCCGACCGCCGGAAAGCTCCTTCAACTGCACTCCGGAGGCCCTCACCCCGAACTCGATCTTCTCCAACTCGGGATCGCGCGCCGCCTCCGGCGTCTTCACGACCACGTAGTGGGACCAGCCGGTGGGCGTCGACCGGACCACCAGGTCCACCCCCGCGCCACCGCCGTCCACGTACGTGGCGCTCTCACCCTCCAGGACCGGAGCCGGAAGACTGGCTCCCGGCCAGGTGAGCGTCAGACTCTTCCCATCCTTGGTCATCGTCGCCAGTTCGTCGTCTCCCCCGGCACCGAACGTGACCCCGTTGACCGACATCCGCGACGCATACCCGCCCTCGGCGGTCCGCTCCAGGGTCAGATCAGCGTCGTGGAAGACCCCATCTCGTTTCACACGAACCGGGACCGGCGACGTCTCGAACGAGAACTGGCCGTCAGGCAGCGCGGAAAGTTTTCTCGTTTCCGACGTCTGACCTGCGATTTCTACCGGATCGCCGGTCTCCTTGGCTTTTGCCAGCGCGGCGTCGATAGGAGTCGGCGTCGGGCCGGCCTCGTCCGCCCGCACCGGGGCGGGTGGCACGGATACCAGCGAGGCCACCAGGACGGACGCCATCAATCCGGAGAGAACCCTGGGGCGCCGACACAGTCTGTCAACAACCCATGACGGAAACGGCGAACCATTACCAACACGGACGCGCAAAACGACCTCGCAAGATAAAGTCCGCCTAAAGTCGCGCTAAACCTAAACCGACGTTCCCCGAACCGGAAGAGTGATCATCTTCGGCCTTTTGTGATCTAGATCACCGTCGACTTCTGCCAACCACGGTGAGGGCATCCGCGTCTTTCGGTCGGCGCCGCCATGGAAAGATCCCTTGCGTAACGGGTCGCACGGAAATCGCTACGCCTAGTTCCCTTGTATCCGCAGACTTCGGGATCTGTGGCCGGGAAGGGGCTTTCGAACGGCTTTCTGGCGGTCCTTTGACCTGTCGGAGCTGCTGCTGATCGTGGTCGCCGGGCTGGTCATCCTAAGCACAGTCAGCACGGTCACCGGCGGTCCATCCCAGCCGAAGGTCGCTCTCGCGTTCGGTGGATTGATCGCGCTCGGCGAGCTGCTCCGGATAGTCATGCCGGGCAACCACCAGGTCGCGCCGATCGCCACTGCCAGCGCGATGGGCTACGCGCTACTGGTCGGGATCGGCCCGCAGGGTGCCCCGCTGGACGCACCGCTCGGCGTCGTCCCCGCCGAGCACTCCGCATTCCAGGTCGTGGCGGTCACGGCAGCCGGGATGCTTGTCGGTTCGCTACGGCACATCGTGGCTGGTCGCATTCCCGACCTGGCCGGGATGGTGCGCTGGCTTCTCGTCATCGCGGCCGCAGCATCGTGCTTCCGCCCGATGCTGTCGCTCGCCCTGCCCTGGCAACTGCTGCTCACCGTGATGGGACTCGTCGCCGTGCTGGCCTGCTTCGCCGACATGCTGATCGCCGTACTGATCCAGATGAGAGCGGAGCGCGCGCCGTTCTATAGCGCGCTACACCACCAAATCAACACAAACATGGCCCCGTGGGCCGCGACTTGCATCAACGCCATACTGATCGCCCTCGCGACCACCGCAATGTGCATGGCTGCACTGCTGATCTTCACAGTACCGATCATGGTCACCCAGTTCGCCTTCCGGCGCTACGCCGAAATCCACGGGACGGCGCATCCAGCCAGCCGCTGATATCCCCGGCACCGCCCACGCCTGATGCCGCCGGCAGGGGCATTCGGCCACCAGAGCAGCCTGCTCGGCCCGGACGGCGCGTTCGCGCTGCTCGGTCTCCGCGGCCCGGACTGCGTCCCGCTCGCGTTCACTACAACTCTTCACGGGTGGGCAGCCTGCGCGGCGATCGGGTCGATTCGGGCCTGGTCGCGTTCACGCGCATCCGCTCAGCGGCCTCGGCGGCGCCCTGCCGTTACGCATCGGCGCGCCGGACGTCCTGCACGGCGGCATCCCGGGCCGCTCGCGTGTCCCCAAGCAGCGCTGGGAGCGGACCGCTTCGGTCTCATGCTGGCCCCACTCCAGGTGCCGGTGAGGTCGCCGATCGCCGCGTCCTTGTCAATTGAGGGTTTAACGGGTTTCGGCCAGGTCATAAACGTCGGTCTCCCCTGGCCAGGATGTCGACCTGGACGCGTACCGCGGCCAACTCCTGCTCCGATTCCAGGGCACCTGGTATACAGGCGGCCAGGTCGACTCATCTGCTGCCGGAGACTGGGCGGGCCGTGCTGATGCGCCACTCATGCCCGGCCCGCCACACCAGTGGCTCGTTGCCGCCCAGGACGACGCGCTTGCCATCACCACCACCGGCAGGGTCAGCGCCGCACGCCGACAATACCGCTCACCAGTAGCCCTGCCCGGACAAAACAATGTACTAACACCGCGAAGAGCGCCGTTCTCGCCTCACTACGAGCCGGCGCTACCTAAGCTGAGCTTGCCTGGCCTCATCGAACTGGCGCGGCGCGCCACGTGAAGCTGGCGACCTCCAGCCTCCCCGCAGGTCGCCCAACCACCTCCGTGGTTGGCCCCATCGAGATGAGACGAGGTGGCAGAGGTGATGAAAGATCGAGTTCGTGACAACAAGAGTCACGTTCGCGAACTGGCCGAACGATTGGGTATTGCCATGAGCGCCAGAGCACTCTGGGCTCTAATTGAGCGGCTACTCATTCACCGAGGGATCGACGTCTAATCGTTCCCGCGCCGAGCGGCGTCCCGGGTTGAGGTCCGGGAGGGCAACACCACTCCCGGGACGCTTCTCGAAGAGATACGGCATTCCCTGCCATTCTTCAGAAGCTAGTCACGCCATCTCCTCTCTGCTCGTCGGACCTCATCGGCGGGACAGGATAGATGCTCACCGCATGATGGAGCCGGACGGTATTCGACGGAACGCAGCCCCGAGTCACCGCGCCGGGCGATGCATCAGCTTCGGTCCGCCGCGGAGCAGACTGAACCCGTGCCGGCGTACCAGAGAGTGAGCCGGTCCTCATCGGTGTCTCCAGCAATCGCTTCCACGGTCAGTTGCACCAGCAGGTGAAGCGCGTCGGCCAAGGCAAGGACGTCGATCAGCGCATCCTCGACCAGACTCCGGCCCCGGTACGCCGACAGCGTCCGAACCAGGTGCGGGCGGGATCGGCTCGCCGGGGCCGCTCCAGACGGCATAGAGCTCCACCTGCGGGTGGGCGCGCTGGATGCGAAGCATGGCATCCCGAGATCTGCCGTAGTACGGCATACCGCCCAGGATGCTCGACGCCGCGACATACCCCATCTTGGGAAGGCCATGGAGACGGTCTCCCCCACTCTCACATTGGTCTCCGCGTAGCCCATGTGACCAGAATCAGCCACCGGACCCGGGACCACCCGCCCCCTGAACCGAGAGTTAACAACTCGATCGGCCGAAGGCAGCCACTGGCTCACCGCCCCTCGCCGAAGGTTGGCGACTTCGACTGGAGCTGTGGCTCGACCGGCGCCGGTCGCACGCCTGGCCCTACGCACGAGCGCGGCGAGGGCGCCCGGAGCTCTCAGAAATGCCGCCACAACGGCTGCCCCACGCGCATGCTCTGGAAGTGGAAGGCCACACGGCCCCCTGTTCTCGGGGTCGCGGGCCTGTCGCCGCGGCGGGCCAGCGGCATCCCCGGCTTGCTGAGCTGCCAGCGGGCTGGGCCGGGCTGAGCTGGGCTGGGGGCCTGCCAGTGCGCAGAGATCGATCCGCTACACCCATGTGGCCCCCGACGTCGTCGTGGAGATCAGCGTTGACCTAACCAACCGCGGTCGAATGTGTACAAGACATGCGGCGCGCCGTCCGCTTCGTCCTTGTGCGGAGCAATCTGCCCGCGCAGAGGCACCCGATGGCCTGGACACCGAATGACCGTCGCGGCCGGCCGCCGCCCCACTCGCTCCTACCGGGGCAAGCGGGCTTGGTCACCGTGGCGCGGCTGGACGCGCCCCCGAGGCCGCCACACACCACCACCCGAGCTCCCCCTGCCCGCTTGCGGGGAAGGCCAGTGCGAACCTTTGGCTTTGCTCGGCCGACCAGCGTTGTGCTGGAAGAGGGGATCGAGAAATCTCCGCTTGGGGCAGTGGAGCTCGGGGGCTCGTCTCACGGTCGTCTGACCCGTCTGGCTCGCGAGGCGAAGGAAACGGTCAGCGCCAGGCGACGGCGATGAAGCCGGTGTTGGCGATCGAAGTGCCGCGTTTGACCACGAGCTCTGAACCGGCGCAGCGGGCGCGGTTGTTGAGCAGCCAGTCCTGGTCGTCTCGATTGGTCACCGATCGGGCCGTGCCGCCCGGGATTGCGCCGCAGAGGTGCACCGAGGGGTTGCGGTAGGCCGACATCCTGCCCTGGTAGTTGGGCCCCGGCCAGAAGCACACACTCCCGACCGGGCAATCCGAGGGGCCCTGTGTGGTGGCGCCGACGGGCGCGGCAGGGGTCGACACGGTCATGGCACCCGCCACGACAACGGGCAGCAGAGCCCTCTTACTCAACATGCACACCTCCGAGGAGTACTCTTTGTAGCTAATTGATCGCGTTATGCAACAGCATTCGGTCATGGTTCGGCAACCTGCGCCGACGGGCGTCAGCGGCGCCTCCGAACAGCAGGTCCTCGAACTGGACCGGCGCGCTGACTCTCCGTTGTTGATTCGTGCTCAGAATCGCGACGGACGAACTGCCGGTCCAGTCCTTTGCGCGTCGACGCAACGGTGTTGACGGATCTCGGCCGCGCGCAGGCGCGAGGACGTGTGGCGAGACCCGCCGCCCCGTGAGCCGCATTCGGAGCCTTGAGATCGGCCCCATCCGTTGGTGTTGCACTCGTACCCGATCGCGTTGGGAAGTTGCGCACTCACCGATTCGCAGAGGGTGGTCTCTGCGGCTCGTCCTGTGGTGGTGTAGGCGAGAGGGCGGACAGGAGCCGGGGCCAGGTGATCGCGGTGACGCAGCTGCCGCCCGTAACGGCCGACGGGGGCCTTCATGTCAGCGCCGCTCACAGCCAACCGTTCACTGGGGTACCTGCGATCCTGGTTCGCTCGTCCGTCCTGGCCATGGACCGAAGGTGCTGCTCGGATTGGCCCGTGGCTCCGCGCAGATCCGCGGCCCGCAGGTCCGCGCTCTCCAGGTTCGCGCCGGCCAGGTCGGCGCTCCGCAGGTCGGTGTCGGTGAGGTCGGCGCCTTCCAGGTCGGCGCCCCGCAGGTTCGCCGCCCGCAGGTCGGCGCCCCTAACAGCAGCGCCGCACAGATCCGCGCCACGCAAATCGGCGCCCCGCAGGTCCGCACTTCGCAGATCCGCCTCCCGCAGGTTCGCGCCCCGCAAGTCCGCCCTCTCCAGGTTCGCACCATGCATGTAGGCGATCCGAAGGTCGGCGTCCCGCAGGTCCGCGCCCCGCAGATCCGCACGCTTGAGGTGAGCTCGCTTCAGCCGCGTCTCTCGCAGGTCCGCGCGCCGCAGGTCCGTGTCGTGCAAGGTCGCGCCGGTCAGATCCGCGCGCTGCAGGAGGATGTCGCTGAAACTCAGATCGGCCAGGCGGGCGGTCCTGAGGTGCAGGCCGCTGAGGTCGACCTGGCGGCGTTCGGGACGGTAAGGGCGGCGGCCCAGCACCGTCACCGCGGCCTGGATGTCGCCTTCAGGCCGCTCGGGCAGTGGCGGGCGTCTGCCGAGAGTCGGGGCGCCAGGATCCAGGCCAGCCTTGGGGGCTCGTCCTCGGATAAAGGCCTCCAGCACCTCGACGACGTCGTCATGGTGTCGGCGCGAGTCAGCGGTTACGTGCCCCAGAGCATGAAGACCGCCCAGACGGGCGTCGAGATCGGAGGAACCGAGCCGCTCCAGCGCCTTGGCGAAGCGGTCGGTGACCTGCCCGCGATGGTTGAGCCGGTAAGAGCGTGCCGTGTACAGAAGCGACGCCGCCACCACCACCGCGCCGCCGGCGGACACCACGAGCAACCGTGCGTTATGCCGGTCCTTTGGATCGTGCTGATGCATCCAGTCAGGCATCCGCCACAACGCCAGCGCATAAACGGCGGCCAGCACGACCAGACCGAGGCCCACTAGTACCGTCCCGCCGCGGCGCACGACCGGCCGCGCGAGTTCGTACTGTCCCCGACGGCGAAGACGCCTCATCCAATCCACAGCACTCCGACGCCGCTGACCAGCCGGTGGTTCGTCTCCCAGACGAAGGTGCCAGCGCCTGTTCGGTCTCCAACGCGCCGACCAAGGACGGCTTGGGGACGCCCGGGAAAACCTTCGAGACGTCTTGGGGGGTGCCAGGCGCGTCCCGCATGTCTTCAGGACATCCTTGACCACGTCGCACGGATCATCCGCGTGCACCACCACCGGGACGGGCGGGTGCGGGTCTGCCCGACCGACCGCAACGGATCGTTTCCCGACATGCCGCACGCCCCCAACCTGGGTGCGCGGCGCCAGCATCCCGGACGGTGAGAACCGACACGACAGGGTGCGGCTTCACCCCTTTGACCACGATCTGGTCCACAACGAGATCGGCGGCGTCGGCGGCCGACGCCGTGGCCATCTCCGCAAGGGTGTCATCGGCCGATTCCAGAAAGGAGCGCCAGGCCGTTTCGCGCCCGGACCGCCGCGTCCACAACCGCCTCGCAACCGTGAACAGGTAGGAACGCGGCTCGACCTGGTCGTAGCGCAAATCCGACCGCAGCTGCTCCCAAGGGTCGACGACGATCAGGCAGGCGTCGTTGGTCACCTCGTCGGCGGCCTCGGGCGGGCAGCCGCGCACGCTGAGATAGGCGCGCAGACCGGGTACTGGCCCGGACGAAGGCCTCAGCCTCATCCATCGCAGGGCCATCCCGGGGGGAGGGATCATCGGCCGGTCCCGGGCAGCGCTCCGGCGAGCGGGACGGCTGTAGCTCCATCGCGGGGCGGCACCACGACGATCACAACGACGCAAGGCGGGCCGACCGGGCGCTGTCGTGCCTGCCTCGTGGCAGCGCGACGGGCCAGCCACGGCCGCGCGATCACCCCCAGCGCGCCGAGAAGGAGGGTGATCCAGCCGATCGTTTCTGTGTGGTCTCCAAAGCTCACGGAGGAGCCTTCCTCACGCGTGGTCCGACTTGCGCGGTCGCCTCCTTATAGGCGTCTGCGCCCCGGATCGGTTGTGGATCAAGGGCGGGGCCGCGACCACGTCCGGGGCGGCGCCGCACATCGCACGCACGTCGGCGAGCTCAGCGCCGGTGACGCGGTCGACTACATCATCGACCATGGACGAGGTGGTCGTGGCCGAAGCGGGCTGGGTCCGCACCACCAAATCGAGTCGTCCGCGCTCCACAACAGCGCCAGGCCACCGGGCCGGCGCGACAGCGCCGCTTTGCGAGGCGCCGTGATGCAGCGCCGGGGAGCAGGCAGGCGGCCGCGCGCGTCCGCTGGAGGGATGGCGCCCATCAGGTCGCGTGCGGCGATCGCCACCCGACAGCGCCCGCCCGAGCAGCACAGCGCGGTCCCGGCAGCCCGGCCGGGACCGCGTCGTCGAAGTCCTGAGAAATGGCCGGAGAAAGTCTCGTCATCTTCACGACCGATGGGCGTCCGCACAGGCGCAGGTGGCCTCCCCCGAGGCCGCGCAGGACCTTGGGGGGCCGATCCGCCATGAACAACCCGCTGCTGCTGGCACTGGCCGGGCCGTGCGCTCAGGCCGCCGTCCAGGTCGTGGGGGCTGTCTGTCGGATGTGGAAGGCCCGCGCCCGGATGGCCCGGAACCAGGCGCGGTCGCCCTGACCGCGCCAGCGGATTCGCGATGCTGCCAGTGCTCGGCCGGCCATGCCGTGGACGCCGCGGAGGTACCGAAGCGACCTCTTCGATGCCGTCGCCTGGGCTGGGCGGCGGCACGCTTGACGCTGCGTGCCGCCGCCCCGTTCCCGGTCATGGCCCGCCAGGCACGCTCATTCGCACGGCCCGCGCTGCCGTCGAGACGGCTTTGCCTTGGCGGCGGAGTGCCACGGCGCCGAAGACGTCGGGTTAGCTGCGAGCGAAGGAGAAGATGCGCAACTCCGGATTGGTGTGATGCTTCTCGACCACCTTGCCGCGGCCCGAGCAGTTGATGGATGGGAAGAAGACCAGGTTCCGGTCGCTTCGGTTGGCGACGGACTCGAAACCGGGCTGGCCGGCGCTGACGCTGAAGCAGATGCCGTAGTTGGTGGGAGCCGGAGTGTCACAGGCCGGCGGAGCCTGGAGAGGCTTGCGGTAGAGGCGCAGAGTCCCGCCATTGCAGGAGAAGTGGTGTACCGGACCGCGGGCGGCCGCGTCGCGGTGCGCATCCGCCGACGCCCGCGTCGATTCCTGGGCGGAGGCGCTCATCGCGGTCGGGACCGCGGGGGCGAGTGCGCCGAGCGCCAGCGAACCGCAGAGAACGAGCCGATTGATTCGAGCCGTCATGGTCGTCCTTTCGGAAGATGGATCTGTTCGGAGATGCGAGGACAGGTGCCTCACGCCACCAAGCCCACAACGGCTCCGGCCTGCGACGGCCTGCAGTTGGACGGATCTGGACGCTCCTGGACACCCCTGAACTATCCTGTAGCCCTATGGGCGCGGAGAGTGATTGCAGGAATGTGGCGGATGATGCTGATCCGCGCAGAATCGGCACCCCAAGTGATCTGAAACGCGAGTTCGACCTGCTGCGCCGGACCGCCGGCCACCGCCGAGGAAAGCATCGACTCTCACTCCAGGACCTGGTCACACTGGTACGGCAGCATCATGGCAGCGAGATTCCTCGCAGCACGCTGGACAACTACCTCAGCGGCCGCACACTGCCTCCGCCGACCGTGTACGACGCCATTCTTCAAGCTCTCGACGTGGAGCGGGCCAAGCTACGACTCTGGGGCGATGCATGGGACCGGCTCGACGAAGCCCGGCGGACGCCGCCCGGCAACGACAGCGCGACGAACCCACTCCCCCCACCCCAGAGCACCGAGAGCCCGGATCCCCCCTCACAGTCCGGGCCGCCACAGCCCGAGCCGCCACGGAAACGCCGGTTCCGGCGGGGATACGTGTTGAGCGGCCTACTGGTAGCGCTCGCACTCACGGCCCCCACGGCGGTCTTCGTCATCACCACGTCCGGCTCCTCTCCCAGGCCGGCGCCCGCCAGTTCGCCGGAACTGGTCGAATGCACCTACAAACCCGTGGGCGAGATCATCCGAGTCCACCCAACGCCCAACTTCGACACCGAACGCGGATTCGAAACGATCAACGACGTGCACCAGACCATCATTGGTTCCTGTCGGCCCACCCGGGCCGAGCCCGGCAGCGAGACCTGCGGCGTCGGCCCTGTTCCGGTTAACACCTGGATCCAGGTCCGCTCCCCCTACACAGGGTGGATCTTCGAACCTTGCCTTCGCCTCAAGACCAACCACGCCGCGTAGGAGTACCGACACCAGGCCATGCCGCCGCCGGAGACGCGGTACATGCGCGTTTCAGAGTTCTCGCCGATAATCTGCAGAGGTCCCTTCCAGGTTGCTGCTGGCCTCGATTTTTCGTGAGGTCGGTTGGGTCACTCCGCGCCCGACCGACTCTTTGGTATCAGTGGCGGGTCAGCCGTTGGATCCGACTGGCGCGTCGGGTCACGGTCGTCTGACCCGTCTGGCTCGCGAGGCGAAGGAAACGGTCAGCGCCAGGCGACGGCGATGAAGCCGGTGTTGGCGATCGAAGTGCCGCGTTTGACCACGAGCTCTGAACCGGCGCAGCGGGCGCGGTTGTTGAGCAGCCAGTCCTGGTCGTCTCGATTGGTCACCGATCGGGCCGTGCCGCCCGGGATTGCGCCGCAGAGGTGCACCGAGGGGTTGCGGTAGGCCGACATCCTGCCCTGGTAGTTGGGCCCCGGCCAGAAGCACACACTCCCGACCGGGCAATCCGAGGGGCCCTGTGTGGTGGCGCCGACGGGCGCGGCAGGGGTCGACACGGTCATGGCACCCGCCACGACAACGGGCAGCAGAACCTTCTTGCTCAGCATGCACGCCTCCGAGAACACGACTTGTATGTGATGGATCGCACGATGTGACAGCATCTGTGGCGCGGCAACCTGCGCCGGCGGGCGTCAAGGGCGGCGCCGCGAGGAGGATCGCAGAAGCCGGAAGCGACACCGCCGAGGGTCGTGTGTTCAAGTCGAGGGGACCGGCGCTGACGTCCGGCCGCACTCGCAACATCTCCACGTCCCGGCTTTCAGCGGTCAGGGGCTACAAGTGCGTGAGACAGACGATCACCGGCAGGTGGCGCCGGATGTCACGGAAAAGCAGGCGGGGGCGGGACGTAGAACACGTCGCCGAAGCAACCGCGGCTTGAGAAGCCGGCCCAGACGTACTGGCCCTGGGTGGAGGCGTTGTAGCCCGACCTCGCGAGCCTGACCAACCGGTACCCCGGGCCCTGGACCGGAGGGATCCGCTCGACCGGCCCGTCGTAGTCGGTCTGCGGCCACAGGCAGAAATAGCCAGTGGTGCACGCACCTGTGCCTTCGAGGGTGGCGGCAGCAGTGGTGGTGGCTGTGGTGGTGGTGAACGCCAGAATGGGGGCGGCGGCGAGGCTGCCCAGAATGATCGGCGTGCAGCACTTCGCCATATTCACTCCTTGAGCCAGTTCAACTACTTTTAGTTATATAGCGAGGAGTGGCGGCTCAAGGGAGAGCAATCTCTGACCCTCGGACTGCCGGCCCCGCCCCCGACCGACACATAGCCTTTCGCATTCACTTAACTACAAAGAAGTAACTGTTGTGAAGGTTCGTCCTCCGATCGCGCTGGTGGGCGGTCTCGCCGCCGCCTCCGCTGCCTGGCAGTCGCCACCTGCGCGGCCCTGGCAGCCGCCGCGACCGCTTCGGCGGCGTTAGCCGCATCCATGACACCGGTCGTGCCACCGCCATCCCTGGCGCCGACCAAGCCCGCGCCCATTGGCCGAGTTGACGGTGGCCCCGGAGGGGTCCATGGACGGCTACAGCCGGACGAAGTTCCCGCACTGGATCAACATCTCCGGCACCTGCAACACCCGCGAGACCGCCCTCAAGCGCGACGGCGACAACGTCCAGGTCGACGCGCAGCGCCAGGCCGTCTCCGGCACCCTGGACCAGCCCGTATGACGGGGCGAGCAGGACCCGGCGCGACGACCTGGACATTGACCACATGGCCCCGCTCGCCCAGGCCTGGCGCTCGGGCGCCGACACCTGGACCACCGCCCGCCGCCGCAGTTCGCCAATGACCTGCAGAGCTCGCAGCTGTGGACGGTCACCGACAACGTCAACCAGGCCAAGGGCGACAAGGGCCCCGCCCTGTGGAAGCCGCCGCTGGCCTCCTTCCACTGCGCCTACGCCCGCTCCTGGACCGACGTGAAGCACCGCTACCAGCTCACGTCGACCCCGCCGAGAAGACCGCCCTGCAGGACATACTCGCCACCTGCTGAGCGCCGAGGGCATCAGCGAGTCTCCCCGCCGCGGCCCCTCTCGGGCCTGGCCGCCAAGGGGGGTGGCTTCCGCCAGGCGCCCACCCGCGCGTAGTGGGTCGGATTCCAGTGGCCGTGTCTGCCCCGAGCGTTCGTGACAATCGCCCGGCACCGGCTGCCGGGTGGCCCTGCGGTCGGCCCTGCGGCCGGCATCGTCGCCGGCCGCAGGGACGCCTCAGGGACAGGTCACCGGGGGACGAGGACGCTGTCGCCGAACTCGAAGGTGCCGGAGCGGCCCGCCTCGACCACGCCGAGGGCCCGGCCCGTGCAGTTGGCCTGGTCGAAGACGAAGACGGGGGTGTCGGTCTGGTTGTTGACCATCAGCGGCCAGAAGTTGCCGGTGTAGCAGCCCTTGGCCGGGTTGGAGTACTGCTTGCCGCTGACGGTGAGGGTGCCGCTGGCCGCCAGCGCGGGAGCGGCGCCGGCCAGAGCGACTGCCGCGCCGAGGGCGAGAGCGGCAAGGGTGGTGGAGGTGCGTCGCATGATCATCTCCGTTCACGGGTGGGAGTCATTTCACTCCCTTGCACAACTAAGAGTAATCATTAATTGACAGAAAGTCATCACTGCTCTGCGGGGATCACCCGCACTCTGGGATGGGTGTGGGGCCTGCGGCGGCTCTCGGGTGTCGGAGAAGGAGCGCCAGCGCCGATCAAGTTGGCCCACGAGGAGGCTGAGCGCAGGAATCAGCGGTAGGAAGCTGATCTCTGTTTCGGTTCGGTGACGGGCCGGGTGCTAGGCCGTGTCCGGTGAATCTTGGTGTGGGCTGAGAGTGATCTTTGGGTGTGGGTCGATGCTGTGTCATGGTGCGACGGCATGAGTTGACCGATGCGGCGTGGCAGCGGATCGAGCCCCTTTTGCCCGCGCAGCCTGCCCGGGGCGGCCGGCGCGCTCACCGCCACTACCAGTCGTTCGCGCAGGCGGGCGCCCGGGCGACCCACCGGCGCCACCGCTCGCGGCGCCTCACCGGCCGTCACCGGCCGTCACCGGCCGTCACCGAATGACAGCCATAGCGCACGGTCAGCCCGGGAACCTACTCGGTGAAGGTCTTCGGGGCTTCCCCCGAAACGTGGGCACCGGTTTCAGGGGGCAGTGGACAACCCGAACCTGCACCGAGATGCGGCAGCCACCCAGGCTGCCGCTTCCTCGTCTACTGGGATCGGTGGAGGAGAGGCGGCCGGCAGCAGCGGCTGCGTGTCATCCGGCACTTCCCGCCCACGTCATGCACGAGTTGCTGGAGCGGGCAGGCGTAACCGGTCGGCCCGACAACTGAGCCCGGCTCCGGGGTAAGGCTCGCTGTACCCGTACCGCGGTGGCTCTGCGGGTTCCGCCGGTTGGCCCACCTGGTGTTCTTTGTATATGCCCCGCGTCCCCAACCCGCGAGTACGAAGACAACGCCGGGCGACACCCGCCGAGGCTCCGATGAAGACGCCCGAGGCCGCCATCGGGTGACCCGTCGGGAGTTCCGCAAGTGCCGTTTCAAAGGCCTGCGAGACCGCGCCTTGGATATGCCGATATGACGGGCTATCTCGGTGAAGTCAAGGCGCGTACGCTCAAGTACGTCGCCGAGGGCGAGCGTCTCGAACGCTCGATCAGCTTGCAGGGTTCCACCAGCTGACCCCGCAATCAGCCTCCGATTTCACAGCCTGGCGTCTGGGACCCCCGCCGGCTTCCTCGGCGCCGATGGTGATCCGACGGGCCAAGGGTCAGGGCATCTCGACCGCGTCCGTAGCGGCACCCGGTTGCCGCAGACCGGGCGATCCGGCCCCCGCGCCGCCATTTCGTGCCGGACGGGGTGTCCGCCGAACCTTGAAGGCGGTCACCGGGGCCTGGGACACTGGACCGAACCGGTCACCAACCATCATCGAGGTCGTTCGATGGCGACTCGGAACCCGCGCAACGGCGGGACATTGCTCGACGGGACCATCCCCGCGATCGTGTCGCTCGTCGCCTTGGTGATCTCCATCTGGGCCGAGATCCTTATCCTCACCGACTCCGGCGGGGACGACATCTACAAACGCGTTTTCAACGGGATGATCTACGGCTTCATCGGCCTGGGCGGACTCGCCGGCCTGGTCAACGCGTTACTCGGCTCGCCAGCCCAGGGTTTCGGCCAGGCTCCGCCCGACGACGGCAAAGAGATCGGCTTCGACCCCGGCGACGTTCACGACACGGACTGACCCTGCACTTGCCGAAAATATCGTCTGCGTGAGCGCTTCGGGAATCTGCGAAGCGTACGGTGGCTCCCGAAACTGGCTCCCGAGACTACGAAGCGCTCATCGGGACACACGAGATCGCGCCGCGGCAGACGCTGTGACCTGCGGAAACTTGGGGTGGGCGATACTGGGTTCGAACCAGTGGCCTCTTCGGTGTGAACGAAGCGCTCTCCCACTGAGCTAATCGCCCCTGCGGAACGTGCGTTCCGACGTCGGAAACTTTAGCGCATGTCGGGGGGTGGTCGCGCGCTGGTTTCGGGCTCGCGGCGGGTTGGGGGACGGGCGGGAGTTGACTGGTTACGCTTGGTGACTGGTCAGGTCCAGAAGGTGGGGTCCTCGATGTTCCAGGGCAGCGTCGTGCCGTAGACGACCAGGTAGGCGGTCAGGGCTGCGGCGAGGGCGGCGGCCGTGAGGGCGCCGAGGATGGTGTTGCGGCGGCGGGTGCGGGGGTCGAGGGCCTTTTCCTTGGCGCGGTCGGCGGCGGTTCTGGCCCGGTGGAGGGCGCGCTGGGCCCAGGCGAACTCGGTGGCGAGGATGGCCAGGCCGATGACGATGCCGAGGAGGCCGGGGCCGGGGGTCACCATCATGATCAGGCCGCCGGTGAGGACGGCGGCGCCGGTGAGGAAGACGCCGGCGCGCCAGGCGGTGTTGAGGAGGGGGTTGCGCCGGATCCGGGCGCGGAAGCGGTGCGAGAGGCGCGGCTCCGGTGGTGGAGCGTCCTTTTCATGATTTATTGCCACCGTTTTACCCTAAGGCAGCGGATGGGCCCTCGGGGGGCGGGGGGAGCGTGCGGATCGGGCTGCGGGGCCGGGCGGGCGGGGCGAAGGAAAGTTGCGAATGATCCGCTTTTGCCCAGGTCAGACGCGGGTTTTGCTATGGTGAGATGGATCACAAACGCCGGGGACGCCGGAATGTTCGGCCGAGTTCAGGCAGTTAGGCGTCATAGATCGCGGGGATGTCGGTGAGAAGGAGTACCGCCACCGGAGCACCCCGTGAGCCAGCGGGACCGACGTAAGAGGGAATGGCCATGAACAGCAGTACCACCGTCTCAGCAGAGCTGGGCCTTCGTCTCGTCGTCCCCGACCGCACGACCGTCCCTCTGCTGGCCGGGCTGGAGTACGCGGCCGACGACCCGTACGCGATCCGGATGGCCTTCTACGTGGGCGACGACGAGCCGGTCGAGTGGATCTTCGCTCGGGAGCTGCTCACCGTCGGCATCGTGCGCAAGGTCGGGGACGGGGACGTCGAGGTCTGGCCGGGCGAGGACGACGGCACGCTCAACATCGCACTGTCCTCCCCGTTCGGGGACGCGCTGTTCGAGGTGCCGCTCTCGCCTCTCGCCGACTTCCTCCACCGGACGTACCAGGCGGTGCCCGCGGGTGAGGAGAGCGAGTTCATCGACATCGACGCCGAGCTGGAGAACCTGCTCTGGCCGTCCTAGCCGGACAGGCGCGCGATGTGGCGCATCTTGTTCATCGCGTCCAGGGCGGCGACCTTGTAGGACTCGGCGAGGGTGGGGTAGTTGAAGACGGCGTTGACCAGGTAGTCGATGGTGCCGCCGCAGCCCATGACCGTCTGGCCGATGTGGACGAGCTCGGTGGCGCCGGTGCCGAAGACGTGGACGCCGAGGAGCCTGCGGTCCTCGGGTGAGACGAGGAGTTTCAGCATCCCGTAGGAGTCCCCGATGATCTGGCCGCGGGCGAGCTCGCGGTAGCGGGACACGCCCACCTCGAAGGGGACCTTGGCCTCGGTCAGGGCGTCCTCGGTGCGGCCGACGAAGCTGATCTCGGGGATGGTGTAGATGCCGATGGGCTGGGTCTCGTGGATCTGCGAGACCGGCTCGTCGCAGGCGTGGTGGGCGGCGAGGCGGCCCTGTTCCATCGAGGTGGCCGCGAGCGAGGGGAACCCGATCACGTCCCCGACCGCGTAGATGTGCGGGACCTCGGTGCGGTAGTGCCCGTCGACCTTGATCCGGCCGCGGTGGTCGGCGGTGAGGCCCGCGGCCTCCAGGCCCAGGTCGCCGGTCATGCCGTGGCGTCCGGCGGAGTACATGACGGTGTCGGCGGGGATCCGCTTGCCGCTCTCCAGGACGGTGATCGCGCCGTGCGCCATCCGTTCGACGGACGCGACGCTCTCGCGGAACCGGAAGGTCACGGCCAGGTCGCGCAGGTGGTACTTGAGCGCCTCGACGATCTCCAGGTCGCAGAAGTCGAGCATGCGGTCGCGCCGCTCGACGACGGTGACCTTGGTGCCGAGCGCGGCGAACATCGAGGCGTACTCGATGCCGATCACGCCGGCGCCGACGACGACCATGGTCTCGGGGATGCGGTCCATGTGGATGATGCCGTCGGAATCGATGATCGTGCGGTCGTCGAAGTCGACGGTGTCGGGCCGCGCGGGGCGGGTGCCCGTCGCGATCACGATGCGGTCGGCGGTGACCTTCTGCTCGCGGTCGCCGGTCCCGCTGACGGCGACCGTGTCGGGCTTCAGGAAGCGGCCGGTGCCGGGCAGGACGGTGACGCGGTTGCGGGCGAGCTGGCTGCGGACGACGTCGGTCTCGCGGCCGATGACGTGCTGGGTGCGCATCCCGAGGTCGGCGACGGTGATCTCTTCCTTGACCCGGTAGCTCTGCCCGTACAGCTCGCGCTGGTTGAGCCCGGTCAGGTAGAGGACGGCCTCGCGGAGCGTCTTGGACGGGATCGTGCCGGTGTTGATGCAGACGCCGCCCAACATGTCGCGGCGGTCGACGATGCCGACCCTGCGGCCGAGCTTGGCGGCGGCGATGGCCGCGCGCTGGCCGCCGGGCCCCGAGCCGAGGACGAGGAGATCGAAGTCGCTCACTCCCCCAGTCTGACCGCCCGCCGTCCATCCGATAAGGGCTTTCCGGGACGATTCATGATCTGACGGGCCGGTCCCGTTCTGGGTTCAGGCCGCTGAGGCGTTCGCACTCCGACCACACCGCCTGCTGCGCTTGCGTGTCAAGCGCTCCTGACGGCCAGGTGGCGCGGCGCGCTCGGGCGTCGACGTACACACCGGTCACGCCCTCCATCTCTGGGCTCGACGCCAGGTGGACGCTGGAATGCGAGGCCTTGCCCATGTCCGACAGCAGGAGCGGCCCCAGCAGCCTGATCAGCGGGGCGGCGGGCCGGTAGAGGTAGGGGAAGGCTCGCATGGGTGTGGCCTGGTTCCCGGGCGTGTAGGCGTGGCCCGGGTAGGCCACGTTCACGGTCACCTCCCCGTCCTCCAGCCGGGAGGCGAGCCGGTGGCTCATCGCCATCAGCGCTGTCTTGGCCTGGTTGTAGTGCGCGAACGTCCAGCCGAGGTACTTCTTCTCGCCCTGGAGGTTGCCGGGATCGATCGGCCCGTCGGGCATGCCGCCCGTCAGGTTGACCACGCGCGCCTTGCCGGCCGCGCGCAGCAGCGGCAGCAGCAGGCAGGTGAGGGCGTACGGCGCGAGGACGTTCACGGCGAACGTGGCCTCGACGCCGTCACGGGTGAGCCGCCGTTCGGCGTTCATGCCCCCGGCGTTGTTGACCAGCACGTCGAGGCGGTCGTACCGCTCGGTGACCTGCTCGGCGAGGCGGCGCAGGCCGGCCATGTCGGACAGGTCCGCGGTCAGCGCCACGACTCTGCCGGCGGCCTCCCGTGACAGTTCGCCGGCGGCGGCCCTCGCGCGTTCGGGGTTCCGTCCGACGAGGATCACGTCGGCGCCCATCAGGGCCAGCCTCCGAGCGGTCTCCCGGCCGATCCCGGCAGTACTGCCGGTCACCAGGGCGGTCTTGCCATGCATGGCCTTCTCCTCGCATCGCTGACGGGCACAGCATATGTCACCGAGTGCCATGTTTAGCGTTGAGTGCCATAACCTATCCTCGGTGCATGAAACGTGCGGAGACGATGGGGCTGCGGGAGCGGACACGGCGCGCGGTGCGCGCCGACCTGGCCGAGCTCGCGCTGGGACTGTTCATCGAACGCGGGTACGACGGGACCACCGTCGAGGACATCGCCGCCGCGGCCGGCCTGTCCAAGCGCAGCTTCTTCCGCTACTTCCCGACCAAGGAGGACGTGCTGTTCGGCGACGTCGACGAGCTCGCCGGACGCATCGCCGACGACATCCGCTCGCGGCACTGCGACGGCACTGCCTGGGAGTGTCTGCATGCCGTCCTGCGCGAGTGGGAGCCGCGCATCCACGCCGCCCAGCGCGACCTGACCGGCATGCGCCTCATCGAGACGACCCCGGCGCTCCGAGCCCGTCTGCACCAGAAACGCGACGAGTTGCGGGATCGGATCAGCGCCGCGCTGAGGGAACGGCCCGGCGCCTCCCTCGACGCCTTCACAGCCGACCTGCTCACCGCCGCCGCCGGCGCCGCCCTGGACGCGGCCGCCCGGGAGTGGCTGCGCTCGGACGGCACCGCCGACCGCGCCGTCCTCATCGACCAGGCGTTCACCCTGCTGGCGCCGAGCCTGTGAGTGGCGTCCGCCTTGGGACGTCCCGCGTCCCGGTGGACGATCAGCCCGGCCGCTCCTGAGGAGCGGCGTCGGGCCGTGCGACGAGGGCGCCGGCGAGCGTGTCCAGGCCGGCCTTGATGCGGTCCAGGGGCATGCCGCGCGCGCGTCGCTGGTGGAGGAACAGGTTCGCGGCGAGGGGGGCGAGGAGGGCGTCGGCCAGGTAGGCGGCGTCGGCGTCCGCGCGGACCTCGCGGAGCAGCAGCGTCAGATGCCGGTGGTAGAGCCTGTACGAGCCGTCGCGGAAGCGGGCCTCGGGCGGGTCGGACTCGGCCATCAGCAGCAGATCCGCCTGGGCCTCGGTGCGGTCGGCCAGGGCGTGCAGGAAGGCGCGGACGCGCTCGGCGGGGGCGGCGCCCGGGCCGAGCGGCGGCGGGCCCTGGATGAAGGCGGCCTGGAAGTCGCGCTCGCGGTCGTCGATCACGGCGTAGACGAGGCGGGCCCGGTCGCCGAACCGGCGGTACACGGTGCCGACCCCGACCCCGGCGGCCCGCGCGACCTCGTCCATGGTGACGGCCTCGGGGCCGCGGGTCGCGATCACTTCCGCGGCCGCGCGCAGGATGCGGCGGCGGTTGTGCGCCGCGTCCGCGCGCTCGGCGGGCGGCCGCCCGACCACGGGCAACTCCCGCATCCAGTCCCCTCTCGGCACGGCACCCCAGCGTAACGGGTTTGTATCCGGAAAACTCTCCGGTTATGCTCGCTAAGCGGAAACTTCTCCGATTAGTGGCGGGAGCTGAGATGACGGCGGATCTGGCAGGACGGGTGGCGCTGGTGACGGGGGGCGGGCGCGGCATCGGGGCGGCGATCGCGCGGCGGCTGGCGCGGCACGGCGCCGACGTCGCGGTGACCTACGTGCGGGCCCCGGAACGGGCCGCCGGCGTCGTCGGTGAGATCGAGGCGGCGGGCGTGCGGGGGCTGGCGATCGCCGCCGACGCCGCCGACCCCGCGGCCGTCGTCGCGGCCGTCGACCGGACGGCGGCCGAACTGGGCCGGCTCGACATCCTGGTCAACAACGCGGGGATCGCGCCCTACGGGCCTCTGGAGGACGTGACGGCCGCCGAGCTCGACCGGACCCTGGCGATCCACGTCCGGGCGGCGTTCGTCGCGGCGCAGGCGGCGGCCCGCCATCTCGGGCCGGGCGGGCGCGTCATCAACATCGGCAGCAGCCTCGCCGAGCGCGTCCCCTACGCGGGCTGGACGCTGTACGCCATGAGCAAGTCGGCGCTCACCGGGCTCACCCGGGGTCTGGCCCGCGATCTCGGGCCGCGCGGGATCACCGCGAACGTGGTGCAGCCGGGCTCCACCGACACCGAGATGAACCCCGCTGACTCCCCCGACGCCGAGTTCGAGCGCGGCTTCACGGCTCTCGGCCGGTACGCGCGCGCCGAGGAGATCGCCGCCATGGTCGCGCATCTGGCGGGTCCGGGCGGGGACTATGTCACCGGTGCGGCGATCGCCGTGGACGGAGGGTACGCAGCCTGATGGCCTGGATCTTTCTGCTGATCGCGGGGTTGACGGAGCTGGTGTGGGCGACGGCGCTGAAGCAGTCGGACGGCCTGACGCGGCTCTGGCCGACCGTCATCGGCCTGTCGGTCGCGCTGCTCAGCGTGGTGGTGCTGTCGCTGTCGCTGCGGACGCTGCCGGTCGGGACGGCGTACGCGGTCTTCGTCGGCCTGGGGGCGCTCGGCGTCGCGCTGGTCGGCATGGTCGCGTTCGGTGAGAGCGCGTCGCCGGCCCGGTTGGCGTTCCTCGGCCTGATCGTCGTCGGCGTGGTCGGCCTGCAGATGCTGGAGGGCTCTTAGCGGGGTAAAGATCGGGCAGAGTGGGGGCATGGCGAGGGAGATGCTGGGGATCGACATCGGCGGGTCGGGGATCAAGGGCGCGCCGGTCGACCTGTCGGACGGGTCGTTCACCCGGGAGCGGTTCCGGGTGGACACGCCGCAGCCGTCGAAGCCCAAGGCGGTCGCGAAGGTGCTCGCGCAGGTCGTGGAGCACTTCGGGTGGGAGGGACCGGTCGGGGTCACCTATCCCGGCGTGGTGATCGGCGGCACGACGATGTCGGCGGCGAACGTGTCCGGGCACTGGATCGGGCTGGAGGCGGAGTCGCTGATCGCGGACGCGACCGGCCGGGAGATCACGCTGCTCAACGACGCGGACGCCGCGGGGATCGCGGAGATGCGGCTCGGCGCGGGCCGCGGCCGGCGGGGCACGGTCGTCGTGCTCACGCTGGGGACGGGGATCGGCAGCGCGCTGTTCACCGACGGCGTCCTCGTCCCGAACACCGAGTTCGGGCACCTCCAGATCGACGGTGAGGACGCCGAGATCCGCGCGGCGGCGAAGGCGCGGGAGGAGCACGACCTCAGCTGGAAGAAGTGGGCGAAGCGGCTCAGCGTCTACATGGGCCATCTGGAGGCGCTGATCTCCCCCTCGCTGATCATCGTGGGCGGCGGGGTGAGCAAGAAGTCCGAGCACTTCCTCCCGCTGATCGAGGGCGTCCGGGCGGAGATCGTCCCGGCGCGGCTGGTGAACAACGCGGGCATCGTGGGAGCGGCCATGGCGGCCGAGGCCGCTCATGACGGGGCGGCCGAGGCCGCTCACGGCCAAGCGGCGGGGGCCGCACGCTAGGACGTCCGGAAGCGGACGGTCGCGATCTCCCAGGGCCGCAGTGCCAGCGTGGCCGTCCCGTCGTGGACGTCGAGCGGGATGCCGGGGCGTCCGCGCAGGTCGACGCGGGTCGCCTCGGTGAGGTCGCCTCGCAGGACGGCCGTGGTGGGGTGGGCGCACTGGGCGACCATCCGGGTCTCGGTCCAGCCGTCGCGGAGGCGGAGCGAGGTCATCGCCACGCCGTCGCCGGTGATCGAGAGGCCAGCCCGGGGGGCCGGGAGAGGCAGGGCGGCGCGCCCGTATCCGACGGCGGTGAGCAGGTCATGCCGGTAGGTCTCGGCGGCCTGCAGGACGTCGGTTCCCGGCGCCTCACCGGAGTACGGCATGATCGCGAGGCCGACCGCGCGCTCGCCGCGGCACTGGGCCCCCGGGGTGGGCAGCTGCGGCCCGGCAGGCTGGTCCCGGTAGGCGTTGCGGTCGCGTGACAGGTAGCCGATCGAGCGCAGCAGGGTGAGCGCCATCTCCCGTCCGCCGAGGACCTCGTACTCGGTGGCGTGCTCCAGCAGGACGGCGAGGCCGCCGGCGGCGACGAACCCGGACGCGGGGAACGTCGGCACCGGCCGCTCCCCGAAGCCGCCCTCCGCCGCGGGCCCCCGCTCGACGATCGCGAACTGCCCCTCGGCGAAGGACGAGCCGGCCTGGCGCGGCAGCGACATGTGCAGCCGGACACGGTGGTCGTCGCAGCGGTTGTCGAACGTGACGTGCAGCCGGAGGAAGGGCTCCCCGGCGCGCAGTTCGGCGCGGGTGCTGACGGTCACGTCCTCCTCGGCCTCGGACCGGGCGTCGCGCGAAGCGTCCCCGGAGGCGGGCCACCGGTAGGTCCGGACGATGTCGAGCGCGGCGACGAGCGGCCCGTCCCACACGGGACGGACGTCGACCGTCAGGGGGTCGCCGACGATGCGGTCCTCGGCGGGCGGGGCGTAGTTGTAGGAGTCGCCGAGGTCGCCGCCGTCCACGACGCGTCCGACCCCCTCGACGATGTGGCCGGACGGGGTGCGCAGCTGGAGGGTGCCGTCCTCCCGGACCTCGGCGCGCAGCAGCCCGTTGTCCAGGACGTGGCCCTCGGCCTTCACCGGCCCCTCGGCGGCACCGGCCGGCGCGGCGGGCTGGACGGCGGTGAGCCCCAGCGCGGGCACGTCGACCAGGGCGGCGACCGTGCGGCGCGGGTCGGCCACGATCCGTACCCGCCACTCTCCGTCCGCATCGCGGAGCGCCTCCCGCACCTCGCCGATGTCGAACGGGACCTCGGCGCGGGACGTGACGTGGAAGGTGAGCGTGCGATCCGCCTGGGACACCGCCCAGTCGCGGATCTCCTGCCCGAACAGCACCCGTCCGTACACCCGCTCCAGAAGTATCGGCAGCTCGGAGGCCGGGTGGACGGCGTCGTCCAGGACGGTGGGCGCGATGTCGAGCGTCTGCACAGGGACGGGCCGTCCGTCCCCCGTCACCAGACCGGGGTCCCCTTCGCACGGAATGTCCAGGGTGACGAGGCCGGTCCGGGCGGCGGGGGTCGGGTTGAACACCAGGTGCGAGCCGAGGGGCGCCGCCCCGGCGCGCTCGGCGGTCACCAGGTCGCAGACCGCGCGGCCGAGCTGCTCGGCCTCCGCCATGCGCGCCGCGACCTGCTCGGCGGTCTCGTCGCTGCCGCATCCGGTGACCGAGTCGTGGCAGCTCACCTCGATGAGGCGCCGCCACGCCAGGTCGAGGAACCGCTGCGCGTCGCCGGTGTACCAGAGGGCCGTCAGGGGCTCGGCGTACCGTTCGACGAGCCGCTCGGCGCGCCCCATGAGCTGCTTGAGTCGGACGCGGGCCGACAGCACGCCGGGAAGGATGTTGGCGCGGGCGTGGGACCGCAGCTCGCCCCGGACGTGCGGCAGCCCGTCCACGGACGGGGTCTCGCCCGCGAAGTAGCCGGCGAGCGTGTCCAGCCTCATCGCGGGCCCGGCGGAGGCGACCCGGTCGGCGAGGTCGGCGGCGGGCGCGGTGTGGTCGGCCCCGTACATGGCCAGCAGGGGGCCGCCGCCCGGGTACCAGCGGCCCATCGCCTCCGCGAACCCGGCGACGCGGCCGGGCAGCAGGGACGCGCCGTCCTCGAACTCCTCGAACATCGACGCGGCGTTGCCGTAGCCGCCCTCGGGGAGGTACTGGGTGCGGATCGCGGTCCCGTCGGGCGCCTCCCAGGCGAACGCGCGGGTGCGGACCCGGTCCGGGACGCCGCGCCACACGCAGGCGTGCTCGATCCCCGCGAGCCTGAGGATCTGCGGGGTCTGCGCGCAGTGCCCGAACTGGTCAGGAAGGTAGCCGACCATCATCGCGGCGCCCAGCTCCTCCGCGCGCCGCAGCCCGAGCTCCAGGTTCCGGACGATGTTCTCCCCCGAGCACAGGAACTCGTCGTGCAGGATCTGCCAGGGCCCGACGGCGAGCCGGCCCTCCCGGACGAGCGCGGCCATCCGCTCGCGCTTCTCGGGGCGGATCTCCAGGTAGTCGTCGACGGCGGCCATCTGCCCGTCCAGGGTGAAGTGCCAGCGCGGGTCGGCCTCCATCCCGTCGATGACGCCGTCCAGCAGCGACACCAGGCGGAGCCGGAAACGCTGGAACGGCAGGTACCACTCGCGGTCCCAGTGGGTGTGCGGCACGACGACGATCTCTGAGTCCTCGGCCCGGCCTGCTACCCGCACAGTGCGATCACCTCGTTCTCGTGGGTCTCCAGTCGATGCATGCCCGCCGCCTCCGCCGGCATCCGGACGCGGTCGCCCCGGACGGCGGTGCGGCGCCCGTCCGGCCGGGCCAGCACGGTGCCGTCCGCGCCGAGGGCGACGAGCTCGCCGTCGACGCGCAGCAGCACCGGCGCGTCCAGGCCGGCGGACACCGCCGTCCGGCCCGCCGCGAGCCCGCCCAGGACGTCGTCTCCTTCGGCGAGGACCCAGGTGACGGGCTCGCCGAGGCTCTTCTCCTGCGCCGGGTCGTGGAAGTCGCTGCCGCCGAGCGGGACGACGCCCTGCGGACGCCAGACCTGCGCCCAGGCGAGCGGTGCGCCCCAGCGGCGGTCCCACCAGGACGAATGCCAGATCTCGGCGTGGCGCGGCCGGTGGTCGGCGGGCAGCGGGCGGCGCCAGGCGCAGTCGCCGCTGAGCGGGTGGTTGATCGACATGAGGCCGCCGCGCGCGGCGGCGGAGGCCGCCCAGTCGGCGCTCGGGCCGCGGAAGTCGATCCAGCCGGTGTCGCCGAAGACGTTCGCGTGGCCGAGGTCGGTGGTGACCTCCTGGCCGGGCAGCAGAAGGATCCCGGCGTGCGCCCCGGCGGCGGGCAGCTCGGGGTGGTGGCTGACGGTGTTGTGGTCGGTGACCGCGAGGTAGTCGAGGCCCCGGGAGGCGGCGAGGCACGCCAGTTCGTGGACGGTGAGCGTGCCGTCGCTGTGGACGGTGTGCGAGTGCAGGTCACCGGCGAGCCAGCGCATCCCGTCCGGGGCGGGGAGATCAGGGCGGGACGGTCGTTCCGGCCGTGGAGGCGGCGTTTCGTCTGGCCGCGTTGGGGCCGTCCCAGAGGTCGTGACGGTGACCTCGTACGGGACGCCGTCCGGTGGGATCCGGTGCAGCCCGAGCCAGACGTGCCACAGGCCCGGTTCGAGCTCGCCGGGGAGATATCCGGGCGTCGCCCAGTCCGCGCCTATCGTGAACCGGCGGCGCGCCCCACCGGACCAGCCGCGGAACCCGTCCGGCCCGTGGCAGCCCAGGTCGATCACACCGCCGTCGAAGGAGAGCTCGACCGTGATGGACGCCGTGCCCTGCGGCACCTCGAAAGGGAGTTCGCGCAGGCCCTGCTCCAGACGGTCCTCCAGGCTCCACCGTCCGCCGTGCACGGTCATCCGCTCTTCCCGTCCTTGGTCAGGGAGGCCGCCGCCCTCCCGGCCTCGTCGCCGTCTCCGGTCACCAGTTCGCCGTCGCGGTAGAGCAGGACGCGTCCCGGACGCGGCGACGCCCACCCCTCCGCGGAGAGCTGGACCTCGACGCCCTCCCCCACCACGACCCGCACCGTCTCGCCGTCGACGTCCAGGGTCACCAGGGAGGACGCGCCGAGGTTCTCCACCACTGACACTCTCCCGCCGAACGCCCCGTCCACCGGTTCGGTGCTGAACTCCATGTACTCGGGACGTACCCCGCACACGACCTCCTGCCCGTCCGGAACGAGGCCGCGCGCCTCCTCCGGGACGGGCAGCACGGTCCCGCAGGCCGCGACGGCACCACCGCGGACCGTGCCGGGCAGCAGGTTCATCGGCGTCGACCCGATGAACGAGGCCACGAACAGGTTCGCCGGACGCCGGAACACCTCCGCGGGCGTACCGATCTGCCGGATCTGTCCCGCCTCCATGACCGCGATCCGGTCGGCGAGCGCCAGCGCCTCCGCCTGGTCGTGCGTGACGAACACCGAGGTGAACGCGAGGCGGTGCTGGAACCTCTTCAGGAACGTGCGGGCCTCCAGTCGGAGCCGCGCGTCCAGGTTGGACAGCGGCTCGTCCAGCAGGAGGACCCGCGGATCGGCCACCACGGCGCGCGCCAGCGCGACCCGCTGCTGCTGGCCGCCCGACAGCTCCCCCGGGCGCCGCCGCTCCAGCCCCCCGAGGCCGAGCTCCCGGACGGCCTCGGCGGCCCGCCCGTACCGGACGGCGCGGCTCTGCCTCCTGACGCGCAGCGGGTAGGCGATGTTGTCCATGACGGTCATGTGCGGGAACAGCGCGTAGTCCTGGAACACCATGCCGACGTCGCGGCGCCCCGGCTGGAGCCGCGTCACGTCCTCGTCGCCGAGGCGGATCGTCCCGCCCGTGGCCGCCTCCAGGCCGGCGATCGTGCGGAGCAGCGTCGTCTTGCCGCAGCCGGACGGGCCGAGCAGCGCGAAGAACTCGCCCATGGTGACGTCCAGGTCGAGCGCGTCCAGGGCCCGGACGCCGCCCGGATAGACCTTCGTCAGCCGCCGGATCGTGATGGACCCCATCAGCGCTTGATCCCTCCGTGGAAGCGGAACCCGTACCGGCGGCTGACGAACAGGTACATGAGCACGACCGGCAGGGAGTACAGCAGCGAGAACGTGGAGATCAGCGGCAGGTCCGGCTGCCCGCCCTCGGTGTAGAACGTGTACATGATCACCGAGGCGGGGGCCTTGTCCGGGTCGCGCAGGAGCAGGAACGGCATGAGGAAGTCGCCCCACACCTGCGCGACCGTCCAGACCGCCACGGTGGCGAGGCCGGGCCGGATGACCGGGACGACGACGTGCCGCAGGACCTGCAGCGGCGAGGCGCCGAACACCCGCGCGGCCTCCTCGTAGGACGTGGGCGTGGCGTCGGTGAAGTCCTTCAGCAGGAAGATCGCCGCGGGCAGCAGCCCGCCGGTCAGCACCAGGATCACGCCGATCCGCGAGTCGATCAGGTGCAGGTTGAAGGCCAGCAGGAACACCGGCACCATCGCGGCCGTCCCCGTGATGATCGACGACAGCAGGAGCAGGACGTAGAGCAGCAGGTCCCGGCCGGGCACCCGGACCCGGCTCAGCGCGTACGCGGCCAGCGACGCGGTCGCGACCACGAGCGCGGCCGTCCCGGCGGCCAGCAGCACCGAGTTGCGCAGCGACGCGAGCGCGTAGGGGTTGTCCAGCAGGACCCGGAAGTTGTGCAGGGTGAACTCGGGCAGCGACGCCGCGATGCCCGGGTTCGCGTCGAACGGCGCGAACGCCAGCCAGAGCAGCGGCAGCGCGAAGAACCCGAGGACGGCCGACACGAACGTGGCCAGCCCGATCCGGCGCAGCGCCTCGCGCACGGCGGCGTTCACGCGGCCGCCCCCTCCGCCGCACCGGCCTGCGCCGAGCGGGCGCGGCCGCGGTCGCGCAGGGCCCGCAGGTAGACCAGCGCGATCATCAGGTTGATCAGGATCATGATCAGTGAGATGGCGGCGCCGAACCCGAGCCGGCCGTCGCCGAGCGCCGTCCGGTACACGTACACCGACATGATCTCCGAGCGCCCGTCCGGGCCGCCCGCGGTGATCAGGAAGGGGGTGAAGTCGTTGAACGTCCACAGGCTGACCAGCAGCAGGCTCGTCAGCAGATGGCCCCTGACGCGCGGGAACACCGCGTCGCGGAGCGTCTGCCACGTCGAGGCGCCCGCGAGCCGCGCCGTCTCCAGATGGGACGGTGGAACGTTCCCGAGGGCCGCGCCGCAGAGCATCATCGAGAACGCGGTCCCGCGCCAGACGTTGAACACGACGACGCACGCCATCGGATGGTCGAGCAGCCACGCCGTGCCCGGGGTGCCGAGCACGGCGTTGAGGGTCCCGCCGTCGCGGTCGAGCAGCGCGATCCACAGGAACGCGATGACCGAGGACGGCAGGATCCAGGCCAGCAGCACCAGCCCCTCGACCAGACGCCTGACCGGGCCGGACCGGTCGCGCATCACCCACGCGATCGCGAAGCCGAGCACGGTCTGCCCGATCACCGCCGACCCCAGGACGAACTGGAGCGTCAGCCACAGCGACCGGTGGAAGTCCCCGTCGCCGAGCACGTCCCGGTAGTTGCCGGTCCCGACGAACCGCGGCTGGCTCGCGGCGACGCCGGTGAGCCGGTAGTCGGTCGTGCCCAGGTAGAGGGTCCAGAGCGCGGGGAACACCAGGAACACCGCGACCAGGACCAGCGCCGGCGCGACGAACGCCGCGGCGCGCCCCCGGCCCAGCCCGGCCGCGTCGTCCCCGAAGGACGGCGCGGCCGCGGGCGCGACGTCAGCGCGGGGCGACGTGGGCGGCGCCACCGGCGATCCCTTCCAGCTTCTTCGCGTACTCGGCGGCGGCCTGGTCCGGGCTCCTGCCCGACACCACGCTAGCCGTGGCCTCCTGCAAGGCCGTCGACACCTGCGGGTAGGCCGAGAGCCCCGGCCGGTACGAGGTGACGGGCAGCACCTTCTCCGACACGAACGTCAGGAACGGGTCGTTCGCGAGGATCTCCTTGTTCACGTCCGTCCGGGACGTGATCTCGGGGGTGCCGGCCGTCCGCGCCTTGACCATCTCCGGGGAGTTCATGAAGGCCAGCAGCTCGAACGCCTGCTGCGGGAACTTCGTGTTCGGGTTGAGGACGGTCACCGAGCCGCCCGACATGCTCACGAAAGACTGCCCGCGCAGGCCCCGGCCCTGGGAGACGGCGGGGATCAGCGCGTAGCCGACGTCCTGGTCGCGGGTGGCCATCTTCGCGACGCCCGTCTTCGGGTTGAGGACGTCCCGCCAGAAGTAGTCGCCCTCGAACAGGATGCCGATCTTGCCGGCGGCGAACTCCTCGAACGACTTGTCGCGCCCCTTGGCCTCCTGCTGGAGCTTGGGATCGCCCAGGCCCTCACGGCCGTAGACCTGCGCGTACAGGCCGAGGACCTGCTTGAGCGCCTGGCCGCCGCCCGTCCACCTGCCGTCCGCCCAGATCTCCGCGCCCGCCCCGGCCAGCAGCGGGAGCGCCCCCTGCATGCTGGTGGCCTCGCCCATCGCGGTGCCCGCGTTCAGCTGGATCGGAGTCACGCCGGGGAGCTTCTTCAGGGCGCGGCCCGCCTCGATGATCTCCTGCCAGCTCTTCGGCTGCCAGCCGGCGGGCAGGCCGGCCCGCGCGAACAGCTTCCGGTTGAAGAAGATGAGGCGGCCGTCGGTCGCGGGCGGGACGCCGTACCGCTCGCCCTCGAACGTCGCCAGCCGCTGGACCGAGCCGGGGATCCGCGACCAGCCCTCCCAGGCGCCGGCGGGGGCGCCGACCGCCTTCGAGAGCGGCAGGATGTAGCCGGCCTGGGCGAACTCGCCGACCCAGATGCCGTCGATGTCCATGATGTCGGCACCGGAGCGCGACTTCAGGTCGAGCGCCAGCTTCGTCTTGTACACCTCGTCGTCCACGCCCTGGCCGCGGAACGACACCTTCGCCGTCACGCCCTTGGCCTTCTGCGCGGCGACGAACCTCGGGATCACCGTCCTGGTGATCCACTCGGCCTCTTCGGTGTTCTTGCCGCCCGCGATGGCGTTGCGGGTGATCGTCAGGGAGAAGCTCTTGGCGTCCTTGCCCCGGTCGGGGTCCGCCGGAGAACCGCCGCCGCACCCGGCGAGCGCCGCGCCCGCCAGTGCGAGCGCGGCCGCCGCGCCGATCCGCCTCCTGGAGAAGTCCCTACTGGAGAAGACCATGGGTGACCTCCTACAAGCGTCACCACATAACGTGAACGAAGAATTCGATCACGTAAAGACTCGGAGATCGTTTTTCTGGTTCAGGGGTCCATCAGCTCGGCGGACCGGGCCGCGAACGCCTCCATGGCCTTCGCCGTGATCGGGCCGGGGGCCGCCGGGAGGACCGTCCCGTCCACGGCCCGGATCGGCTGGACGTCGCGGGTCGTCGACGTCAGGAACGCCTCGTCCGCCCGGTAGAGGTCGTCCAGCGCGACGTCCTCCTCCTCGCCGCCGCACCACTCCAGCGTCAGCGCGCGCGTCACCCCGGCCAGGCAGCCGGACGCCAGCGGCGGCGTGACGAGCCGCCCGCCGAGCACGAGGAAGATGTTGCTCCCCGTCCCCTCGCACAGGTTCCCGGCGGTGTTGGCGAAGATCGCCTCGCCGCCGCCGCGCTCGCCGGCGTAGGCCAGCGCCAGCGCGTTCTCCGCGTAGGACGTGGTCTTGAGGCCCGACAGGGCGCCCCGCTCGTTGCGCGGCCACGGCACGACCGTCACGTCCGCCGTCGCCGGGAACGGGGCCTGCGGGCCGGCGATGATCGACACGGTCGGGCCCGCGTCGCCGCGCGCGGAGCCGAGCGGCCCCGGGCCGCTCGTGTAGGTGATGCGGATGCGGGCCAGCGGCCACTTCGGAGCGGCCGCGAGCACCTCCAGCGTGCCCTGCGCGAGAGCGTCGTGGTCGGGCTCGGGCAGCCCGAGTCCGGCCGCCGACCGGGCCAGCCGCCGCAGATGCCGGGTCAGCGCGAACGGCTCCCCGTTCGCCGCCTTCACGGTCTCGAAGATCCCGTCCCCGACGAGCATGCCGTGGTCGAAGACCGACACCACCGCCCGCTCAGGGTCGAGCAGTTCCCCGTTCAGCCAGATCCTGGCCTGCTCCGTCACCGGAAGCCACCTCCAATAGCCGAGCCGCCTTCAGCTCGGTCTCGCGCCACTCGCGATGTGGATCGGACCCCCAGGTGATGCCGGCGCCGGTCCCGAACCGCAGCACGCCGTCCAGCGCCCAGAACGTCCGTATGCCCACGGCGAGGGCGCCCCGCCGGGAGTCCGCGTCCACCCAGCCGATGGCCCCACAGTACGGCCCCCGGGGGACGGGTTCGAGCTCTTCCAGCAGGCTCAGCGCGCTCGACTTCGGGGCGCCCGTCACCGAACCCGGAGGAAACGTCGCGGCGATCAGCTCCGGCCAGCCTCCCCCCGCCAGCCGCGCCCGCACCGACGACACCAGATGGACGAGCCCGGGATGCTCCTCCAGCGCGCACAGCTCGGGCACGCTCACCGAACCGGTCTCCGCGACCCGTCCGAGATCGTTGCGGACCAGGTCGACGATCATCACGTTCTCGGCGCGGTCCTTGGGCTGCAGGTCGTCCGCCGTCCGCCCGGTCCCCTTGATCGGACGGGACTCGACCACCCGGCCGTCCCGCCGCAGGTACAGCTCGGGCGAGGCGGAGGCGACCTCCAGGCCCGGCACCTTGAGCGTCATCGCGTAGGGCGCCGGATGGCGCTCCGCGAGCCTCGCCCCCAGGCCGGCGATGTCGGCGCCGACCGGCAGCTCCGCGGACAGCACGCGGCAGAGATTGGCCTGGTAGACGACACCGTCGGCGATCGCGCCGCGGATGCGCTCGACCCCCGCGACGTAGGCGGCCTCGTCGAGCGAACTCGTCCAACCCCCCGGCCCGGCCCACGCGCCCCCCGGATGCGGCGCGGGCCGCACCGTCTCGAACCGGGCGCACGTGACCTCCCCCTCGTAGGTCACCACGACCGCCCACCAGCCGCGCGAATCCAGCGCACCCAGGTCGGACGTCACATCCGCGAGCCCGGTGGCCAGCAGCCCCCCGGCATAGGCGAAGCTCACCCCAGCACGCACCCGAACGAATCGGACAGGCCCGCCAGCCCCGCCTCGGTCACCACCAGCGCCCGCCGCGTACTGCCGCGCTCGAACCAGCCGAGCTCGATCATCCGGCTGGTGAGCGCCTCCCCGAGAGCCCCGTTCAGGTGCGGCCGCCGCTCCGTCCAGTCGAGGCACTGCCACGCGAACCTCCGCCGCGCGCTCCGCAACGCCTCGAGATCCAGGCCCAGCGCCCCGAGACGCTCCTCGCCCTTCTCCGTCACCTCGTAGGCGTCGCCGCCCGCCGCCTCGATCAGGCCGCCGTCCACCAGCGCCGCGAACAGCGCCACCCCGGCGATGCCCGCGAGGTGGTCGTAGCACGTCCGCGCCTCGTGCAGGCGCCGCGCGTCCCGCGACTGCCGCAGGCTGTTCACCCGCACCGGCGGGCTGATCCGCGACAACGCCTCGATCACCTGGGCGACCTCGCTCCCCCGCAGCCGGTAGTACCGGTGCCGCCCCTGCTTGACGACCGTCACGAACCCGCCGTCCAGCAGCCGCGACAGATGCGCGCTCGCCGTCTGGGCGCTCACCCCGGCCGTCCTCGCCAGCTCCCCCGCCGCGAGCGGCCGCCCGTCCAGCAGCGCCGTCAGCATCGCGGCCCGCGCCCGGTCCGCGAGCAGAGCCGCGACCGGCGCGAAATCCACACTCACGACCTGTTCCGAGCCCATGCCACCGAGCCTAGGCGACCCACCCTTCGACCAGCGCCGAAGCATCCCCGGCCCGCACCACCGCGCAAACCGGTTCGCGTCACCGCCCAGGACGCGCTAATGTTTTCCCCGTCGCCGAAGGGCGCAAGCGGAAGTGGCTCAGGGGTAGAGCATCACCTTGCCAAGGTGAGGGTCGCGGGTTCAAATCCCGTCTTCCGCTCTGAGGGGCCTCAGGCTATGACCAGAAGGTCTCCTTCTGGTGGAGTGGCCGAGAGGCGAGGCAACGGCCTGCAAAGCCGTGTACACGGGTTCAAATCCCGTCTCCACCTCAACCCGTACCTCCCCCAGGAGGCGACGGACCCGGGCGATTAGCTCAGTGGGAGAGCGCTACCTTGACACGGTAGAGGCCACTGGTTCAATCCCAGTATCGCCCACGAGTCGGGCTGTCGTGGTCGGCGCTTTGCGCCTTCCCCGGCAGCCCGCAATGCTTTCCTGGGGGCGACCCCCAGACCCCCGAGTCGGGCTGTCGTGGTCGGCGCTTCGCGCCCTCCCCGGCAGCCCGCAATGCTTTCCCGGGGGGCGACCCCAGACCCCCGATGCGGGGACTCCGTCCCCCCTGCGTGCGGGGCTGGGGTTTTGTTTGTGCCTTGAGGCCCGTGGCGGCTTCGGTACACGCCACTCTTTTAGGCGGCTGGGGTCTGCCTCATCGCCTTGCGTGTGAAGCCGCCCAGGCCCGCCGCGACAGCCGCGCGGATCTCCCGCTTCATGCCCTCCAGCTGGTAGTCCCCGGCGATCGGTGCGCGGAGCGCCGGACGGTCGCGCAGCAGCCCGCCGTACGCCTGATGGATCCCGCCCTCACCGGCCGGGCTCAGGTGGTTGCGGGCGCAGTACACCGCCCCCGACGCCTTACCAAGATCACTCAATCCGGCATGAACCCGGACCTTCAGGTCTTCCCGCAAGAGAGTTGTTGTTGCAAGATATTCGCAATTAATGCCTCAGCTCCTGGAGTGCGGCGACCCATGCCCCACCTGATGCCCCCTACCGGGCCGCAGCGCGTCATCGCGGCGTCGAACTTCGTCTACACGGTCGGGAGCGGGCTCTATCTGACCGCCGGCGTTCTGTACTTCACCGAGGCGGTGCGCCTTCCGGCGGGCCAGGTCGGGGCCGGGCTCGGGCTCGCCGGGCTCGTCTCGCTGGCCGTGGGCATCGCCGCCGGGCATCTCGCGGACACCCGGGGAGCGCGCGGCGTCTACGCGGTCACCCTTGTCGTCCAAGCGCTGGCGACGGCGGGATTCGTGCTGGCGGACCGGTTCTGGCTGTTCCTCGTCGCCGTGTGCACGGCCACCGGGGCCAAGGCGGCGGGGCTCGCGGCACGCAGTCCCCTGATACGCCGCTACGGCGGGGACCGGCCGCAGGAGTTCCGCGCCTACCTTCGCGCCGTGACCAACGTCGGCATCTCGCTCGGGGCGGTGCTGGCCGGCTGGGCGGTGCAGGCGGGCACGCTCACCGCCTACCGGCTCCTGGTCGTCGGCAACGCGGCAGCCTTCGCGGTGTCCGCGGCGGTGGTGTGCCTCCTGCCGCACGCACCGCCCAGGCCCGTCACCGAAGGCCCCCGGTGGGTCGCCTTGCGCGACCGGCCCTACCTCGCTCTCACCGCGATCGACGGGATCATGGCCGTGCAGTTCAAGGTGCTGACCGTCGCCCTGCCGCTCTGGCTGGTCGGAGCGACGACCGCTCCCCGCTGGCTCGTCTCGGGGACGATGGTCCTCAACACGGTCATGGTCATCGTCTTCCAGGTGCGGGCCAGCCGCAGCATCGACTCCCCCACCAGCGGCGGCGGCGCCTATCGCCGGGCGGGCGCGGCCTTCCTCCTGTCCTGCTCGCTCGTCTCGCTTGCCGCGGGGACTCCGCCGTGGGCCGCCGTGACGCTGCTCATGGCCGCGGTCGTGGTCCACACGCTCGGCGAGCTGTGGCATTCCGCCGGAGGCTTCGAAGTGTCGTTCGCCCTCGCGCCGGACCACGCCACGGGCCAGTACCTGGGCGTGTTCGGCCTGGGCGCCGGGCTCGCCGAGGCCATCGGCCCGGGCCTCCTCATCCTCCTGTGCGTCACGTGGGGGCGTCCCGGCTGGTATGTCGTGGGGGCCCTGTTCGCCCTGACGGGCCTGGCGGCGCCACTGGCCGTCCGATGGGCGCAGCGACCACGCGGGGAATCGGTCGCCCACGAAGACGCCCCGGCCATCTGAACGGTCCCGTCCCAGCTCGACCACCGGACGCGTGCTTGACGATAGGCAGGTAGTTACCTGCATAATGAGCGGGTGAACTTGGAAGCGGGCGGGATGGATCCGGTCTTCAAGGCGTTGGCCGATCCCACGCGGCGACTTCTGCTCGACCGGCTGCGGGAGCAGAACGGGCAGACGCTGCGTGAGCTCTGCGAGCGGCTGGACATGGCACGGCAGTCGGCGACGCAGCATCTCGACGTCCTGGTGGGCGCCGGCCTCGTGACCGTCGTCAGGCGGGGACGCGAACGGCTCCACTACCTCAACCCGGCGCCGCTCCACGAGATCGAGCAGCGCTGGATCTCGGAGTTCGACAGGCCCCGCCTGCAAGCGCTCGGCGCCATCAAGTCCCAGGCAGAGGAGTACGCCATGACCAGCGATTCGACGACCGTCCCGACCTATGTCTACGTCACCTACATCCGCGCCACCGCGGAGCAGGTGTGGCGCGCGCTGACCGACGCGGATCTGACGGCGCGCTTCTGGGGACACGCCAACATCTCGGACTGGCAGCCGGGCTCGTCCTGGGAGCACCGGCGATCCGACGGATCAGGCGTGGTCGACGGCGTCGGGCGCGTGCTGGTGGCCGAGCCGCCGACGCGCCTGGCCATCACCTTCGAGGACCCCTCCGGCAGCGGATCGCCCGGGGAGGCGTCGGTCGTCACCTTCCTCGTCGAGCCGCACCACGACATCGTCCGCCTCACCGTGACGCACGAGAACCTCCCCGACGAGGAGGCGCTCAGCAGCATCTCCCAGGGGTGGCCTGCCGTCGTGGCGAACCTCAAGTCGCTGCTGGAGACCGGCGACGTCCTCCCGCAGGTGCCGTGGGAGATGTCCGGTACGCACGCCTGAGCTCGGACGGAGGGAGAACATCATGGACACCGCTCCACTGCGAGACGCCTACCGCGCCCTGCTGGACGCCGCCGCGAGCATGGCCGACGCCGATACCGTCCCGCCGCCGGGCGAGTGGAACGTCGAGCAGATCCTGGCGCACCTCGTCGTCATCAACGCCGTCACGATCACCGCCGTCTCCGCCGTCGCCTCGGGCTCCATCGCGACCTACGACAACCGCCTGGCCCAGGAGCCCTGGACCATCGAGCGCGTCATCGCGCAGGCCGGCGGGGGCGCGGCGCTCCGGAACCGCATCGCCCTCCAGGCGGACGCCGTGTGCTCGCTCGGGGGGTCGATGCTCAGCGACGCCGAACTCGACGTCCTGGTGCCCACCCGGCTGGTGTCCAACGGCGAGCTTCTGGTCGACCAGCCCGTGCCCCTGCGCGACCTGCTCGGCGGTCTCGCGGGGACGGAACTGCCGGGCCACACCCGGCAGATCCTGGACCTCGCGCCGAACGCCTAGGGCGCGGTGTCGGCGCGGGCGTGGATGCCGAGGACGTGGGCGAACAGGGCAGGGGCACGGGAGCCGCCCACCGTGTCCGGGAGCACGTCGGGGATCAGCGTCCATTCCGCGCCCACCCACGAGTCGCCGATGGAGCCCTCGCTGGAGGGGAGGTCGTTGCAGACCTGCCGGACGCGCATGGTGCGCACGGAATCGGCCGCGGGCGTGTCGGTCTCCACCAGGAGCACCGGGACGCCGACCAGCGGTCCGTCCTCGACCAGGCGCAGGAGGTGGTGCGAGTCCTCGCCGTCGAGCGCGGCGCCGGCGTCCATGACGACGACCACGCGCAGCGGCGGCCCCGCGGCCGGCCCGTCGTCGCCGCCGATGCGGCGCAGGTCGACCAGGTCGAGGAGGCGGCGGAGGCGCTCGGCAGCCGCCGGGCCGGTCGCCACGCCGCCGCCGAGCAGGCGGGCGGTGGTGGACGGGTCGAACCCGTGCAGCCAGCCGGCGCCCGACAGCCCCGCGGCATCGATCACCTCCAGGCCGACGAGCCCGGGCGGGACGGCCGCCAGGAAGCGGGTCACCAGCGACCACGCGTAGGCGGCGGAGTCGCCCGGCATGGTCCCCCGCGAGATCCACACGGCGCGCCGCAGCGGGAGCCGGAGGATGAGCGGCACCTGCAGGCCGGGCAGCTCGGCGGTGGACAGGCGGCCCAGCAGCATGCCCTCGGCCAGGTCGGCGCGGGGCTGCCAGGTGAGCCAGGCGGGCGCGTCGAAGGGCGCGGCCTCCGGGGTGACCTGCGGCTCCACCCGGGCGAGTTCGTCGCGGAGCTGCGCCGCGTCGGCGCGGAGCCGCTGGTCGGCCGCCTCCATGAGCCGCTGGAAGCCGCCGGCCGGCTTGCGCCCGGCGATCTCCTCGTTGCGCAGGACGAGCGCGTGCTCGGTGGAGGAGTGGAACGCCGCCAGGGACCGGCTGGCGTCCTCCCAGACGAGCCAGCACCGCTCGACGTAGCCGACCTCCGAGGCCGGCGGCGGGCTCGGCGGTCGCGACTCCGCGGGCGGCGGGGTCGCGGGCGGCGGGACGGTGGGCTGCGGACCCGCGGGCTGCGGGACGGCGGGTGAGGGGGCTGCCAGGGGCGGGCCGACGGCGGGGGCGGGCTCGGGTTCGCCCGGGTCGTCCACCTCGATGCCGTGCGCTTCGAGCAGTTCGGCCAGCCCGCCGGCGTAGCCCTGGCCGACGGCCCGCACCTTCCAGCGGCCGTCGCGGCGGTAGAGCTCCAGCCCGATGATGGCGCGCTCGGGGCCCAGCCCCGGGACGGTGAACTCGACGAGCGGGTCGCCGGCGCCGGAGGTGAGGCCGAGCCGGGGCGGGGGCATCGTGCCGAACGTCGTCGCGCCGGTCAGGCTGACCGCGATCAGCACCGCCGCGGCGTCGGCCGGGACGGCGTCGAGGTCGACCTCGACGCGCTGGCGGCCGTCACCGGACCAGCGCACGCCGGGCGCCTCGGGCGCGTTGTAGAACACCAGGTCGGCGTCGGAGCGCGCCCGCAGGCCGGGGCCCACGAGCAGGGCGCTGACGTCGACGGGGACGGCGCAGGACGCGGTGGCGGTCACGCGCCGGGCGGGCAGCGGTGCGTTGGCGCCGGGCGACAGTTCGGCCATGGGCGGTCAGGCGAGGCCGACGATCGTGGGCAGCATGTCCTGGAAGGTGCGGCCGTGGCAGGGCTCGCCGATCGCGTTCATCTTCCAGGTCTCGCCGTGCCGGTAGAGGCGGGCCATCACCATCGCGGTGTGGGCGCCGCCCCCGGTCAGCGTGTAGCGGGCCAGCTCGCCGCCGTCCATCTCGTTGACGAGGCGGCAGAAGGCGTTCTCGACCTCGTTGAACGTCTGCCCGTTGAAGGAGCTGACGGTGAACACCAGCGAGGTGACGTGCACGGGCAGCCGGCCCAGGTCGACGATGACGGACTCGTCGTCGCCGTCGCCCGCCCCGGTGAGGTTGTCGCCGGTGTGCCGGACGGAGCCGTCGTCGCTGACCAGCTTGCCGAAGTAGACGACGTCGGCGAGGTTGCCGTCGGCGAACAGCACGCAGGACGCGTCGAGGTCGATCTCCCGCTCCCGGGAGCCGAAGAAGCCCTTCTTCTTCACCGCGTCCCACCCGAGGCCCATCCGGACCATGCTGAGCGCACCGCCGGGCTTCTCCAGCGATATCCGCTGGCCCTTCACCATTGAGACGGTCACGACCGTCGCCTCCTCGCTGTCCCCTGAAGGCACCCCGAACACGGTGCGCGCACAGCCTTTCAGCCGATCCGCTCCTTGTCACCCGATTCACGGCTCAGGTGTCGCACGCGATACCACCGGCAATAGGAAGCCCAGGCCGGATGTGGCCTGGGCTTCCTTTCCGCGGGGTCAGCCGATTTCCGCGTTGAAGGCTTGGAGGGCCTCGGTGACGGGCTGGAAGAAGGTGACGCCGCCGGTCTGGCAGTCGCCCGAGCCGCCGGAGGTGAGGCCGAGGGCGGTGCTCCCGGCGAAGAGGGGGCCGCCGCTGTCGCCCGGCTCGGCGCACACCGTCGTCTGGATCATGCCGGTGACCGTGCCCTCGGCGAAGTTCACGGTGGCGCCGGTGGCGGTGACGCTGCCGGCGTGGACGCCGGTGGTGCTGCCGCTGCGGAACACGCGCTGGCCGACCACGGCCTCGCCGGCCTCGGTGATCTCCTGGGCCTGGCCGTTGTAGAGGTTGACCGCGCTCTGGCCGGCGCCGCCCTGCTCGGTCTGGACGAGCGCGAAGTCGTTGCCGGGGAAGTCGCTGTCCACCGTCGTGCCGAGGGGTTCGGCGCCCTGCTGGTCGGCGGCCCAGTTCCGCACCTCGTTGCCGCAGTGGCCCGCGGTGACGAAGAAGTCCTGCCCGCCGCGCTTGACGTTGAAGCCGAGCGAGCAGCGCGCGCCCTGCCCGAAGATCGCGTCGCCGCCGAGGGCGAGGGTGTGCAGCGCGCCCCGGATGCGGACCATCCGGACCGCCGCCCCCATCCGGCGGGTCGTGCGCTGGACGGCGGCCATCCGCGTCCCGGTGACGGTGTCGTCCGTCCACACCGTGACCTTGGACGTCGCCGGGTCCACGGCCCATCCGGTGCCGGGGATGTCCGAGAACGAGCTGCGCAGGGCGCCGGTCACCTTCCTGAGGGTCGCCGGGCTGCGCTCCGTCATCTTCGGGACGGCTCCCGCGGCGCGCACCGCGGCGGCGTCCGCGGCGTTGGTGACCGTGACGACGGGGCGTCCGGCCGGGTCGACGTAGGCGCCGGTCGTGCGGTCGCCGAGCCCGCCCGCGATCCTGGCGGCCCGCGCGGCGGCCCGCCCCTCCGGCGGCGCGGCGGCCGCCCTGCCGGCGCGGGCGTCGCCCGCGAGCCTGGCCTCCTGGCCGCCGGGCCGTCCCTCGGCGTGCACGACGTACAGCGAGCCGGCCAGGAGCCCGGCGGATCCGGCGGCCACCGCGGTCGCCGTGACCGCCGTGCGCAGCCGACTGTTCCTCACGCTCTTCCGGCGCCTCATGAACCCTCCAGGTTCCGGGGTGTCGATCTACGCGTGGGGATACGCGCCCCGGCGGGACGGAGTTCAACGCGCCCCGAAGTTCACCGCGCCGGCCGCCGGGCCGGGGGCGTGTCCGCTCCCCCGGCCCGGCGGCGTCGTGTCAGCCGCCCAGGCGGACGGCGCTGCTCGCCGTTCCTCCCTTCGCCGCCTCGAAGGCCACGGTGAGGGTGCCGGTCGCGCCCGGCACGGTCACGGTGGTGACGCCCGCCTTGCGGATCTCGACCTGCCTGGTGCCGAGCAGCTTGCCGTCCCACACGTGGACGTGCGCGGTGCCCGGTCCGGTCGCGAGGAGCCGGACGGTGGCCGAGCCGCCGGAGACCGACGGCCGGCCGGCGATCCGCGCGGTGTCCGAGCGCGGCGCCGCGGGTCCGGCGGCCAGCGGGACGCCCGTGCGCACCGCCTGGATGATCGACTCAGGCGCGTTCACCGACCGCGTCGCGTCGGTCGGCATGACCGGCGGCGGGGGCGTGGTCGGCATGCCGGCCGGCGGGGTGTGGCCGGGCAGGGACACCAGGCCCCACCGGTACGGGTCGCCCTGCACGCCGCCCCAGGTCGACCAGCCGATCCGGGTCTGGCCGGTCTTGTCCTGGGTGTCGGAGTCGTAGACGAAGACGTTCAGGCCCATGCGCCGCGGGTCCACCGCGGTCGGCAGCGCCGTGAACGGGATCTCCGCCTCGATGACGTACCCGTCGTAGGGGTCGGCGACCGTCGAGGCGACCCGCATGCCGGGGGCGGTCTCCTCTCCCGGGCCCTGGCGCGCGTCCGCGTCGCGTTCGAAGCACGGCTTCCCGTCCGACATCTTGGGGAAGATCCCGGTCTTGAACGTGGTGGAGGTGTTCTCGGAGTCGCCGCGCGGGTCGACGCCGATCTCGACCGAGTCGGTGCGCCAGTGCCGCTTGCAGTCGTCGGCGCCGAGCACCGTGCCCTGCTTGTCGTCGCGGACCTTGACCAGCACGTGCAGCGCCTTGCCGGTCCAGGTGACCTTGCCGGTGGCCGAGCAGTCGTCGGCGGACTCGCACGCCGACCCCTCCCAGCGGCGGGACAGGTTCAGCTCGGGCCCGGGGTACTCGCCGGGCGACTCCTTGCCGTCGACCGCGGGCGCGGTCGACGCCTTCGGCAGTTCGGCCGCCGGGACCAGTTCCAGGGCGCCGTTCTGCAGGTCGGTGTCGCCCGTGGAGGAGGTCGTGGTGATGGTCAGGTCGTAGTCGCCGTCGGTCCCGCCCTGGTTGGAGGTGGGCAGCGACGTGTCGGTGTTGGTGACGGTGAAGGTCGCCGAGCCGGTCTTGCCCGCGTCGAGCGTGTAGGGCTTGGACGCGGCGTCGGCGGTGAAGCCCGCGGGCAGGCCCAGCTTGACCGTGCCGGACTGCGCCGAGGCGGTCGTGTTGGACAGGTCCACGCGCACCTGGCGGGACGCGCCGGACGCCAGCGTGAGCACCCGCTTCACCTGCCCGGTCAGTTCGGGGACGCCCGTCTTGCCCGCCCAGGTGTCGAAGTCCGAGACGCGGGGCAGCGGCTCCAGGACACCGGTGACGGCGGGCCGGACCTCCACGGACGTGGCCGTCTGGCCCTTGGCGGCGCCGGCCGTGAGCGTCGCCGAGAGCTGCGCGCGCCCGGCCTTGACGCCCGCCGGGGGCGTGACGGTGAAGGTCGCGGTGCGCTCGGACCGGCCGACCGTCCCCAGCTCACCGGAGCCTGTCACGTTCCAACCCGTGGGGACCGCGAGCGTCGCCTTCGCCGCGCGAAGCCGCTCGGGCGAGCTCGCGCGCGCGGTCACCTTGAAGGGACGGCCCGCGGTGACGCCGAACGCGTCCGCCGTCAGCGAGAACCGGCTCCCGAGCGGGAGGCCGCCCTTGGCCGGCAGCACCGCGCCTTCGAGCATCGCGGACGGGTCCGTGTTCCCGAGAGTGAACGGGACCCGGCTGTGGATCTGCCGGTAGTAGTCGCAGCCGATCTGGGCCGGGTCGGACGGGACGTCCGGGAACCCGCCCCAGCCCTGGCTGACATAGGTGCGCTGGGCCTCGCGCTCCACCTGCGCCCACGTCTTGCCGCCGTTGCGGGCGGACGCGCGGCCTCCCCACACGCCGTAGGTGACCGACGCCGCGGCGGACGGCGTCCCCTTGGCGGCGCAGCCGGACCCGGCGGGCCCCGAAGCTCCGCCGGTCTGGAACAGGCGTCCCGGCGCCCAGGTGCTCAGCCCCTCGCCGCCGAGTTGCGCGGGGTAGGCCTTCGGGTCCGCGGAGGCGAAGTAGGCCTCGGTCGCGAGCCGCGCGGCCATCTGGTGGTTGCCGTGCTGGCCCGGAAGCGGCGCCGGGACCATGGTGACGATCACCTTCGGGCGCGTCTCGCGGACGAGGCGGACGACCTTCTCCAGGGTCTTGTCGTGGTCCCAGGTCTCGGCGGTGAGCGGCGTGCTCACCGTGTAGTAGAAGTCGACCTTGTCCAGGTAGTGGATGTCGGTGACGCCCGCCTTGCCGACGGCGCGCCGCTCCTCGTTCTCGCGGAGCAGCCCGAGCGCCGGGCCCTCCTCGGTTCCGGAGGCGTTGCCGCCGCCCTCGCCGCGGGTGACGGTGAGGACGCCGACCTTCGCCTTGTCGTACTCGTTCCACTGGCCGAGGGTCGACAGGGCGCCGGCCTCGTCGTCGGGGTGCGCCCCGACGAAGAGGACGTCGAGCCGGCCGCCGGCGGATCCGGCGCCGGCCGGGCCGGCCGCCTGCGCGGGCGGGCCCGCGAAGGCGACGGCCATGGCCGCGAGCGCGGCGGACAGGACTGCGGGTAGGGCGAGTCTTCGCATGAACTCTCCTGTTCTTTCCCTACTCCTTGACGGCCCCCGAGAGCATTCCTGCGATGAACTGTCGCTGCAGGAAGACATAGACGATCACGATGGGCGCGGCGATGATCAGCGCGCCCGCCATGAGCAGTGAGTAGTCGGTCTTGTGGGTGCCCTGGAAGAAGGACAGCCCGAGGGGCGCGGTGCGCAGCCCCTCGTCGGAGTTGACGATCACCAGTGGGAGCAGGAACTCGTTCCAGGTCCACATGGTGGTCAGCAGCACCATGGTGAGGATGGCCGGGCGGCCGACCGGCACGAGCACGCGCCACAGCGTCGTCCAGCCGGACGCGCCGTCGATGCGCGCCGCCTCCAGCAGCGACCGGGGGATGCTGCGGAAGTAGGCGCGCATCCAGAACGTGCCGAACGCCACCGACATGGCCACCTGCGGCAGGATGAGCCCGGCGTAGCTGTTGTCGAGCCCGGCCGACCTCAGGTCGAAGTACAGCGGCACGACGATGGCCTCGGTCGGGATCGTCAGCCCGGCCACGAACAGCAGGAACAGCGCGCCGGAGCCGCGGAACCGCATGGTGCCGAGCGCGTACCCCGCCATGATCGACAGCACCGCGGAGGTGACGACGGTGACGGTGGTGACGATGACGCTGTTGCGCAGGTAGATGGCGAAGTGGCCCTCGCGCCAGGCCGTGCCGAACGTGGACAGGTCCAGGTGCGGCAGCTGGAACGCCTGCGCGACGACCCCGATCATCGGGAACACAGCGATGACCGAGAAGAGGACGAGGATCGCGTGGTTGACGAACCGTTCCGCCCGGACGTTCATGCGTCCTTCCCTTCCACGAGCCGCCGGACGCCGGCCGTGACGGCGAACGCCAGCACCGCCAGCGTGACGCCGATCGCGCAGCCGAGGCCGACCTCACCGGTGTTGAATGTGCGGTTGTAGACCTCGTAGGCGGGGACCTTCGTCGCGTCGCCCGGCCCGCCGGCGGTGGCCATGTAGATGAGGTCGAAGTTGCGGATCGCCATGATGGTCGTCAGCGTGAGCGCCACCGCCAGTTCGCGCCGCAGCCCCGGCAGGGTGACGGCGAAGAACTCGCGGAAGGGCCCCGCGCCGTCGATCCGCGCGGCCTCGTACAGCTCCCGCGGGATCTTCTGCACCCCGGCGAGGAACAGCACCATCGCCAGGCCGATCCCCACCCACGTCCCGACGGCCCCGACCGCGGGAAGCGCGAAGGTGAAGTCGCCGAACCAGCCGTGGCGCCAGTCGGGCAGGCCGACGGCGTGCAGCCAGCCGAAGACGGTGTTGACCGGCCCGTCTGCGGAGTACACCCACTGCCACGCCACGGCCACCGCGACCATCGCGACCACCTGCGGCAGGAACAGCACGGTCCGGAAGAACGTCAGGCCGCGGATCTTCGTCCGCGACATGGCGGCGACCAGCACGAACGCGATGCAGCACGGCAGCACCGAGTAGAACAGGATGAGGACGAGCAGGTGCCCGAACGCGCCGCGCAGCGACGGGTCCGACCAGGTGGCGGTGTAGTTGGAGAACCCCGCCCACGTCGCCTGGCCGAGGCCGTCCCAGTGGTAGAGGGAGAACTGCGCCCCCCGCGCCAGCGGCCACAGCAGGAACGTCCCGTACACCAGCAGGGCCGGCAGGGTGTAGAGCCAGCCGATCCGGCCGGGTTCCCCGGGAGACCCGGAGAGGGCGCGGCCCTGGCGCCGTGCCGTGCGCGGGGCCGAGGCCGCGTGCCTGGACTTGGGGGTCTTTCGCCGCGCGACGGTCGTCATGTGCGGGCTCCTTGGTCGTGCGTCCGGCGCCGACCCGCCCCCGGCCGCGCCGCGGGCGACGCGCCGGCCGGAGGCGGGCATGGCCGATCCCTACTTCTTCTTCTGGAAGGCGGAGTAGTCGTCCTGGGCCGCCTTCATGACCGCGTCGGCCGGCTTGCGCCCGGCGACGAGCTCCTGCAGCGGCCCGCCGAACGCGTCGGCGAAGGTCGGCGTCGCGTAGTCGAGGTACGGGGTGATGCCGTCGTTCTTGCTCAGCTCGGCCCACGCCGTCGACACCTCCTTCAGCAGCGGTCCGGTCGGCTGCTTGGAGGGCGCGGCGAGCGCCGGCAGGTTGCCGGTCTCGATCGAGACGTCCATCGCCTCCGGGGAGGTGATGAAGTTGATGTAGGCGGCGGCGACGTCCGGGTTCTTGCTCTTGGACGTGATCGACCAGGGCAGGCTCTCGCCGCCCATCGTCGCCGAAGGCGACCCGGCCTGCGTCGGGGGCGGCACCATGAAGCCGACCTTGTCCTTCATCTTGTCGTTGAGCTCGGACGCCCACCAGGTGCCGCCGAACATGAACACGCCGTCACCCTTGGCGAAGTTGACGGGGGTGTCGTCCCACTTGACGGCGTTGGCGTCCTTGGTGAAGTAGCCCTTCTTCGACCAGTCGGCGAGCTTCTGCGCCGCCTGGACGTTCGGGGCGTCCGTCCAGGAGCCGCCGCTGCCGAACACCAGCTTGCGGACGGCCTCCTTGTCGGCGGCGCCGTCCTGGAGGACGCCGTACAGCTGCATCGCGGGCAGCTTCTCCAGGTTGCCGAACGCGATCGGGACCTCGCCCTTGCCCTTGGCCGTGGCGAGCGCCTGGTCGAATTCCGCCCAGCTCTTCGGCGGCTGGACGCCGAGCTTGGCGAGCTTCTCCTTGTTGTAGTAGAGCCCGACGATCTCGCCGTTCAGCGAGACGCCGTACAGGTTGCCGGACCCGATGAGCTTGCCGTCCTGGGTGACGCTGTTCAGGTCCGTCAGGCCCTTGGGATAGCGCTTGCGCCACCCGTAGACCTGGTCGTAGGAGTCGAGCGGGAGGAGCATCCCGGCCTTGACGTACTGCGCCATGGACGCGTAGCCCTGGTTGGCCTCGACGACGTCGGGCGGGCTGCCGCCCGACAGCGCGAGCCGGAGCGTCTTCTGCAGGTCGCTGAACGACCGCGACACCCGCTTGATCTTCACGTTGGGGTACTTGGCCTCGAAGCGCTTGTTCAGCTCCTCGATCTGCTTCTTCTGCCCGCCCTGGACCTCCTGGTCCCAGACGGTGAGCGTGACGTTCCCGGCCTTGGCCACGTCGGTGCTCACCGCGGCGGGCGCCTTGCTCTCCGGCTTGTCGCCGGACGAGCCCGGGGCGCACGCCGCCGCGAGCAGGGTCGCGAGGGCCGCGGCCGCCGCGGCCGCTCCTCGCCTCGTCAGTGTCGGCATAGCTACGGCTCCCTATTGCTTTCTGTCCTGCTGCGTCCGCGTCGGTCGGGGACGGCGCGCTAGTGGTCGGCCCGGAGGGTGGGTTCGGCCCGGACGACCGTGTCGGTCGCCGAGTCGGGGATGAAGTCGACGACGAAGGCGTACGGTTCGAGGACGGACTCGGGCACCTCGCCGGACTCGCCGAACGCGGCGATCTCCCCCCAGCAGGGTGCGCCGAGCGAGCCGCTGCGGTGCCGGACCGACAGGCCCGCGCACAGGTTGGCGAACCGCAGCCGCTCCAGGAGCGGCAGGCCGGCGAGCGTCCCGAACAGGAACCCGGCGCCGAAGACGTCGCCGGCGCCGGTCGCGTCGAGCGGCCGCACCGGCAGCGCGTCGGTCTCGGCGACCTCCCCGGTCACCGAGTCGATCGCGATGGCGCCCGCGCCGCCGCGCTTGACGACGACGACCGGGACACGCTCGGACAGGGCGCGGGCCGCGTCCTCCGGCGTGGTCGTGCGGGTGTAGGCCATGGCCTCCACGGCGTTGGGCAGGAACACGTCCACGTGCTCCAGCCGGTCGAGGACCTCGCTGGACCACGTCTCGGTGGCGTCCCAGCCGATGTCGGCGAACACGGAGGCGCCCGCCCGCCGCATCTCCCTAGCCCAGCCCGGCACCGGATGCTCGATGTCGACGAAACAGGCGCGCGCGGCCGGCGGCGGGGAGCCGAGCACCGCCTCCGCGTCGCCCGTCTCGCCGGGGTCGAGGTCCGGCAGGGGCCTGGCGTAGGTGACCATGCTGCGGTCGGAGTCGTAGGCCAGCGACACCGTGACCGGGGTGGGCCAGCCCTTGATCCGGCGTGAGTGCCCGAGGTCGATGCCCTCCTGCTCGGCGAGCGTCCGCCACAGGTAGGAGCCGAACATGTCGTCGCCGAACGGGGCCGCGAGCCCGACCCGCAGGCCGAGCCGGCTCATCGCCACCGCGATGTTGGCGGCGCCGCCGGGCGCCGAGCCGAGCCCCTCGGTGAACATCTCGGTCCCGGGCGGCGGCAGCCCCGGCAGCCCGGTGAAGATCATGTCCATGAAGACCTGGCCGCTCAGGAAGACGTCCAGCTCGGGCGCCGGGCCGGGGGCGTCCCCGCCGCGCAGCAGGTCGCCGGCCGGGACGCGCTCGGTGCACGGGTCGGCCAGGGAGGGTTCGGGCGGCTGCCCGGGCGCCGCGGCCGCTCCCGGCGCGGGGTGGTCGACGGGTGGGCTCCCGCCAAGGGTTTCCACTGTCATGACGACTCCTCACGGGAGAAGACGGCGGCGACCTCGGGGATCCGGTCGATGTAGCCGTCGAGCAGCAGCCGGCCGATCCGCGCCGAGTCGACCAGGGGATGCAGCGCGAAGGCCTTGGCGGCCTCGGTCCGCGAGCCGGTCACGGCCGCGCCGACGGTCAGCCGTTCGACGGCCTTGACCTGCTGCATCAGTCCGGCCTGGTGCAGGTCGGGCTGGTCGAGGGGGAGCGGGTGGACGCCGCCGGCGTCGACGGTGACGGGCACCTCGACGACCGCGTCCGGGGGCAGCGCGGTGACGGTCGTCCCGTTCCGCACGTTGAGGATCATGGTGGCGGGCTCGTCGCGGCTGATCGCGGCCATCACGTTCAGCGCGACCCTGGCGTAGCCCTCCTCGGCGGGGTCGACGCCGGAGTGGTCGTCGAGCGCCTCGCCGGTCCGCGCGCCCTTCATCTCGGCCATGTAGCTCGCGCTGCGGGAGGCGACCGTCTCGCGCCACATCTCCATGGCCGCGCCGCCGGACGCCGCCGCGATCCGCTCGTAGAACGCCTCCTGCTGCTTGAGCAGGAACTCGCCGCGCGTCTGCGGCGCGTCCAGGGTGGCGCGGACCGCCTCCCGGTTGAAGTAGTAGTAGTACAGGTACTCGTTGGGGATGAGGCCGAGGTCGCGCAGCCACTCGCGGCCGAAGACCACGCCCTCCTCCAGCGTCCCGAGCAGGTCGTCGTCGGCGAGCAGCCCGGGCAGGACGTCCACGCCGTCGTGCAGGATGCGGCGCATCCAGCCGAGGTGGTTGAGGCCGACGTAGTCGAGCCGGATCCGGTCCGGGTCCAGGCCGAGCGCGGCCGCCACCCGCATGCCGAGGCCGGACGGGGTGTCGCAGATGCCGAGCACCCGGTCGCCGAGCACGCCCTGCATCGCCTCGGTGATCATTCCGGCGGGGTTGGTGAAGTTGATGACGTAGGCGTCCGGCGCGAGGGCCTTCACGCGATGCGCGATGTCGAGCATCACGGGGATGGTGCGCAGCCCGTAGGCGATCCCGCCGGGGCCGGTGGTCTCCTGGCCGAGCACGTTCAGGTCCAGCGCCACGCGCTCGTCGCACACCCGTCCCCGCAGGCCGCCCACCCGGACGGCGGCGAAGACGAAGTCGGCGCCCTCCAGGGCCTCGTCGAGCCCGGTGCTGGTGAACACGCGCGGCGCGTCCTCGGCTCCGCCGGCGAGGGCCGCGAGGACCTCCGCCATCCCCGCCAGCCGGCCGGCGTCGGAGTCCTGCAGCCACACCTCCTCGATGCGCGGGGAGCCGGGGTCGCGCAGCAGAGCCTGGTACACGTAGGGCACCCGGAACCCGCCGCCGCCGAGAATGGCCAGCTTCATGCGATGTACACCTTCCCGCCCGCCTCGCGGCAGACCTCCAGAGTCCGGGGGTCGGCCCCGGCCGTCGTGACCAGCGCGTCGACGCGGTCGAGCGAGCAGACGCGCAGTGAGCCGGTGCCGGGGAACTTGGCCTCGGAGGCGACCAGCACCACCCGGTCCGCCGACTCCAGCATCGCCTGCTTGATCGGCGTCTCGACCTCCATGTCGTCCATGACATGGCCGTCGGGCCGCACCCCGGTGCAGCTCAGGAACACCAGGTCGGCGCGGACCTGGCGGAGCGCGGTCTCGGTGAGCGAGCCGACGAGCGAGAGGTAGTTGCGGCGCACGACGCCGCCGAGCAGGCACAGGCGGACGGCCTCGTCGTCGCGCAGCTCGTCCAGCACGGCCAGGTTGGCGGTGATGACGGTGACGGGCCGGCCGCGCAGGTGCCGGGCGAGGAGCCGCGTGCTGGTGCCGATGTCGAGGACCACGACCATGTCGTCCTCCACCAGCTTCGCCGCGCGCTCGGCGACCGCCGCCTTCTCGGCGCTGTCGTGCTCGGCCGACGCCGCGAAGGAGATCTCCGGCGCCGCCGGCCGCGGGGACAGCGCCGCTCCCCCGTAGGTGCGCAGCAGCTCGCCGTTGCGGTCGAGCACGTCGAGATCGCGCCGGATCGTCGACTCGCTGACCTGGAGGGTCTCGGCCAGCTCCCGGACGGAGGCGGCGCCCTTGGCGCGAAGGGACGACACGATCTGCGCCCGTCGCATGCTCGATGTCACGCGGTGGAACGTAACACCGCTGCTCGACATCCGTCATCACCCTGGCGGAAACCTGCTCGAAGTCCGTCATTCGCTTCTCTGACGTGCGGAGACGCAGTCAGGACGGCGGTGGAGTCAGCGAGCGCTGTCGAGTGCACGGAACGTTCCATAGGCGGTGCGGGCGAAGCGCCCGGGCCGGGCGCGCGGGCTGTCAGGACGGAAGGTCAAACCAGCAGCAAAAGGACCTCTGACCGGTACATAATTTTCGTCTTAAATTATGTTTTGGAATGAGAGTTGCGCATCGGGAGCCCCCGCTGACCGTGCATGTCAGAGGTGGTGGACGAGGTCGGGCAGCGCCTCCGGACCCACTGCTCCGCGCAGCGCAGGTCCGCGCGGCAGCCCGGCGGACCGCGGCTGTCGGGACTTCGCTTGCGCCGACGCCCGGGTGGCTTCCGGGCACGGATTGCCCTTTCATGCTCGCACTCGAAGGATGAGCATGGTTTCTGAACGGAAACGCGCACGCGGGGGCGCGGAGAACGAGGGCTGGGGAGGCCGGGCGTGAAACGGGTGGTGGCGGTTCTCGCCGGGCTGGTGCTCCTGTCGACCGTGGCGGGCGCCGGGCCGACGGGCACCGTGGCCGGCAGCGTGCGGGTGCGGCCGGGAGACGACTGGACGCTGCCGGGCTGGGTCCGTCCGTCGGCGAACTCGGGCCTGTTCTCCGAGACGGCCGCCCCGGAGTTCGGCGTCGGCACGCGCAGCCTCGACCTGAGCTGGCGCCAGCTCCAACCGGACGGGCCCGGGACGCTGGACCCCCGCGGCGTGGGCTTCGCCCAGGACATGAGCTTCCCGCCGCTGAGCCGGCAGCTCGCGGACCGGCGGCCCTTCTGGGCGCGCATCTTCGCCAGCGGGTCGCGGTGGGCGCCCGCGTGGGTGGCGGACGAGTGCGGCGTGGAGCCGATCGGGCCCGACTACGACGGGCAGTACCACCTGCCCCTGTGGGACGAGTGCGTGTGGGGGCGGCTGCTCGCGCTCTACCGGAGGCTCTTCGTCGACGAGGGCCTGCGCGCGGACCCGCGGCTGCGGCTGGTGTACGTCCCGGGCGCGTTCACGTGGGCGGAGTACGACTACGACCTGGTCAGCAAGGCGGCGGAGCAGGGGCTGACCTTCGAGAAGTACCGGTCGTGGTACCGGCACGCCTGGCGGGACCTGACCGCCGTTTTCGGGCCTTACAGCTCCAAGCTCGTGTTCACCGGCGAGGACCATCCGTGGGGGCCGTGGGGTTCGAGGACGGACCTGTTCGCCAAGCAGGCCGTCGAGGCGGGGCTCGGCATCCGGACGGGCATCACCGAGGTGTTCAACTTCCACCTGAGCGAGGCTCCCTCCTACGGGAGCCGCATCGAGCCCGACGGGCACATGACGGTGGACGAGTCCCTGCCCGTCCATGACGGACGGCATGTCGCCGCCACCGAGAACGAGTGCTTCAACGACTGCGACTACCACACGAGCGAGCCCTACTACGCCGTCCGGCAGGCGAACCTCAAGGCGCTGCAACTGCGGACGAACTGGCTCTACGTGGTCCCGGGCCCGTCCTACATGAGGCAGTTTCCGCTGCACTGGAGATGGGTGCGGCTGAGCATCGGCAAGACCGCCTCCGATTCGCCGGACGCGTGGGCCGCGCTGCGCGACGCCGAGGACACCTACTGGAAGAACACGGCGGGGCCCTTCACCGGTGCCCGTCGCTGGCCCGGGCGCCCGTGGGTGCGCAACCTCGAACGCTGGCTCGTGCAGCGGGACGTCGGCCCGGACGGCAGGGCCCGCCGCTCCACCGCCGACGTCCACAGCGGCGTCCTCGGGCCGGAGAACGGCACCGCCTACGAAGGACTGCGCACCGACCGCGCGCGGGGGCAGACGTCCCTGTACTTCGATCTCGACGACCGGTTCCTGCGCGGGCGGCGCGAACCGGTGCAGATCAAGGTGACGTACCGCGACGCGGGCGGGGGCGACTGGTGGATCGAGTACCGGGGCGGACGTTCCCCGGCGGTGCGCCGCACGGGCAGCGGGGCGTGGAAGGGGGCGTGGAAGACCGCGACGTTCCGGCTCCCCCGGCCCGCGTTCGCGAACGGCCTCGCCGGCGGGACCGACTTCCGGATCGCGACGGGCGCGGGCGACGACCTCGACGTGCGCTTCGTCCGGCTGGTGCGGCTGCGACCCCCCGCGCGTTGATGATTCTTCATGCTCTGTACTCTTCTTTTTCGAGCATGAATGAGCATAGAGTCGCAGGACGGATCGACCTTCGGGAGGGGCCATGGCCGGAAACCGCATCATGACCGAGATCGCCGCGCAGCCGGAGTGCTGGCGGCGGGCCGCCGGGCTGGCCGGCGGCCTGCGGGACGCGCTGCCGGCCCGCGGGGAGCGGGTGGCGGTCGTCGGATGCGGCACCTCGCTGTACATGGCGCAGGCGTACGCGGCGCTGCGGGAGGGCGCCGGGCACGGGGAGACCGACGCGTTCGCCGCCTCGGAGATGCCGCCCGGCCGCCGCTACGACCGGGTGCTGGCGCTCACCAGGTCCGGGACGACGACCGAGGTCCTCGCCGTCCTGGACCGGCTCGCCGGCTCGGTCCCGACGACCGCGATCACCGCCGACCCGGACACGCCGGTGTCCGGCAAGGCCGGCCGGCTGATCGTCCTCGACTTCGCCGACGAGGAGTCGGTCGTGCAGACCCGGTTCGCCACCACGCAGCTGGCGCTGCTGCGCGCGCACCTCGGAGAGGACCTGACGGCCGCGATCGCGGCCGCCGAGGCCGCGGTGGCCGACCCGGTCCCGCCCGGGCTGCTGGACGTCGAGCAGATCACCTTCCTCGGCCGCGGCTGGACGGTCGGCCTCGCGCATGAGGCCGCCCTGAAGATGCGCGAGGCCGCGTGCTTCTGGACCGAGGCCTACCCGGCGATGGAGTACCGGCACGGGCCGATCAGCATCACCGGTCCCGGCCGGGCGGTGTGGATGTTCGGCGGCCTCCCGGACGGCCTCGGCGAGGAGGTCGCCGCGACCGGCGGGCTGCTGCGCGCCGCGGACGCCGACCCGCTCGCCGAGCTGGTCCGGGTGCAGCGGCTCGCGGTCGCGCGGGCGAGCGCGGCGGGCCTGGACCCGGAGCGTCCCCGCCACCTCACCCGCTCGGTCGTCCTGGACGCCGGGCCCGGCGGTCCGGCCGCATGATCCTCACGGTCACCCTGAACGCCGCGATCGACGACACCTACGAGGTGCCGGACGCGCGGCTCGGCGCGGTCCACCGGGTGGCCGCGGTGCACTCGCGGCCCGGCGGCAAGGGCGTCAACGTGGCGCGGGTGCTGCACGCCCTCGGGCACGAGGTCGTGGCCGCCGGGCTGGCCGGCGGCCACGCGGGACGGCGCATCGAGGAGGGGCTCGCCTCCCTCGGCGTGCCCGCCGCGTTCACGCCGGTCGCCGCGGAGTCGCGGCGGACGGTCACCGTCGTCGGCGCCGAGGCGACGATGTTCTGCGAGCCGGGTCCGGAGGTGACCGGCGCGGAGTGGGCGGCGTTCCGCGCCGGCTTCGAGTCCCTGGCCCGGGACGCCGCCGTGGTCGTCCTGTCCGGGAGCCTGCCGCCGGGCGTCCCCCCGGACGCCTACGCGCGGCTCGCCCGCCTCGCGCCAGGCCCGGTGATCCTGGACGCCGACGGGGAGGCGCTACGCCTCGGGCTCGCCGGAGGCCCCGGCATCGTGAAGCCGAACGCCGAGGAGCTGGCCCGCGCGACCGGCACCGGCGACGCGGCCGCCGGTGCCCGCGCGCTCCGCGAGGCGGGCGCGGAGGCCGTGGTCGCCTCGCTCGGCGCGGGCGGCGTCTTCGCCGAGACCCCGGACGGCGTCCTGCGCGCCGCGCTCGACCGTCCCGTCCCGGGCAACCCGACGGGCGCGGGGGACGCGCTCGTGGCGGGCCTGGCGGCGGGGCTGGCCGCCGGCCTGCCCTGGCCGGAACGCCTCCGCCGCGCCGTCGCGCTGGCCGCCTGCGCGGTCGGCTCCCCCGTCGCCGGCGAGATCGACCCCGCCGGGCTCCCCGCGCTGCTGCCCCGTGTCACCCTCCGGACCGAGGAGAACCATGCCGCTCGCCCCCATGAGTGACGTCATCGCCGCACCGGCCGCGCAGGGCCGCGGTCTGGGGGCGTTCAACGTGATCCAGCTGGAGCACGCCGAGGCGATCGTCGCCGGCGCGGAGCGCGCGGGCGCGCCCGTGGTGCTCCAGGTCAGTGAGAACTGCGTCGCCTACCACGGCGCGCTCGCCCCGATCGGGCGGGCGGTGCTGGCGCTCGGCCGCGCCGCGTCCGTCCCGGTCGTCGTCCATCTGGACCACGCCACCTCGGCGGACCTCGTCCGCGAGGCGGTCGCCCTCGGGTTCGGGTCGGTGATGTTCGACGCGTCCGCCCTCCCGCACGAGGCGAACGTGGCGGGCACCGCCGAGGTCGCCGCCCGCTGCCGGGGCGAGGGCGTGTGGGTCGAGGCGGAGCTCGGCGAGATCGGCGGGAAGGACGGCGTGCACGCCCCGCACGCCCGCACCGACCCGGAGGAGGCCGCCGGGTACGTGGCCGCCACGGGCGTGGACGCGCTGGCGGTCGCGGTCGGCACGTCCCACGCGATGCTCACCCGCGACACCGTCCTCGATCTCGCGCTCATCGCCCGGCTGCGCGCGGCGGTGCCCGTCCCGCTGGTCCTGCACGGGTCCTCCGGGGTGCCCGACGACGGGCTCGCCGCCGCCGTCGAGCACGGCATGACCAAGATCAACGTGGCGACGCAGCTCAACAAGGTGTTCACCGCGGCCGTCCGGGACCGGCTGGCCGCCGACCCCGGCCTCGTCGACCCGCGCCGCTACGCCTCCGCCGGCCGCGACGCGGTCGCCGACGAGGTCGCCCGCCTGCTGCACGTCATCCGCGCGGGCCGCCGACGCGGTAGGTGATGTGGGTGACCATGGGAGTCCGGGCCACCTCGACCGGCTCCAGCGCCAGGTCGCCGACGCCTTCGAACAGGCGCTCCCCCGCCCCGAGGACGACGGGGGCGATGTGCAGGCGGAGCTCCTCCAGGAGGCCCGCCGCGAGGTACTGGTTCACGGTGCTCGCTCCCCCGGCGATCGCGACGTCCTTCTCCCCCGCTGCGGCCCGGGCCCGGGCCAGCGCCGGCTCGATCCCGTCGCTGACGAAGTGGAACGTCGTGCCGCCCTTCATCACGATGCTCTCGCGCGGGTGGTGCGTCAGCACGAACACCGGCGCGTGGTAGGGCGGCTCCTCGCCCCACCAGCCCGCCCAGTCCGGGGTCCACGACGGGCCGCGGTCGGGGCCGAACATGTGGCGGCCCATGATGTAGGCCCCCGCCGAGGTGATCTTCGCGATCTCCTCGGCGTTGGCCTCCTGCTCCTCGAACATCCACCGGTGCAGCCGCTCGCCGCCGTCCCCGAGCGGCTCCTCCAGGCGCTGGTCCGGGCCCGCGGCGAACCCGTCGACCGAAACCCCGATGTCACAGGTGATCTTGCCCATTGCGGTGCCTCCTCGGCGGCGCCCCTGCGGCGCCTTTCACCAGTGGATCGGAGCCGTGCTCGCATTCTCGACATCCCGGACCTCACGAAGAGGAAAACTTTGAACCCGCGGGCGGGGGCCGGACGTGCTGTGGGGTGTCGCGTGCGCGGCGGGGGGCCGAACCTGGGAGGACGACCTGACGACCGACAGCCGCCTGGAGCGGATCACAGAGGAGGACGTGCCGGCCGACGCCCCGGAGGCGGGTGAGCCGCCGAGACGGCGGCGGCGGATCGCGGCGCGGTCGGTGACCGGCGCGGCGTTCCTGCTCGTGCTGGTCGCGCTGGTCGCGCCAGCCGAGTTCGCCCGCCTGGCCCCGGGCGCGTTCGTGCGCGTCCCGATCGAGGGCGTGGTCGGCGTCGCGCTGGTCCTCGTGCTCCCGGCCGGGGCGAGGCGGTGGGCGGCGGGGGCCGCGGGGGGCGTCCTCGGGCTGCTGCTCGTGCTGAAAGTGCTGGACATCGGGTTCGACGCGGTGCTCGTCCGGCCGTTCGACCTGGTCCTGGACTGGCCGCTGCTGGGACCGGCCGTGGAGTTCGTCAAGGAGTCGTCCGGGCGGGCGGGGGCGGTCGCGGCCGTCGTGGTGGCGGTGGTGCTGGCGGTCGGCGTGGTCGTGCTGACGGCGCTGTCGACGCTGCGCCTGAGCGGCGTGGCGGTCCGGCACAGGAGACCGGCGTCCTGGGCCGCCGGTGTGCTGGGGACTGTCTGGCTCGCCTGCGCCGTGCTCGGAGCGCAGTTCGTCCACGGTGTGCCGGTGGCGTCCAGGAGCGCGGCGGTCCTCGCCTACGACCACGCGCGGCAGGTGCGGACGAGCCTGAACGACCGCAAGGAGTTCGCCAAGGCCGCCGCGGTGGACAGGTTCCGCGACACCCCGCCCGACAAGCTGCTGACCGGGCTTCGCGGCAAGGACGTCGTCCTGGCGTTCGTGGAGAGCTACGGGCGGTCGGCCGTGGAGAGCCCGCAGTACGCTCCGCAGGTCGGCGCCGTCCTCGACCAGGGGACGCGGCGGCTCCGCAAGGCGGGGTTCGCCGCGCGCAGCGGCTGGCTCACCTCCTCGACGGCGGGCGGCGGCAGCTGGCTGGCGCACGCCACGCTGCTGTCGGGCCTGTGGGTGAACAACCAGCAGCGGTACCGCGCGCTGGTGAACAGCGACCGGCTGACGCTGAACGGGGCGTTCCACCGCGCGGACTCCCGGACGGTCGCGCTCATGCCGGCGATCACGCGGGCCTGGCCGGAGGCGTCCTTCTACGGCTACGACAAGGTCTACGACGACCGGAACCTCGGCTACCGCGGACCGCGCTTCAGCTTCGCCACGATGCCCGACCAGTACACCCTGTCGACGCTCCAGCGCACCGAGCTGGCGAAGGACGACCGGGCGCCGGTGATGGCGGAGACGGCGCTGGTGTCCAGCCACGCCCCGTGGGCGTCCATCCCGCGGCCGGTCCCGTGGGAGCGGGTCGGCGACGGCTCGGTCTTCGACGGGATGGGCAAGGGCTACGACGCGCCGTGGCCCGCGCCCGGCCGCATCCGCGCCGAGTACCGCGCGTCGATCGAGTACACGCTGAACACGCTCGTCTCCTTTCTGGAGACCTACGGCGGCGAGGACACCGTGCTGGTCTTCCTCGGCGACCACCAGCCCGCGCCGCTCATCACCGGGCCGGGAGCGAGCCGGGACGTCCCGATCACCGTCGTGGCGAAGGACGGCGCCGTCCTGGACAGGATCTCCGGGTGGGGCTGGCAGGACGGCCTGCGGCCCGGCAGGGACACCCCGGTGTGGCCGATGAGCGCGTTCCGCGACCGATTCTTGACCGCGTTCGGAGGCTGAACGGAGATCGGGGGGACGGTCTCCGGGAAGGGTGGCGGCGTGACGTCCTTGTCTGCGGAGCCCGGCCGGCCCGCGGCGCCTTCGGCCGAGCCCGCGGGCCGGCTCGGCCCGCTGCACCGGCGCTGGCTGCTCGCGGCGGTCGTGGCGGCGCTGCTGGCCCAGATGGCCGCCGCGATGGTCACCACGGCCGTGCAGCAGAGCCCGACCGTCGACGAGCCCGTCTACATCAGCACGGGCGTGGTGTACCTCCGCCAGCACGACCTGCGCCACAACGCCGAGCACCCGCCGCTCGGCAAGCTGGTCATCGGGGCCGGGGCGGTGCTCGCCGGCCCGCACCTGCGCGCCTCCTTCACCGGCAGCGACTACCGGCTCGGAAGGCAGTTCCTGTACCGGTGGGGCAACGACGCGCAGCGGGTGCTGCTCGCCGGGCGGCTGCCCGTCATCGCGCTGACCCTGCTGTTCGGACTGGTGGTCTTCGCGTTCGCCCGCGACCTCGCCGGCCCGGCCGGCGGCCTCACGGCGCTGGCCCTCTACTCCTTCTCCCCCGACGTCATCGCGCACGGGTCGCTGGCCACGCTGGACGTCCCCACGGCCGGTCTCCTGCTGACGTCGGTGTGGCTGCTCTGGCGCGCGAGGCGCGGACCGCGGCTCTACCTGCCGCTCGCCGGGGCGGCGCTCGGCGCGGCCCTGGCGACCAAGATGAGCGCGCTGCCGGCGCTGCCGGTGCTCCTCGTCCTGGCGGCGGTGTCGGTCTGGACGTCGCGGCCACCGCGCCGTCCCGTGACGACCGCCGTGCTGTCGGCGGCCGGCGTCGGCGTCCTGGCCGTCGCGGTGGTGTGGGCGAGCTATCTCGCCGTCGACCCGCGCCTGCGCTGGGCGGCTCCGGCGAGCCTGCCGTCCGTCGGCGGTCTGCGCGGGCTCGCCGCCGGCTGGCTGCCGTTCCCCCGGCCCTTCCAGGACGGGATGCGCGCGCAGTTCGGTTTCGAGAACATGCGGTGGACCGGTTTCCTGTTCGGCGACGTCTACCGGGGCTCCCGCTGGTACTACCTGCCCGCCGCGCTGCTGGTGAAGACGCCGCTGGGCATGCTCGTCCTGTGGGCGGCGGGAGTCGCCGCGACGGTGGCGCTCCCCCGGCTGCGTCCGGCCGCCCCGTACCTTCTCGCGCCGACGGCCGTGCTGCTGGCGGTGGCGATGACCGGGTCGCGCGACCTCGGCGTCCGTTACGCCATCTTCGTCCCGATCTTTCTGGCGGTGGCGGCGGGCGGCACGGTCCTCCTCCGATGGCGGTGGGCCAGGGGCGCGACGGTCGCGCTGCTGCTGCTCGTCGCGGTCAGCTCGCTGCGGGCCTTCCCCTACTACCTGCCGTACTCCAACGAGGCGTTCGGCGGCCCGTCCAAGACCCACCTGCGCCTGCACGACTCCAACGTCGACTGGGGCCAGGATCTCGGACGGCTCGCCGATCGCCTCCGGGAGCGGTATCCGGGCGAGCCGGTCTGGCTGGTCTTCAAGGGCAGCGGCGTCCCGTCCGCCTACGGCATCCGCGCGCGCGACCCGCTCACCGCGCCGCCCGGCCAGGTGCGCGGCCTGCTGGTGGTCTCCGACAGCTGGCTCGTCAAGAACGACCCGCGCCTGACACCGCTGCTCCGCACCAGCGAGCCGATCGACGAGGTCGGGTACTCCGTCACCATCTTCCGCCGGCCCGCGCCGCGCCCGTAGCGCCTTCCTCGGGCCGCCGGGTCAGCGGCGGTGGGAGTGGGCGCGGGACCAGAGGGCCGCCCAGCCGCCGTGCGCCAGCCAGGACGCCGGGACGCGGAGCCCGCGCTCGGCGATCTCGTCCCAGAAGACGGCGGTGTCGGCGCCCAGCTCGCGGACGGCGGGCAGGGCCCGCTGCCAGGGGCCTTCCTCGTCCTCCAGCGCCGTGGCGGGGTAGCCGGGGACGGTGGTGGTACGCGGCGGCATCACGGGGACGAGGCCGATGTCCGGCGCAGCGCAGGTAACGGTCACGGCCAGCGCGCACAGCAGGGGCTCGGCCGTCGGCTTGGCGAAGGCACGGGCGATGACCGGATCGTCCCGGAGGGCGAGGACCCCGATCGCGCGGCGGACGCGGCGCGCCACGAGGTCGAGGGAGTAGGCGTCGGCGATGGCGGGGAGTTTGACCAGCCTGCGCAGCGTCTTCGGCAGCGGCGGCTCGCCGAGCAGGAGCGGGAGCTGGTCGAAGCGGTCGCGCAGCGCCGGGTCGAGGGCGTCGAGCGCGCCGCGCAGTGGCCGGTGGCCGGAGGCCGTCCAGAGCCGGCCCAGATCAGCGGCGCCCTCCTCCAGGGCGCGCCCGACGGCCCCGGTGAGCTGCGGGCCGCCGAAGCGCCGCAGCCGGACGAGCGCGGCGTCCGGCCCCGTCCCGGCCACGGCGGCGAAGGCGCCGAGCGCCTCCGGAGCGACCCGCTCCCACGACCCGAGCGCGAGCTCGCCGAGGGCGGGACCGGCCTCCTCCACGAGGCGCGGCGCGGCGCGCCGCCGGGCCGGACGCACCGGCGGGAGCTCCTCCGGCACCGGCGCGGCCTCGTCCTTGGCGGTGCCGGGGATCCCGGCGATCCAGTCGCGGAACCGCTGTTCGAGGGTCTCGTCCGGCGCGTCGTTGAACCTCGCCGCGATCTCGCTGACCCGCCAGCCGCGGGACGCGGGCCGCAGCGGCATCAGTTCGGCGTTCACGACCAGCAGGCCGTCGGTGTCGTAAAGGCCCGCGAGCCCGCTCCGGCCCTCCCTGGCCTCCTCGACATAGGCCGGTCCGGCGATGCAGTTGCCCATGTGGTCCGCCCATTCGGCGACGTCCCGGGCGCTGCGGGCGATCTTGAGCCGGAGGCGGGTCCCGGGGACGGTCGCGCCGTCCAGGGCGGCGAGCGGCGCCGGGACGGCGAAGTCGCCGGTCAAGGCCTCGGCGATCGCGGTGGCCGACATCAGGCCCGCGGTGAGGGCGGCCCACGTGCGGGGCGCCCGCGGCGGGACGCCGCCGAGCGCGACCAGCTGCGCCGCGCCGGACACGGCGCCCATGAGCGAGTCGAGGCGCGGGGTCAGCGGCTCGCCCGCCGGCGGCGGGTCGTGGTCGAACCACGGCCGGCCGGTCCCGGGAGTGGGCTGCGCCCGCTCGTGCCCGTACAGCCGGGCGAGGGCATCGATCAGGTCGGCGTACCAGAGGAGGTCGGCGGCGGTCTCCGCGGTCGCCGGGTCCTGCCCCGGAGCGAGCCTGCGGCGCAGGGGCTCGGCGTCTCCCAGCATCGGCCCGGACCACGGAAGGATGCCGTCCCACTCGGCGGGCGGGCGGCCGTACCCGGCCCCCTCGCGCCAGCTCTCCAGGCTGGGCGACCATTCGCGCAGCAGGTCGTCGTGCGTCCCGACCATGTCGTCCATCAGGCGCCCGATGTCCTCGACGACGACGAGCGCGAAGTCGCGGGCGCAGGCCAGGCGCGGCCTGACATAGCCGGCGGCCTTGGCGTCCATCGGCCTGCCGGCGGCGAGCCTGTGCGCGAGGTCGCGGACGTAGGCGCCGGGACGCACGGGGAGGCCGGTCAGCCCCGGCACGCGCCGCACCGCCTTCCCGGCGGCCCAGTCGGGCATCAGGGACGCGGCGGCCCGCAGCATCGGGGCCGACCGCCCAAGGCCGTCCTCCAGGCCGTGGTCGGCGACGGCCGCGGCGGTCCGGACCAGCGCGGTGGCGGCGATCGCGTCCGCGAAGGCGCGCTGGAGGCGCTCGTGCCAGTACCAGCGGCCGGGGGTCCAGCGCGCGATGTCGGCGAGCGAGGGCTGCTCGTCCGCCAGGTCGATGCGCACCTGCCACATGATGTGCTCGTCGTCGTCGTGGCGGCGGCGCGCGCGCAGGTCTTCGAGCCGGTCGCGGCGGCTCTGCGTCGCCAGCCGCGCCTCCCGGCGGGCGAGCCCGGCGCGGCGCTCGGCGACCCGCTCCCACAGATCCAGGATCAGCGCGAGCCTGCGGGGCGCGGGCACCGGCCCGAACACCTGCCGCAGGTACCCCGCGAGCACGGACGGCTGCCCGCCCGGGGTGAGGTCGACGCCCTCGGGAGCCTCCAAGGCGAGCACCCGTTCGAGCTGCTCGGGCCCGAGGACGTCGCTGGCGGCCGACGCCAGATGCAGCGCCGCCCAGCGCCCCTCCTCGGCGGCCCGCCCGGCGGCCGCGCCGACCCGCTTGGTGACCGAGGGCCCGAAGAGCGCGACGAGGACCCCGGCCCGCTCACCGAGGCGGTGCGCACCGCTCAGGCCGACCGCCCGGAGCGCGGCCAGGACCGCGTCCCGCTGGTCCCCGCGCGCCCCGTCCAGCCGCGCGGAACGGAACCCGCCGCCGAGGTCGACGCCCGCTCCGGCCGCGACGGCGCCCCCGTCGGCGACGAGCAGCGAGAGCTCCCGGACGGCGTCGGCCACGTCCTGCGCCGGGGCCTCCTCGGGCCCCAGCGCGACGGGCGTCCCCGGACGCGCGCCCGCCCCGTCCGGCAGCCGGTGCGGTCCGGAGGGACGGGCGATCCAGGCATGACGCCCGGACGCCACCACTCCCCCAGAAAGCCGGATCTTCACCCGCCCCATCTTCCTCCCGGCGGCCGCACGGGCCAACGGATTTCCCCGCATCCGGCGACCCGTGTGGTTCCCTGTGGTCATGTACGACGTGATCATCGCGGGCGGCGGGCACAACGGCCTGGTCGCGGCCGCCTACCTGGCGGGCGCCGGCAGGCGCGTGCTGGTGCTGGAACGGCTCGGGCACTTCGGCGGGCTGGCGGTCTCGGCGCGCGTCTTCCCCGGCGTGGACGCGCGGCTCTCGCGCTACTCCTACCTGGTGAGCCTGCTGCCGTCACGGATCGTCCGGGACCTGCGCCTGCGCATCGAGCTGCGCGGGCGGCGGTTCGCCTCGTACACGCCGGCCGGCGACGGCGGCCTGCTGATCGACAACGGGGACGCCGCGCGGACGGCCGCCTCCCTCAAGGGCGACGCCGACGCCTGGCGGAGGTTCTACGCGATGGCCGGTCACGTCGCCGAACGCGTCGCGCCGACCCTGCTGGAACCGCTGCGCGACCGCGCGGGATTCCGGGAGGTGGTGGACGACGGGGAGGCCTGGCGCGACCTGTTCGAGCGGCCCATCGGAGACGTCGTGGACGAGCGCTTCACCGACGACACCGTCCGCGGCGTCGTCCTCACCGACGCGCTGATCGGCACGTTCGCCGACACCTCCGATCCGTCGCTGCTGGCCAACCGGTGCTTCCTCTACCACGTCGTCGGGAACGGGACCGGCGACTGGAACGTGCCCGTCGGCGGCATGGGCGCGGTGACCGGGGCCCTGGCCGACGCCGCCCGCGCGGCCGGGGCCGAACTGCGCTCGGGCATGGAGGTCCTGCACGTCGACCCGGCCGGAGAGGTCACGTTCCGGGACGCGGACGGCGCCGAGCACGCCGCCTCGGCCAGGTGGGTGCTGGTCAACATGCCGCGGGAGGGGACGGCCGAGGGGTCGCAGCTGAAGGTGAACATGGTGCTGTCGCGGCTGCCGCGGCTGCGCGACCCGTCCGTCCGGCCGGAGGAGGCGTTCGCGGGCACCTTCCACATCAACGAGAGCCGGGAGCAGATCGACAGGGCCTACCGCGAGGCCCGCGACGGCCGCGTCCCCTCGGTCCCGCCCGCCGAGGTGTACTGCCATTCGCTGACCGATCCGTCCATTCTCGGACCGGAACTGCGGGAGGCCGGGGCGCACACGCTGACGCTGTTCGGCCTGCACATGCCCGCGCGTCTGTTCCGGTCCGACCCCGAGGGCTCGCGCGCCGCGGCGCTGCGCGCGACGCTGGCGTCCTTCGACGCGGTACTCGCCGAGCCGATCGAGGACTGCCTCCTGCGCGCCCCCGACGGCACGCCGTGCCTGGAGGCCAAGACGCCCGTCGACCTGGAGAACGGCGTCGGCCTCCCTGGCGGACACATCTTCCACCGCGACCTGTCGTGGCCGTTCGCGGAGGCGGCCGCGGAACACGGGCGGTGGGGCGTCGAGACCGAGCATCCGCGCGTGCTGCTGTGCGGGGCGGGCGCCAGGCGGGGCGGAGGCGTCAGCGGAATCCCAGGCCACAACGCGGCCCGCGCCGTCCTGGACGCCGGCTAGAACCTGCCTCGGCCGAGCACGCGAACGCGTGAACTGCCCGGTGCGGCGAAGCCGGAGGCGAGCTGCACCGGGCAGATCGCGAAGCGATGCCGCGTTCGCCCAGGCCCGGTCACGTAGCGAGCCGCCAGGCGAGCGAAGTGGGCCGGAACTGAGAAAACACGGCTAGCGCCCGCAGGCGCGGTGCAGGGCCGCGACCGCGGCCTCGGGGTCGTAGGACGGCAGCACGGCGGCCAGGTGACCGTCCGGGCGGACGATGTGGACCGTGTCCGCGCCGGAGTGCAGGGCCGCCCGCAGTGCCCCGCCGGTGTCGATGTCGTCCAGCGCGTGGACCTCGTGCGGGACGTCCGTCGGCAGCCTCTCGGCTCGCCCGCCCTGGGTGAGGACCACGAACCGTGTGCCGAACAGGCGGCGCAGGCGGGTCGGTTCCCCGTCCACGACGCACGGCCCGTCCGGGCAGAGGACGCCCGGCAGCGGCGGCCGGACGGCCCCGGGACCGCGCGGGAAGTCCTCCACCGGCCCGGCCGGGGTCGTCAGCGGCGAGTCCAGGTACCAGAACGGCTCGGCGAGCCTGCCCGAGTCGACGATCGTGCGGGGGTCCGGGTGGGTCCGGGCCGCCTCCAGCGACTCCAGCCGCCGGGCCCGCTGCCGCGGGGTCCGCGGGACGAGGAACTCCATCGTCCGCGTGGTCACCCGCAGGTTCTCCTCGGCGGCCGCCCGGCGCTCGGCGTCGTAGCTGCGCAGCAGCGTGGGCGGGGCCCAGCCGTGCCGGACGAACGCGAGCTTCCATGCGAGGTTCTCCGCGTCCTGCACGCCGGAGTTCAGACCGCGGGCACCGAACGGCGCGTAGACGTGGGCGGCGTCCCCGGCCAGGAAGGCGCGGCCGGACGCGAACGCCGCCGCGACCCGCTCGTGGAACCGGTACACGGTGGCCCACACGATCTCGTACGGGACGTCCCCGGTGATCCTGCGGATGCGGGCGTCCAGCGCGCCCGACCCGCGCTCGGCGTCGAGGTCGAGGTCGGCGGGGACCTGCCAGTCGATGCGCCACGTCCGGTCCGGGCACTGGTGGACCAGGACCTGGCGCCCGGGATTCCATTCGGGGTCGAAGTAAAACCGCCGCTCGCTCGGGAACGGCAGGTCCGCCCGGATGTCGCAGATGAGGAACCGGTCGGTGAAGGTGCGGCCGGGGAAGCCGATGCCGAGCAGGTCCCGGACGGCGCCGTGCCCGCCGTCCGCGCCGACCAGGTGGGTGCCGCGCACGGCGGCGCCCTCGGCGAGGGCCTCGACGCCGTCCCCGTCCTGGCGCAGTCCGGTGACGCGATGCCCGTACCGGACCTCCACGAGCGGTTCGGCGGCGGCCAGGTCCCGCAGCCGCGCCTCGACCTCCGCCTGGGAGATGTTGATCCAGGGCGGCACGGCGCCGCGCCCGGCGCCCGGGAAGGTCACGGCGAACAGCTCGTCCCCGCGGTGGTAGGTGCGGCCGGTCGTCCACGTCACACCGCGCGCGATCATCGTCTCGGCGCAGCCGACCCGGTCGAGCACGTCGAGGACGTCGCGCTGGAAGCAGATCGCCCGGGACCCGGACGGGTCGCGGCGGGCGGTGGCCTCCAGCACCACCGACGGCACGCCGTGCCGCGCCAGCAGCAGCGCCGTGACCAGGCCGACGGGACCCGCGCCCACGACGACGACCGGCTCGCTGCCCCTCACGCCTCCACCTGATCACGTCGCGGCGTTCCCGGCCACCTCCCGCGCGCGCTCGGCGGCCCGCTCGATCGTCCGGTCGGCGACCCGCCGGTCCTGCCAGCCGCGAACGTCGGTGCCCTTGCCGGGTTCCAGGCTCTTGTAGATGTCGAAGAAGTGCGCGATCTCGTCGAGGACGTGCTCGTGGACGTCCCGCAGGTCGCGGATCCCGGCGTAGCGGACGTCCCCGGCCGGCACGGTGAGGATCTTCGCGTCGGGGCCGCCCTCGTCGTGCATCCAGAACACGCCGACGCTGCGCACCCTGACCACGCACCCGGGAAAGGTCGGCTCCTCCAGCAGGACCATCGCGTCCAGCGGGTTCTCGTCCTCCGCCCACGTGCCCGGGATGTAGCCGTAGTCCACCGGATACTGCGTCGAGGTGAACAGCATCCGGTCGAGCCGGATGCGGCCGAGCCGGTGGTCCATCTCGTACTTGTTGCGCGATCCCCGGGGGATCTCGACGATCATGTCGATCTCCATGAATCCCTCCCCAGGGGAGCACTACCCACGAGTCGCCCCGCCACCTCAGTGGGCGGCGGCGTTCCAGTCGGGGCCGGTGCCGATGGCGACCTCCAGGCCGACCGCGAGCGGGTAGGCCGTCGTCATCCCGGTGCGGACGATCTCCCGCACCGCGTCCGCCTCGCCGGGCGCCACCTCCAGGACGATCTCGTCGTGCACCTGGAGCAGCAGTCGGCTGGCGAGCCCTGCGGCGGTCAGCGCCTCGTCCACCCGCAGCATCGCGATCTTGACGATGTCGGCGGCGGAGCCCTGGACCGGGGCGTTCAGCGCCATCCGCTCGGCGGTCTCGCGGCGCCGCCGGTCGTCGCTGTTCAGGTGGGGCAGGTAGCGGCGGCGGCCGAGGATCGTGCGGGTGTGGCCGGTGGCCCGGGCCTCGGCGACGACGTGGTCGAGGTAGTCGCGGACGCCGCCGAGCCGCTCGAAGTAGGCGTCCATGAGCGGGCGCGCCTCGGCCACCGGGATGCCGAGCTGCCGGGAGAGGCCGAACGCCGACAGCCCGTAGGCCAGCCCGTACGACATCGCCTTGATCTTGCGGCGCATGTCCGGGGTGACGCCTCCCGGGGCCACTCCGAAGACCCGCGCGGCCATCGTCGTGTGCAGGTCCTCGCCGGACTCGAACGCCGCCAGCAGCGTGGGGTCCTGCGACAGGTGCGCCATGACGCGCAGTTCGAGCTGGCCGTAGTCGGCCGTCATCAGCGCCGCGTAGCCCTCGCCGGGCGTGAACGCGCGGCGGATGCGCCGCCCCTCCTCCGTCCGGATGGGGATGACCTGGAGGTTCGGGTCGGCGGAGGTGAGCCGGCCGGTCGCGGCGACGGTCTGCTGGAAGTCGGTGTGGATCCGGCCGTCCGCGCCGATCTCCCGGATGAGCCCGGTGACCGTGGAGCGCAGCCTCGCCTGGTCGCGGTGGCGCAGCAGGACCTCCGGCAGGCCGTTGTCGGTGCGGGTGGCGAGCCAGGTCAGCGCGTCCACGTCGGTGGAGTACCCCGACTTGATCTTCTTGGTCCTGGGCAGGTCGAGCTCGCCGAACAGCACCTCCTGGAGCTGCTTGGTCGAGGCGGGGTTGAAGCGGCGCCCGGCGATCTCGGCGGCCTCGTCGGCGGCGCGCTCCATCCCGGCGGAGAAGTACCGCTCCAGCTCGTGCAGCTGGCCCGCGTCGACGTGCACGCCGGCGCTTTCGGCGCGGGCGAGCAGGCGCGACAGCGGCAGCTCCACGTCCCGCAGGACCTCGTCCATGCCCGTGGACGCCAGGTCTGCGGCGAACACGCCGGCGAGGTCGAGGACGGCGCGGGCGCTCAGCATCAGCCCGGCCGCGCCCTCGGCGGACGGGCGGCGCCCGAGATGGCGGCCCGCGAGGTCGGCGATCCCGTAGGCGGCCAGGCCCGGCAGCAGGAGGTAGGCGGCCATCGCGGTGTCGGTGGCGATCCCGTCGAGGCTCCGGCCGCGCTCGCCGAGGACGCGCAGCAGCGACTTCACGTCGTGCAGCGCCTTCGGCCGGGCGGGATCGGCCAGCCAGGCGGCGAAGGCCCGCTCGTCCTCCGCGGTGAGGACGGACGGCTCGAACGACGCGGCGTTCCCGTCGCCCGCGGCCAGCGCGATCCGCGTGATTTCGCCGGCGCCGCGCGCCCACGTGTAGTCGGCGGCCAGCCCCGTCAGGCCGGTCGCGTGCGACGCGAGCCAGGGGGCCAGCTCGTCAGCCCCCAGCTCCCGTCCCTGGACGTGGTCCGGCTCGGCGTCCGGCGGGGGGCGTCCGCCGCCCGGGTCCGCCGCGAACAGGCGCTGCCGGAGGCTGGCGTTGCGGAACTCCAGCTCGTCGAGCAGGGAGGTGAAGGCCGCCAGGTCGTACGGGCGCCGCCGCAGGCCGGCGGGCTCCACCGGGAGGTCCAGGTCGCGCACGAGCTCGGTCAGCCGCCGGTTCAGCGCGACCGTGCCGGCGGCGGCCCGCAGCTTCTCCCCCGCCTTGCCCTTGACCTCGCCGGCGCGCTCCAGCAGGGCGGCCAGCGACCCGTAGTCGCGGACCCACCGGGCGGCCGTCTTCTCCCCGATGCCGGGGATGCTCGGCAGGTTGTCGGACGGGTCGCCGCGCAGCGCCGCGAAGTCGGGGTACTGGGCCGGGGTGAGCCCGTACCGCTCCCGCACCGCGCCGGGCGTGTACCGGATCATCTCCGAGGCCGTCCGGTAGAAGTACAGGACGGTGACGCCGTCGCTGACGAGCTGGAGCACGTCCCGGTCGCCGGTGACGATCAGCACGTCCATGCCGTCCGCCTCCGCCGCCGTCGCCAGCGTCGCGATGACGTCGTCGGCCTCGTAGCCGGGGGCCCGCACCACCGGCACGCTCATCGCGGCGAGCAGCCGGTCGAGGAGGGGCAGCTGGCTGCCGAACTCCCGCGGCGAGCGCGCCCGTGTGGCCTTGTACTCGGGGAACGCCTCGGTGCGGAACGTCTGCCGGGAGACGTCGAACGCGACGGCCGCGTGCGTGGGGCGCTCGTCCCGCAGCACGTTGGCGAGCATGTTCGCGAACCCGTACACGACGTTGGTCGGCTGCCCGGAGGTGGTGGTGAAGTTCTCGACCGGCAGCGCGTAGAACGCCCGGTAGGCCAGCGAGTGGCCGTCCAGGAGCAGCAGGCGGGGCCGGTCCGTCATGTGTCACATCCTGGCACCCGGGCATGGGGCATGAAACCGGCGGCGGGGGTGTTGGGACGGCATGACCAAGATCGAACTCGGACGGCTCGGCATCTGGCGCCCCTGGCCGCAGTTGAGCCCCGAACTGGCCAGGGACGTCGAGGAGCTCGGCTACGGCACGGTCTGGATCGGCGGCTCGCCGGCCGACCCGGACGTGGCCGGGCGGCTCCTGGCCGCGACCGGGCGCATCGTGGTCGCCACCGGCATCGTGAACATGTGGAGCACGCCGGCCGAGGAGGCCGCCGCGGCCTACCACCGGCTGAACGAGGCGCACGGCGGGCGGTTCCTGCTCGGCGCCGGCATCGGCCACCGGGAGCGGGACCAGGCGTACCGCAGCCCGTACGAGACGATCGTGGACTACCTCGACCGGCTGGACGCCGGGGGCGTCCCAGCGGAGGGGCGGGTCCTCGCCGCGCTGGGGCCGAAGGTGCTGCGGCTGGCGGCCGAGCGCGCCGCCGGCGCCCACCCGTACCTGACCACGCCCGAGCACACCCGGTCGGCGCGGGAGATCCTGGGAGCGGGCCCGCTGCTTGCGCCGGAGCAGAAGGTCGTGCTCGAACCCGATCCGGTGCGCGCCCGCGCGATCGCCAGGGACACCCTGGGCCGCTACCTAGCCCTGCGCAACTACGTCGCCAGTTTCGAGCGGCTGGGGTTCACGGCGGACGACTTCGAGGGCGGCGGCAGCGACGCGCTCGTGGACGCGCTGGTCGCGCACGGCGACGCCGCGGCGGTGGCCGCGCGGCTGGCCGCCCACCTGGAGGCGGGCGCCGACAACGTCGCCGTCCAGGTGCTGACCGAGCCCGGCGGCGATCCCCGTCCGGCCCTGCGGTCGATCGCCGAGGCGCTGCTCTGACATGGCGAGGGGCGCGCCCGGGCCGGGCGCGCCCCTCGGTGCGGAGGGTCCTAGCGGGTCGCGTGGTTGCCGATCACGTCCGGCGTCACGCGCGTGCGGGGCTGCGCCTGCCGGCGGGCGAGCTCGTTCCCGTTGACCGTCAGGGTGCTGTGCGCGAACAGCTCGGTGACCGCGGCGGTGCCGTCGATCATCTGGTCGAAGCCCTTCAGGTTCACGTTGTCGTAGCGGTCGCAGGCCTGGTGGTAGCACGGGTCGTAGGCGAGGCCCGCGGTGCCGCCGTACCGCTTCGCCTGCTCGGGGGTCTTGATGCCCTCGGCGCCGGTGAACAGGCCGCCGGCGGGGATGCCGACGCTGATGAACGCGTCGTAGTCCGAGCGTCCGTTGAACGGCGTCGGGTCGGTGGGCAGCTTGCGCTTGGCGAAGTGGTCGACGAACGCCTTCTCGATCGCGCCGGAGCCGGCGGGCGCTTCGACATTGTTCTCGCCCGCGCTGTTGTCACCGTCGTAGACGAAGTTGACGTAGTTGGGCGAGGCGAGCATGTCGAAGTCGAGCATCAGGGCGACCTTGTCGCGCTCGGCCTGCGGAAGGTTGTCGACGTAGTACTGGGAGCCGAGCAGTCCCTCTTCCTCGGCGCCCCAGAAGGCGAACCGCACCTTGTTGCGGACCTTGGAACCGAGCTTGTTGATCTGCTTGGCCATCTCCAGCAGGGTCGCGGTGCCCGAGCCGTCGTCGTTGATGCCGGGCCCGGCGGTGACGCTGTCGTTGTGCGCGCCCACCACCACGACGTTGTCGGCCCTGCCGCGCCTGGTGTCGGCGATGACGTTGGAGGCCTGGCGCTTCTGGTTCAGGGTGTCGGTCTTGACCCGGAGCGTGACGCCGCCGTTCTGCGCCTGCTGCACGAGGGCCTTGCCGACCGCGTTCGTCGGGCCGACCACCGGGATGGCGTAGGGCGTGGACAGCGTCCCCCCGACCGGGCCCGGCTGTTCTGGCAGCTGGTAGATGACGACGGCGGACGCGCCGGCGGCGACGGCGTTGTCGGTCTTGAGGGAGAAGAAGCAGCCGCCGCGCTGGATCAGCGCGATGTGGCCCTTGGGGAACCCGGCGAAGTCGCCGGCCTCGCACCCGCTGCCGTCCCCGGTGGCCTGCGGGTCGACCGGGGTCGCGGGGGCCGTGACGTCGCCCGAGCCGGAGTACTGGAGCGTCTCGAAGTCGCCGTGCGGCGCGAACGTCTTCGGATCCGGCGCGGTCTCGGCGAGGACCGGCTCCGACAGCTCCTGCCAGAAGTCGAACTCGAAGTTCTGGATCACCGGCGCGTATCCGGCCCGCTTGAGCTGGTCCGCTATGTACTTGATGGTGATCTTGTTGCCGGGCAGTCCCGCGGCCCGGTTGCCGCCGTTGGCGTCCGAGATCTTCTGCAGGTTCAGCTGGTGGTGCCGCACGTCGCTCAGCTTGACGAGCGCGGCCAGCTTGGACTGGGCCGGGCCGGCGGCTTGGGCGGGCGCCGCGGCCACGGTGGTGGCGGCGAGCGACAGCCCGGCGAGGACGGCTAGCGCGGCTCTGCGCATGCTCGGTCTCCGTTGGTGGGGGGACAAAGTAAGCCGAAGCTTGACATGTGTCATTTCTTGCAACAAGACACGACTCCGCATCAAAACGGCCAATATTGGCCTAGTTTTTCACCGGGTTAACACGGTTGACATACCTCCGCCGATTCCCCCTCGCGACCCTTCGCGCCCCTCAGAGCACTTGGCCGGCCGGGACCCGAAGGCCAATCAATTGCAAGATCATTAAATGGAGGTCGACGCACTGACCTGCGGCGACACTCGGGAAAAGGCGGGCGGTGGGCGGCCGGGACGGCCGCGCCGGAGCAGGGCCCGCAAACCGCCGTGTACACGCCCGGGAAGCGGCCGTTCACGCGGCGCACGCGAGAGGTCACAAGTCGCCCCAGGTGGGACCTCTGGTCCCCGGCAAATCGAACTAAGTATGCTCCGGTCCCGCCAGGTCGGTCGGGGACGGCCGGTTCGATGACGATCAGGAGTGTGGGCCGGTGACGAAGCCCGAGCAGCTTCATGGCTCCCATGGGCGGCCGCGGACGCGTCCGGTCGGCCGGCGGATCGCGATGCTCCTCGCCATTCCGCTCGCCGCTCTCGTCTCGCTGTGGGTCTTCTCGGCGGGGACGACGCTGTCCGCCGCACTGCAGCGGTCGGAGTTCACGCGGATGTACAAGGACGTGGGGCTGCCGGCCGGCACCGTCATCGGGGCGATCCAGCGCGAGCGCGCCGCCGCCGTGGCCGTCCTGACGGCGCGGACCACGGCCGGCGGGCGGGCTTACGAGGACCTCGCGGCCAAGACCGACGCCGCCGTGGCGGCCTTCCGCGCGGCCGCCTTCAAGCCCCGCCTCAGGAACGCGATGGGCCCGGAACTCTGGGAGCGCATGGAGGCGCTGGACGACAGCCTCGACCAGCTCGAACCGCTGCGGACCCAGATCACCCAGCGGGCGGCCAGCACGGTGCAGGCCATCGACGCCTACAGCGGCTTCTCCGACTCGACGTTCCGGTTGCTGACGACCTTCATCAGCGTCAACGACACGGCGGTGTACCGGCAGAGCGCCGGGATCACCCACTTCTCGTGGGCGAGCGATTTCATGCTGCGCGAGGACGCCCTGATGTCCGCGGCCGGCGCGCGCCGGCTGACCGCGGCCGAGCGCATGGCCTTCGCGGGCTGGGCCGGCAACCGCGAACAGTTCTTCTCGCTCGCCCGCGTCGAGGTGACCGGCGAACTGGCTCGCGTCGTCGAGAATCTCGCCACCTCGACCGCCTACGGCAGCTTCACCTTGATCGAGACCCAGATCCGCTGGCAGGGCCTCAATCCCGGCGTCCGGCAGTGGCGGACGGCCACGCAGGAGCTGACTCCGCTGTGGTTCACCTCCTCCTCCCGCCTCGGCGACGTCCTGAACGACGACGTCGTCGAGCCGGCCGGACACCGGATCATGCTGCGCTTCTTCCTGGCCTGCGTCGTGGGCCTGCTGATCGTGGCCGCCTCGGTCACGCTGTCGGTGCTGTTCGCCCGGCGGCTCGCGCGGGAACTGCGGGACCTGCAGGCCTCCGCGCAGCGGCTCGCGCACGAGCGGCTGCCCGCGGTCGTGGCCCGCCTGCGGCGCGGCGAGAAGGTCGACGTCGACGCCGAGGCGCCGCGCCCGGAGCGCGGGCGGACCAGGGAGATCGCCCTGGTGGCCGACGCGTTCGACGCCGTCCAGCGCACGGCCGTCGGCACCGCTGTCGGCGAGGCCGAGCTGCGCGCCAGCATCAACCGGGTCTTCATCAACCTGTCGTGGCGCAGCCAGTCGCTGCTGCACCGGCAGCTGCGGCTGCTGGACCAGATGGAGCGGCGCGCGTCCAGCCCCGAGGAGCTGGACGACCTGTTCCGCCTCGACCACCTGACCACCCGCATGCGGCGGCACGCCGAGGGCCTGGTCATCCTGTCCGGGTCGCCGACCGTGCGCGCCTGGGACCACCCGGTCGCCGCCGAGGACGTGGTGCGCGCCGCGATCGCCGAGGTGGAGGACTACACGCGGGTGGAGGTGACCGGCGCGTCCTCGGCCGCGGTCACCGGCGACGTCGTCGCCGACGTCATCCACCTGCTGGCGGAGCTGATCGAGAACGCGGCGTCGTTCTCCCCGCCGGCCACGGAGGTCACCGTCAAGGTCGAGACCGTCGCCAACGGGCTGGCCGTGGAGGTCATCGACCGGGGCGTCGGCCTGGAGCCCGACGAGCTGGAGGAGCTGAACCGGCGGCTCAACAGCGCCGTCGAGTTCGACCTGGTCGACACCGAGCGGCTCGGCCTGTTCGTCGTCGCGCGCCTCGCCGACCGGCACGGCATCCAGGTCTCGCTGCTGCCGTCCCCGTACGGGGGCACGACCGCGATCGTCCTCGTGCCGCACGCGCTGGTCGTCCTCGACGACGACTGGCACGCGGGCCGCGGCCGCGCGGCCGCGGCGCCGCAGCCCGTCGGTTCGGCGGCGCACGGGGGCGGGGGCCCGGCACGGCTCGGCCGCCCGTCGCGTCCGGCGCTGCCCGGCCGGATCGTCCAGGCGCAGCCGTCCGACGAGCTCGCCGGCCTGCCCGCCGGGCCGGGCGCCGTGCCGCGTCCGGCACCGCCCCTCGACCCGCCGCTCGACTTGGCGCTCGACCCGTCCGGGACGCTCACGGACCGGGCCCGCCCGAACGGCGCCGAGCCGCGGCCGGGCGGGGTGGAGGACAGCGAGGTCACGGGGCGGCTCCCGCGCCGGGTGCGGCAGAGTTCCCTGGCCCCGCAGCTGCGCGGGCGGTCCGCGCCGCGGCACGCCCAGCCCGCCGCGCCGGCGGGCGAGGACGATTTCGAAGAACCGAGCCCGGAGCTCAGCCGCGACCTGATGGCGTCGCTGCAGTCGGGATGGCTGCGCGGCAGGGCCGACGACGAACCGGGCGAACTGGATCCACGCGATGAATGGGGGGAGTCATGATGCGGCAGGGCAACGCCTCCGGCGAGCTCGACTGGCTGCTCGACGATCTGGTGCAGCGGGTCGGGGAGGTCCGCCAAGCCGTCCTGCTGTCCAGGGACGGACTGGTCATGGGCGCCTCAGGGGACGTCACCCGCAAGGACGCCGAGTTCCTCGCGGCGCTGTCGTCGGGCTTCCACAGCCTGGCCAACGGCGCCCGCGAGCACTTCCAGGCCAAGCAGGTGCGGCAGACCGTCGTCGAGCTGGACGGCATGCTGTTCTTCGTCATGCCCGCGGGCAACGGGAGCTGCCTCGCCGTGCTGAGCGACGCCGGCGGCAACGCGGGGCTGGTCGCCTACGAGACGACCATGCTGATCAAGCGGGTGCGGCGCACGCTGTCGGCGCAGCCGCGCGGCGCCGAGTCGCAGGATCCGCCGGTGCGCTCGGGCGCGTCAGGCTAGAGCCGGCGTGCAGAGCCCGAGAGAGCGCTGGGTCGGGTCGGACGCCGGCCCGGTCGTCCGGCCCTACGCGGTCACCCGCGGGCGCACCCGCCCCCGCGGGCTCGTCCTCGACCTCGTGACCGTTCTCGTCGCGACCGGCCGGACGCCGGCCGACCGGGTCTGGCTGTCGCGCGAGCAGCGGCTGCTGCTGGAGCTGTGCGGGCGGCCCTCCACGCCCGCCGACCTCGCCTCGGAGACCGACCTGCCGCTGCGGGTCGTGCAGATCCTGCTGGAGGACCTGCACCAGTACGGCCTGATCGAGGAGATGCCGCAGGCCGCGCACACCGAACGCCCCGACCCCCGCATCCTCATGAGAGTGCTCGATGAACTCCGCCGCCTTTGACCCGACCGCCACCGCGCACGGGCGCGACGACGACGTCCCGCTCCACACCCTGAAGGTCCTGGTGGCCGGCGGCTTCGGCGTCGGCAAGACGACGCTGGTGAGCGCGGTCAGCGAGGTCCGCCCGCTGCGCACCGAGGAGGTCCTCACCGACGCCTCCGTCGGCGTCGACCACCTCGGCGGCGTGGAGGGCAAGACCACCACGACCGTGGCGATGGACTTCGGCCGGCTGACGTTCTCCGGCGGCGTCCGGCTGTACCTGTTCGGCACGCCGGGCCAGGAGCGGTTCTGGTTCATGTGGGACCAGATCGCCTACGGCGCCGTCGGCGCCATCGTGCTGGTCGACACCCGCCGGCTCAGCACGAGCTTCGCGGCCATCGACTTCTTCGAGCAGCGGGGCCTGCCGTTCGTCATCGCGGCGAACCGGTTCGAGGGCGCGCGCCGCTACACGGTGGAGGAGATCCGCGACGCCCTGGACGTCGATCCCGAGGTCCCGGTCATGATGTGCGACGTGCGGAGCCGTGAGGTGGCGCGGGGCGTCCTGGTGGCGCTCGTCGAGCACGCCCTGCACGCGTCCCGCAACTAACCGGCCGCCATCCGGGCCACGATGAGGGAGGCGAGGGCGGCGTAGGCGGACGAGTCGTCCAGGCCGGTCTGCGCCTTGATCTCGCCGCGGTGGATGGACTCCATCACCTGCCCGGCGACGGCGCCGACGAACGCGGCGTCGCCGCCGGGCGCCGCCTCCCGCACGAGGCCCTGCACGCGCCGCACCGCGTACCGGGTGTTGCTCTTGTAGATCTCCCGCGCGGGGGCGAACGCGTCCAGGTCGGCGAAGAACGCGGCGGACGCGGGGGCCAGCTCGCCCGAGATCGCCCGCAGGTAGGCGCCGACCCGTTCGCGGGGGTCGGCGTTGCCGTCGAGCGCGGCCTCCACGCGCTCGGTGGCGCGGCGGAAGAAGGCCCGCACGACGGCCGTGATGATCTGCTCCCGGCTCGCCGCGACCGAGTAGAGCGTGCTCTTGGAGCAGCGCAGCAGCGCGGCCAGGTCCGCGACGCTCAGCTCGGCGAACCCGCGCTCCAGGAAGAGGTCCATGAGCCGGTCGATCAGCGTCTCGCGCCGCCGCGACGCCCTGGTCGCCCGCTCGTCCACCGAGGTCATGACGGCGACAGTACCAAAACGGGTTCGCCGGTACTGTCTTTGGTACGGTTGGCGGTGCCGAAAGGAGACCGCCCATGCCCGCCACCCGGCACCTGCCGACCTCCGAGTCCGAGGACCTGGTCGCCCTCACCCGCGAGATCGCGGCCAAGGAGCTCGCGCCGCGCGTCGCGGACGCCGAGCGCACCGGGACGTTCCCCCGCGAGGCGTTCACGACGCTGGGCCGGGCGGGCCTGCTGACGCTGCCGTACCCGGAGGAGTTCGGCGGCGGCGACCAGCCCTACGAGATCTACCTGCAGGTCCTGGAGGAGATCGGGGCCGTCTGGGCGAGCGTCGGCGTCGGCGTCAGCGTGCACGCCCTGTCCTGCTTCCCGCTGTTCGCCTTCGGCACCGACGAGCAGCGCGCGCGGTGGCTGCCCGGCATGCTCTCCGGCGAGCGCCTCGGCGCCTACTGCCTGTCGGAGGCGCACGCGGGCTCCGACCCGGCCGCGATGCGCGCCAAGGCCGTCCGCGACGGCGACTCCTACGTCCTCAACGGCGCCAAGGCGTGGACGACGCACGGCGGCAAGGCCGACTTCTACACCGTCATGGCCCGCACGTCACAGGAGAAGTCGCGCGGCATCTCCTGCTTCCACGTCCCCGCGGGCACCCCCGGCCTGGAGTTCGACGAGCCCGAGGACAAGATGGGCCTGATGGGCTCCACCACCGCGACCGTCCGCCTGGTGGACGCGCGCGTCCCCGCGGACCACCTGATCGGCCACGAGGGCCAGGGGCTGTCCATCGCCCTCGCCGGCCTCGACGCCGGCCGCCTCGGCATCGCCGCCGTCGCCACCGGCCTGGCGCAGGGCGCACTCGACACCGCCGTCGGCTACGCCAAGGAGCGCGAGGCCTTCGGCAAGGCGATCATCGACCACCAGGGGCTGGCGTTCGTCCTGGCCGACATGGCCGCCGCCGTCGAGTCGGCGCGCGCCACCTACCTGGCCGCCGCCCGGCTCAAGGACGCGGGCCGCCCCTACGGCCGCGAGGCGTCCGTCGCCAAGCTGGTCGCCACCGACAACGCCATGAAGGTCACCACCGACGCCGTCCAGGTGCTGGGCGGCGCCGGCTACACCCGCGACTTCCCGGTCGAGCGCTTCATGCGCGAGGCCAAGGTCATGCAGATCTTCGAGGGCACCAACCAGATCCAGCGCCTGGTCATCTCCCGCCACCTCGCCCGCTAGGCGGACCCGGCGCCGCGCTCCCGCAGCCCGCGGGCGATCTCGTCGGCGGTGAACGGGGAGCCGCCGGCCAGTTCCTCGGGGCCGAGGCCCTCGCGGGCCGCGTCCGCGTAGGCGTCGAGCAGGTCTCGCTTCGCGGCTTCGAGCTGCTCCGCGAGGTCCTCGTACCGGGTGGTGGCGAGCTTGACCTTCGCGGCGGCTTCCTCAGGACCCATGCGGCGCAGCGTAGCGGAGCCGCCGTCGCGCGACCGGACGGTGGGTTCTGTGTTGTTTTGTGCGGTGTGCCACGGTCTGCCCTCGTCCCGGAACCTACCGTCGGGTCATGTGGCAGTTCGTCGTTTGGGGGCTCATGGGGGCCGGGGCCAACCGCACGCTGGCGTTCCTGGAGGCGAACCGGCGCGTGAAGGGGCCGCCCTGGCGCTACCCGAAGGGACCGGGCGGCCGGTACTACCTGTTCGCCTGCGCGCTGCACTGCATGCTCGCCGCGATGGTGACGTCGGCGGCCGCGGCGAGCGACCTGATCGACGCGCCGTGGCTGGCGTTCGCGTGCGGTGCGAGCGCCCCCGCCGTCATGGCGAAGCTCGGCCGGTACGCCCTCTGGGCGCTGCCGCCGGGCCCGGGCGGCGACGACAAGGACGACGGGCCTGGTCAGGCCGGATGAATGGGGGATGCGATGCCGAGTCCTGATCGCGGCTGGCGCGGGCTGCTGGAGGCGTTCTCCGACGCGCCGGCCACCGGCGGGCCGGGCACGGCGCCGCCGGGTGGGGCGGGCCGGGCGCGGCGGTTGCTGGAGGCCTTCTCCGACGCCTCGCCCGCCTTCGCCAACGGTGCGGGGCCGTCGCCCGCGCCCTCGGCGGACCCGGGGCGGACGCTCGTGTGGGGGGTCGTGACGTTCGGCGTCCTCGGGGCGGTGTGCACGGCGTGGGCGGCCGCGGAGACCGGGACGCCCGCCGCGGCGCTGCTCGCCGCGTTCACGCTCGCCGTGCTGGCCCTGTTCGTGGCGCCGCTGGCCGGGTTCGCGCGCGCCAGGGCCGCGTGGGCCCGGGCGCAGGGGGACGGCACGCGGTCCGCCGGCCGGGCCGAGAGGCTCCGCGACAGCTTCTGGCACGCGCTCGGCTCCGAGGAGCGCGACGCCGTCCGCGGCGTCGCGCGCCCGTGCGCCTTCGGGCCGGGGGCGCCCCTGCTGCGGCAGGGGTATCCGGCCGACTACGTCGTCGTCATCCGGTCGGGGTGGACGAAGGTCCGCGTCGACCGGGCGGGCGAGGAGCGGATCGTGGCGGTCCGCGGACCCGGCGACCTCATCGGCGAGCGGGCCCTGTTCGAGGACGAGGCCTGGTCGGCGACGGTCATCGCGCTCGACGCCGTGGAGGCGCTCGTCGTCGCCGCGGCGGACTTCCGCCGCGTCGTGGAACGCTACGCGGGCGTGCAGTCGGTGCTGGAGAAGCAGGCGCACGACCGCACCGTCGAGGCGGCGGCCCGCACCTCCGGCACCGAACTCGCCGCCACCGAGCGCCGGCTGGCCGCCCTGTTCACCACGCTGTCGCGGGCGCGGGGCGGGGCGCTCCCGCTGACGGGGACCGAACTCGCGGGCTGGACGTCCTCGACGCCCGCGGCGGTGGCCAGCGTGCTCAACGAGTGGGACGGCGCGGGACTCGTCCACGCCGGGGACGGCACGATCGACGTCCTCGACCCGGTCCGGCTGGAGCGGCTCACGGCGAGTGGCGGGCCCCGCCCGGAGGCCGTGTCCGGCTCCCTGTTCCTCACGGGGCAGGACTGCACGGTCGTGTTCGCCGACGTGGTGGGGTTCGGGTCCCCGGACCTGACCGAGGCGGACCGCGCGGCGATCCGGCGGGTGCTGTTCCGGTCCCTGGAGGAGTCGTTCGCCGCCGCCGGCGTGCCCTGGGCGGCCTGCCACCGCGAGGACCGCGGGGACGGCGTGCTGCTCGTCGTCCCGCCCGGGGTCCCGGTGAGCACACCGGCCGATCCGCTGGTGCGGGCGCTCGCCGAGCGCATCGACCGGCACAACGGGGGCGCGGCGGAGGCGCGGCGCTTCCAGGTGCGGGTCGCGGTCGACACCGGCCCGGTGCACGCCGGGCCGGACGGCGTCACCGGGGCGGCGCTGGCCCGCGCCGCCAGGCTGCTGGAGTCGGACGTCCTGCGGCGGCGGCTCGCGGGCGTCGCGGCCGTCCTGGGGCTGATCGTCTCCGCGCCGGTGCACCGGGGGATCTCCGGGGCCGGACCGGAGTTCGAGCCCGTCGAGGTGCGCGTGCCGGGCCCCGGCGACGCCTGGCTGCGCCTCTTCCCGGCCGCCGTCTAGCGGCGGGGCCGCTAGAGGCGGTGCCGGCTAGAGGCGGTGCCGGCTAGAGGCGGTGCCGGCTAGAGGCGGACGTACTCGTAGTCGAACGGCCGGCCGTTGATGCCGTTGCGGGGCGGGGCTATCCAGGCCGCGATCCTGCCGCGCTCGTGGACGGGCCGCATCAGCGAGCGGACATGCGTCCTGTCGACCTCCGTCGGAAGCCAGGCGTCCTGGCGCCGCTCCCACTCGGCGGCGTCGAGCACCTCGCCGTCCGGCGCGGCCTCGATGCCGGCGAAGGCGCCGACCTTGCGGTTGAAGGCGACGCTCGGCAGGCGCAGGCGCTGCGGGAGGCCCGCCTCGGACAGGATGCGGTTCCAGCGGTTGACACCGCTCTGGCAGTCGGCGACGTAGGCGCGGCGCAGGTCGGTGTTGAGGCCCACGAGCGCGGCGACCTCGGTCTGCCCGACGCCTCCCTCGACGAGGGCGTCCACCATGACGGCGTCGTCGGTGAGGCGGTGGTCGTCCTGGCGGCGGTCCTCCATCCAGCGCCCCTTGAGCCCGGCCGTGTAGTAGTTGGCGACGTTGCTGGACGTCTCGGAGCCGAACAGGTCGAGCGACACCGAGTAGTGGAAGTTCAGGTACTTCTGCACGACGTCCAGGGAGATCCCGCCGTGCGGGGCGACGTCGTCGGTGTCGTGCTCCTTCATCAGCTGGACGGTCCGCTCGACGACCCGGTCGATGCCCGTGGTGCCGACCATCATGTGGTGGGCCTCCTCCTTGAGCATGAACTCGCAGGTGCGCGCCAGCGGGTCGAAGCCGGACTCCTTCAGCGTGCCGAGCTGGTACTTGCCGTCCCGGTCGGTGAAGTAGGTGAACATGAAGAACGAGAGCCAGTCGGGGGTCTCCTCGTTGAAGGCGCCGAGGATGCGGGGCGACTCCTCGCTGCCGGAGTTGCGGTGCAGCAGCTCCTCGGCCTCCTCGCGTCCCTCCCGCCCGAAGTGGGCGTGCAGGAGGTAGACCATCGCCCACAGGTGGCGGCCCTCCTCGACGTTCACCTGGAACAGGTTGCGCAGGTCGTAGAGGCTGGGCGCGGTGGCGCCGAGGTTGCGCTGCTGCTCCACGGACGCGGGCTCGGTGTCGCCCTGGATGACGATGAGGCGCCGCAGGTCGGCGCGGTACTCGCCGGGGACCTTCTGCCACGCGGGCTCGCCCTTGTGGGCGCCGAAGCCGATGCGGCGGTCGCCGTCGCGCTCGGCCAGGAAGATGCCCCACCGGTAGTCCTTCATGGCGACGTGCCCGAAGTGCGCCCAGCCCTCGCGGCCGACGTCGACGGCCGTGCGCAGGTACACCTCCCGGGTCGGCAGCGACGGCCCCATCGACTCCCACCAGGACAGGAAGTTCGGCTGCCACGACTCCAGGGCGCGCTGGAGGCGCCGGTCCTCGCGCAGGTCGACGTTGTTGGGGATCTTCTCGGTGTAGTCGGCGGTGGTCGCCATCGCTCAGACTCGCTTTCGGTCGAAGTCGGCGCGCCGCCCGGTGCCGTAGCGGCGCAGGGCGCCGTCCGGGCCGGACGCGTTCGGGCGCGTGAAGATCCAGTTCTGCCAGGCGGACAGCCGTCCGAAGATCTTGGTCTCCAGGGTCTCGGGACCGGGGAAGCGGTGGTTGGCCTCCAGGCCGGTGAGCGCGTCCGGGCTGAAACCGGCCCGCTCCTCGACGGCGATGCGGATCTCCTCGTCCCAGTCGAGGTCGTCGGGCGCGAAGGTGACCAGGCCGAGGCGCTCGGCGTCGGCGGCCTCCAGCGGCTTGCCCGCGGCGTCGCCGGCGGCGGCCAGCGCGGCGCCGTCGCCGAGGAACCGGGTGGCGAGGCGGGTGAGGCCGTTGCCCATCGGGAGCGGGCCGAGGTTCATCGCGTCCACGGTGACCGCGGCGGGGTCGGCGCCGGGATCGACGTCCTCGAAGACGCCGTCGAGCTGGTAGGAGCGGTCGGCGGCGAGCGCGACCTCCAGGAGGGAGCCGGCGAAGCAGCTGCCGGGCTCGATCAGGGCGATGAGGCTGCGGCTGGTGACGTCCAGCCGTTTCAAGGTCCGCTTGAGGTAGTGCACGATCTCGTTGGCGAGCCAGCCGCCGGCGCTGCCGAGCAGCAGCCGGTCGTGGGCGAGGACGTGCTCGGACGCCCCCCGCGTGCGGAGCACCCACGTGCCGAGCTCCGGCTCGTTGGTCCGCAGGTCGAGGATCAGGTCGTCCAGCTCGCGGGTCATGGCGAGCGTCCAGAAGTCCGCGCCGTGGAAGTCGCCGGGAGGCGCGTCCGGGCCCGCGATGGTGATCAGGGCCGCGCCCGCGTCGCGGTCGAGCTCCGCCGAGACGTGCCGGTAGGCGATCGAGGCGTCCGTGCGCTCCTTGCCGAGCGGCGTCAGCGCGATCCCCTCGGCATCGTGCGGACGGGACGAGCGGGCCGCCAGCTCCCGCGCGCGTTCGGCGACCGTCTCGTCCCAGGCGGTGCGCGGGACGGCCTCGTCCACCAGGCCCCACGCGACGGCCTTCCTGCCGCCGAGCCCCTCGGCCCTGGTGGAGAAGTAGTCGGCGCGGTCGCGGCGGACGCGCCGCTTGTCCGTCACCCGGGTCAGGCCGCCGGTGCCCGGCAGGACGCCGAGCAGCGGCAGCTCCGGAAGCGACACCGCCGAGGAGCGGTCGTCGACGAGCATGATGTGCTCGCAGGCGAGGGCCAGCTCGTATCCGCCGCCGGACGCGGTGCCGTTCAGCGCCGCCAGGTAGGTCTGGCCGGAGTTCGCCGTCGCGTCCTCGATGCCGTTGCGGGTCTCGTTGGTGAACTTGCAGAAGTTCACCTTCCAGCCGTGCGTGGACGCGGCCAGCATCCGGATGTTGGCGCCCGCGCAGAAGATCTTCTCCTTGCCGCCGGTGACGACCACCGTGCGCACCGCGGGGTGCTCGAAGCGGAGCCGCTGGACGGCGTCGTAGAGCTCGATGTCCACGCCGAGGTCGTAGGAGTTCAGCTTCAGCTCGTACCCGGGGACCAGCCCGCCCTGCTCGTCCACCGCCATCGTGAGGGTGGCGACCTGGCCGTCGACGTCCAGGCGCCAGTGCCGGTAGCGGGACGGGTCCACCCGGAACTCCACGTGCGGGCTGGTCATGCGCTGTCCTTCCGCCGGTGCCGTCTCCATCATGTTCCACAGATTCTGCTCTTCACGTCAACAGTTTGTAGCACTTCGACCCGTACGGGCGCCCAGGGCAAGAACGGCCCGGAGACGGGTCAGGGCGCCGCGAGCAGGTCCGAAGCGAGCTCGCGGACGGCGAAGCGGCGCAGCTTGCCGGTCGGCGTCGTGGGCAGCCCGTCCACGACCAGCACCTCGCGGGGGCGCTTGAACGAGGCGAGGCCCGCCCGGCAGAACCCGATCAGCTCGGCCGGCTCGGCGGTCGCGCCCTCCTTGAGCACGACGCAGGCGACGGGCTTGTCCAGGCCGTCGGCGTCGGGCAGCCCGACGACGGCGGCCATCGCGACAGCGGGGTGCTCCAGCAGCCGTCCCTCCACCTCGGACGGCGACACCCAGATGCCGCCGGCCTTGAGCATGTCGCCCGTCCGGCCGAGGCAGGTGTAGAAGCCGTCCTCGTCCACCACGTAGGTGTCGCCCGTGCGCAGCCACTCCCCCTGGAAGACCTGCCGGGTCGTCTCGGTGCGGCACCAGTAGCCCGTCGCGATCGACTCGCCCTTCACCAGCAGGGAGCCCGGCGTCCCCGGCGGGGCGTCGGCCCCGTAGGCGTCCACGACCCGCAGCTGGTAGCCGGGGACGGCGGTGCCCGTCGTCCCCGGGCGGACCCGGCCGGGCCGGTTCGACAGGAAGATGTGCAGGCACTCCGTGGAGCCGAGCCCGTCGATGATCTCCACGCCGTACCGCTCGGTGAAGCGGCGGCACAGCTCGGCGGGCAGCGGCTCCCCCGCCGACACCGCCAGCCGGACGGACGCGAACGCCTCCACCGGGACCCCGGCGTTGAGGATCGCGGCGTAGAAGGTCGGGACGGCGAAGAACAGGGTCGGCCGGTACTCGGCCAGCCGCCCGGCCACCGAGGCCGGGGTCGGCCGGTCCGGGTCCAGGACGGCGGTCGCGCCCGCGGCGAGTGGGAAGAACAGCGAGTTGCCGATCCCGTAGGCGAAGAACAGCTTGGCGACCGAGTAGCAGCGGTCGTCCGGCCGGATGCCGAGGACCTGGCGGCCGTAGGTCTCCACGACGTGCCGGATGTTGGCGTGCCGGTGCATCGCGCCCTTCGGCCGTCCCGTCGTCCCGGACGTGTAGAGCCACAGGGCGCTGGAGTCGTCCGAGGTCGCGTACGGCTCGGCGGGGGCGCCGCCGTGGGCGCGCCCCTCGCGGACCAGGTCCTCGAACCGGTCCACCCGCACGCCCGCCGGGGCCCGGAGCGCCGCGTCCCCCTCCACCGCGACGCGCCGCACACCGGGAGCGGAAGCGAGGGCCGCCTCCGCGGCGACCGCGAACCGGTCGCTGACCAGCAGCACCCTGGCGCGCGCGTCGGCGAGCAGCCCGCCGAGTTCGGGGCCCGTCAGCATCGTCGACACCGGGACCGGGACGGCGCCGAGCCGCATCGCGCCCAGGATCGCGGCGGCCATCCGCGGGCCGTCGGCCATGAACAGCACCACCCGCTCCTCGGCGCGCAGGCCCCAGCGCTCCAGGCCGGCGGCGACGCTCCCGGCCAGCTCGGCGAGCTCGGCGTAGCTCAGGTCCCCGCCCGGACCGGTCAGCGCCGCCCGGTCGCCGCCGGGCCCGGACGCCGCCCGGAGCAGATAGTCGGACGCGTTGAAGGTGTCGGGCGGGACCGGTGCGGTCGCCGTTCCAGCGGTCATCGAGGTCTCCCCTCGCCGGGAACCGTGCCCCCAATGCTCTACATAGACGAAACGCTAGTCAATAGACTTGTGGAACGACGATGATCCCGGAGGGGACCTGCGAGGGAACCCGGCCGGACCCGCGCGATACTGGACGGCGTCCCGGCCGCCCCGCGGCCGGACGGGCGCGCCCACCAGGGCCAGAGGAGGAGCACATGGCCTCGATCGGCGAGGACGCGGCGCACCCGGAGCCGAGGTTCCGGCGCCGGCGCGAACTCGGCGCGGCGAGCGCGCGGTCGCTGCTGCTGACCGTGCTGGGCGAGTTCGTCCTGCCCGGCGGCGAGCCGGTGTGGACGGCGACGTTCCTGCGCGCGCTCGGGCTCCTCGGCGTCGAGGAGAAGGCCGTCCGGCAGGCGCTCGCCCGCAGCGCCGGCGAGGGCTGGCTCGCCGGGGAGCGGCACGGCCGCCGCACCGCCTGGCGGCTCACCCCGTCCGGGGAGCGGCTCCTCACCGACGGCACCGAGCGGATCTACGGCTTCGGCCGCCCGGTCGGCGCGTGGGACGGGCGCTGGCTGCTCGTCCTCGCCACCGTCCCGGAGACCAGCCGCCGCCTGCGCCACCTGCTGCGGACCCGGCTCGCCTGGAGCGGCCTCGGCAACCTCGCCCCCGGCGTGTGGGTCAGCCCGCATCCCGAGCGCGAGCCCGAGGTGCGGGAGGTCCTCGCCGGAATCGGCGTCGCGGACGGCTCCACGCTGTTCACCGGTGAGCTCGGCGATCTGGCCGAGGCGCGGCGCGTGGCGCGCCAGGCGTGGGACCTGGAGGAGATCGGACTCGCCTACGGCGACTTCCTCGACGCCGTCGGCGCGCTACGCCCTGCCGACGATCCGGGGACGTTCGCCGCGCACACCAGGCTCGTCCAGGAATGGCGCCGGTTCCCGTTCCTCGATCCAGGCCTTCCGGCGGCGCTCCTCCCCGACGACTGGAGCGGCGCGCAGGCCGTGGCGCTCTTCCACGAACGCCACGACACCTGGCGTCCCGTCGCCGACCGCCAGTGGAAGGCGTTGAGCGCCTGACGGCGCGCGGAGTGTAGGCGACGCGTCCCCGGGAAGTCGGGTAGGGGCCGGTGTCGTCGATGGGAGTCGTGGAAATGGGCAGCCTGATAGGACGGAACCTGCTCGCCGGATCGGATTCCGACGTCGCCGCCGACTCCGGCTACGCCGACCACCCGCCCCGCATGGGGTTCTTCACCGACACGTCGGTGTGCATCGGCTGCAAGGCGTGCGAGGTGGCGTGCAAGGAGTGGAACGCCGTCCCCGAGGACGGGCTCGAGTTCACGGGCATGTCCTACGACAACACGCAGGGCCTCGGTGCCGACACCTGGCGGCACGTCGCCTTCATCGAGCAGAGCAAGCCGATCGGCCAGAACGAGACCGGCGTCGCCCACGGTGTTGTCGAGCACGGTGCGGCGCCGGACGCGAGCGGCATGCGCTGGCTGATGGCCTCCGATGTGTGCAAGCACTGCACGCACGCCGCGTGCCTCGACGTGTGCCCCACCGGCTCGCTGTTCCGCACCGAGTTCGGCACGGTCGTCGTCCAGGAGGACATCTGCAACGGCTGCGGCTACTGCGTGCCCGCCTGCCCGTACGGGGTCATCGACCAGCGCAAGGGCGACGGGCGGGCCTGGAAGTGCACCCTGTGCTACGACCGGATCGGCGTGGGGCAGGAACCCGCGTGCGCGAAGGCGTGCCCGACCGACTCGATCCAGTTCGGCCCGCTCGACGAGCTGCGCGAGCGGGCCGCGATGCGCGTCGACCAGCTCCACGATCTCGGCGTCGAGGACGCGCGCCTCTACGGGCACGACCCGGACGACGGCGTCGGCGGTGACGGCGCCTTCTTCCTGCTGCTGGACGAGCCGGAGGTGTACGGGCTGCCACCGGATCCGGTCGTCACGACGCGCGACCTGCCGTCCATGTGGCGGCACGCCGGTGTCGCCGCCGCCGCGCTGCTCGGCGGGCTCGCCGCCGTCTTCGCCGTACACGGCCGCGAGGGGGGCGCGCGATGAGCTCGTCGGAGGTCGGCAAGGAAGGCGTGCGCGGGGAACGGCCCGGCCGGGAGGCCCAGATCGGCAAGGGCCTGCGCGGCCGTGGACGGCGCGGAGGGCGCCGGGGCGGGCGCGGCGAGAAGGCGATGGTGCCGGAGGCGGAGTTCACCTCCTACTACGGCAAGCCCGTCCTGAATCCGCCGGTGTGGAAGTCCCTCGACATCGCGGGGTACTTCTTCCTCGGCGGGCTGGCCGGCGCGGGGTCGGTGCTCGCGGCCGGCGCCCAGCTCACCGGGCGCCCGGCGGCCGCGCGGGCGCTGAAGATCTCCTCGCTGGCCGCGATCGGCGGGTCCACGGCCGCGCTGGTCCACGACCTCGGCCGGCCGGAGCGGTTCTACAACATGCTGCGCGTCATGAAGCCGACGTCGCCGATGAGCGTCGGCTCCTGGCTGCTGGCCGCCTACGGCCCCGCCGCGGGCGCCGCCGCCATGCTGGAGGTGACCGGGCTGTTCCCGCGCCTCGGCCGCGCCGCCACCGCCGGAGCCGCCGTGCTCGGCCCGGCCGTCGCCGCCTACACCGCAGTCCTCGCCGCCGACACCGCCGTGCCCGCCTGGCACGAGGCGTACCGCGAGCTGCCGTTCGTCTTCGTCGGTTCGGCCGCCGCCGCCGCGGCCGGTATGGCGCTGGTCGCCGCGCCCGTCCGGGAGAACGCCCCGATGCGCACCGCCGCCGTGTTCGGCGCCGGTCTGGAGCTGGCCGCGGCCAAGGTGCTGGACCGGCGGGCCGGGCTCGCCGCCGAGCCGTACGGGCGGGGCAGGGGCGGGGCCTACATGCGCGCGGGCGAGGTCCTCTCCGCCGCGGGCACCGCGGGCTGCGTGCTGCTCGGCGGGCGCAGCCGGGCCGCGGCGGCGCTGAGCGGGGCCGCCCTTCTGGCGAGTTCGGCCTGCACGCGTTTCGGCGTTTTCCACGCGGGCGTGCAGTCGGCGGAGGACCCCAAGTACACCGTCGTTCCCCAGCGGGAACGTCTCGCCACACGCGGCACGGCGGCCGCCTCCTGAGGCTGCCGCCTTTCTGCAAGTCGATTGAAATCTTGCGCAAGCTCTTGACCTGAATGCAAGAAGAGAGCATTCTCACGGTGCTCGCGGACGGCCGTCCCCCACCCCCCTCAGGCGCCCGCCAGGCGCCCTGTGACAGGAGTTCGCCGAAATGTCTGCAAACGACGCCCCACGCGCACGAGTCCCCCGCCGCCGGTCGCTGCTCGCCGCCGGCCTCCTCGTCCTCGCCGGGACGGCGCCCGTCGCCGCCCTGCTCCCCGACCGCCCCGCCAGGGCCGCCGCCTCCCTCAACGCCGGCGACGTCACCGCCAACCTGTGGGAGTGGAACTGGCCGTCCGTCGCGGCCGCCTGCACCGACCACCTCGGCCCCGCCGGGTACGGGGCCGTGCAGGTCGCGCCGCCCGCCGAGTCGGTCAGCCTGGCCTCGACCAACGACGGAGCCCACCCGTGGTGGGAGGTGTACCAGCCCGTCTCCTACGGACTGACCAGCAGGCTCGGAACCCGCGCCCAGTTCGCCTCCATGGTCACGGCCTGCCACAACGCGGGCGTCCGCGTCTACGCGGACGCGGTCGTCAACCACATGGCGGGCTCCAACAACACGGTGAACACCACCTATGGCGGCTCGACCTTCAGTCCCAGCGGGTACACCTACCCGGCCGTCCCGTACGGATACAACGACTTCCACCACCCCAACGACGGGTACTGCAACGACGAGGACGGGGGCATCGACGACTGGAACAACACCTCCGAGGTGCAGAACTGCGAGCTGGTCTCGCTGTCGGACCTGAAGACCCAGTCCGGCTACGTCCGCGACAAGATCACCGGTTACCTCAACGACCTGATCGGCCTCGGCGTGGACGGGTTCCGGGTCGACGCCGCCAAGCACATCGCCCAGAGCGACTTCGCCGCCATCAAGGGCGCCCTGCACACCACCACGGCCGAGGGGAAGGCGCCCTACATCGCGCAGGAGATCTTCCCCGGGTCGAACACGGCCGACCTGAAGCCGTCGGCGTTCACCGGGAACGGCGACGTGCTCGGCTTCTCCTACGCCCAGGGTCTGAAGACGCAGTTCCAGAACGGGACCCTGTCGAACCTGTCGGGCATCCCGTCCTGGTCGCTGGACGCGGACGGCTCCAAGACGTACACGATGATCGCCAACCACGACACCGAGCGGGACGGCTCCACGCTCAACTACAAGAACGGCTCCGACTACACCCTGGCGACCTACTTCCTGCTGGCCTACCCGTACGGCAAGCCCACCGTGTACGACGGGTTCACCTGGTCGTCGGCCGGGCAGTCGCCGCCCGCCGACTCCCGCGGGTTCGTCACCGGCGCGAACTGCTCGAGCGGCTGGCAGTGCATCACCCGCTCGACCGGGATGAAGGGCATGGTCGGCTGGCACAACGCGACCGCGTCCGCCACGGCGGTCGGCAACTTCACGGCCACCGCGGGGAACGTCATCGGGTTCAGCCGCGGCTCGAAGGGCTGGATCGGCCTCAACGACTCCCCCGGCCCGTCCACCGCGTCCTACCGGACCGGCCTCGCTGACGGCGTCTACTGCGACGTCATCACCGGCGGCCTCGGTTCGGGCGGCGGCTGCCAGGGCACCGCCGTCACCGTGTCGGGCGGGACGGCGACCGTGACGATCCCCGCGGGCGGCGCGGTGGCGATCCACGTGGACGCCCGGTCCGGGCAGACCCCGCCGCCCACCTCCGACCCCGGGACCGTCTCCGACACCTTCAACGTCAACGCCACCACCACCTGGGGGACGAGCGTCTACCTCGTCGGCGACGCCGCGGCGCTCGGCTCGTGGGACACCGCCAAGGCGGTCAAGCTGTCCCCGTCCGGCTACCCGATCTGGAACGGGACGGTGACGCTGCCCGCCAACACGAAGATCGAGTACAAGTACATCAAGAAGACCGACGACGGGGCCGTGACGTGGGAGGGCGGCGCCAACCGCACCTACACGACCGGCACGTCCAGCCGCACCGCCAACGACACGTGGCGATAGCCCGACCGCGGGCCGGCCTCCGCGTGCGCGGAGGCCGGCCCGGCACGTGTCAGGAGCAGGCCGCGTGTCAGGAGCAGGCCGCGTGTCAGGGGCGCGGCGTGCGGAAGAGGGTCTCCTGGGTGAGGCTCGCGACGAGGACGCCGTCCCGGGCGTGGATCGTTCCGGTGTACCAGCCGCGACCGGCGGCGACCGTCTGCGGGACGAGGTCCATCAGCACCCAGTCGTCCATCCGGACCGGCCGGTGGAACCAGACGGCGTGGTCGAGGCTGGAGCCCGACCGGGCGGCGCCGTCGTGCAGCGCGATCAGCCCGCTGGAGATGTCGGACAGGTACGTCAGCACGCACGCGTGCAGAAGGTCGTCTTCCGGCAGCGGCGCGGTGCAGCGCGACCACAGCCGCGTCGGGAAGTCGGCCGCCTCGTACGGCTGCGGCGGCACGCGGCTCTCCATGGAGAACAGCCGCGGGACCGGGGAGGCCGGGAGGCCCTCCGGCCCCGGGGTCCGCGGCGCCGCGTGCACCTGCCGGTCCTCGCCCTCAGCGGGCTGTTGGAACGACACCGACATGTTGAAGATGACCTCGCCGCCCTGCAGCGCCACCACGCGCCGCGCGGAGAACGAGCGGCCGTCGCGGTCCCGGTCCACCCGGAAGATCGTCGGCCGCGCGGCGTCGCCGCCGCGCAGGAAGTAGCCGTGCAGCGAGTGCGGCAACCGCCCCTCCGGGACGGTGCCGCCCGCCGCGCGCAGCGCCTGCGCCGCGACCTGCCCGCCGTACAGCGGGTAGGGGTCGTCGAAGACGAGGGCGCCCCGGTAGAGGTCCCGGTCGAGCTCTTCCAGATCCAGCAGGTCCAGGACGGAATGGAGGGATTCCAACCGCGCTTCGGGCTCTTCGGAGATCGAGGGTCGCACGCCCGTGACGTTATCCGACCCGCGTGTGATCCGGCCGGACCGCAGCGCGTCAGCCCTCCCCCGTCTCGGCGGGGCGACTGCCGGGGCGCCAGAAGGCGGCCAGCAGGAGCGCGGCGCCGAGCCCGCCGGCCAGGGCGGTGACGGCCAGGCCCGTCCAGCCCGACAGGGCGTCCTCGATCCCGAGGGCGCGGTCCAGGGACACCGCGCCGCCGCCGAGCGCGCCCACGGCGCACGCCACCATGATGATCATGACCACGTACTCGTAGCCCTGCCCGGGGCGGAAGATGAAGAAGCCGTTGCGCAGGTGCGCGGTGACGAACGCGACCGCCATCGTGCCCACCGCCCCCGCGGCCGCCAGCGGCGTGAGCAGCCCGAGCAGCAGGAGCACGCCGGCGCCCAGCTCGGTGCCGGTCGCCATCAGCGCGTGCAGGCGTCCCGGCCGCAGGCCCATCGACTCGAACCAGCCCGACGTGCCCTCGATCTTCCCGCCGCCGAAGGCGTGGTTCCAGCCGTGCGCCACGAGGGTGCCGCCGACGGACACCCGCAGGACCAGGGAGGCGATGTCGATCCCCGCCGTGTCTACAGCCATGCCCGGCCCCTTCCTCGTTCGCTGGGAACGTCCAGCAACGTACCGGACCGGGCGGGTGGCGCGCCGGGTGCCGCCGGGCAGGCCCTCGCTCCCGCATATCCCGGCGCTCGTGGGGCAGATCACAGAAGTCAGGCTCCGCATCGCGTCACATCCGGGCGTGTGCCGCCCATCTATCTCTGTGAGCGGCACGGGCGCGGTGAGCTTGGGAGGCGGCATGGACAGCGTGGCGAGGAAGTTCGACCTGACGATGCTGTACGCCGCCTACGACGCGTTCCGCCGCGACGCGGCCCGGCTGCAGACGGCGGCGGGAGCGGAATCGGCGGCCCTGCCGGGCTCCGCCTTCGGCTGGGCCGAGGCCGCGAACAGCTGGACCCTGTTCACCTCCCACTGGAGCCTCCAGGACCGCGCCGAGAAGAACGCCCTGTGGACCGTCATGTACGCCAAGGACGCCGACGGGCCCGGCCGCGTCGGCGTGGTCCTCGACGCGATGGCGTCACTGGCGTTGAGGGCCGTCCCGCTGATCGACGGCATGGACGCGGCGCTGGAGCACCGCGACCGCGGCGCGCTCGCGAGGTACGCGCGCGACCTGCGGGCCTCGGTGGACGCGCTGCTGGACTTCAAGGAGTCCAACGTCCTGCCGCTGATCCAGGAAACCCTCACCCCGTTCGAGTGGGGCACCTTCGACGTGGAGCTCCGCCGGGAGCTGGGGCTGCGCGGGCTCGGGGTGTTCCTGCCCTGGCTGCTCGACGGCGCCCCGGACGGCACCCGCCGCGCCGTCCTCGGGCTGCTGCCGCCGCCGATCCGGCTCTGCTACCGGGTCCGCTGGCGCCCGCGCCACCTGCGCCGCCGCGGGCTCGCCGTCCCGGCGCGCTGATCCCGCCCCGGCGGGTCCCCGTGCGCCGTCCCGCCGTGTGACGCGCTACACATCCTGAAATGTCACATTCGTCGGCCGAGGTGGGTCTCATCCCTAGAAGCGCGACTGCCCAGAGCGCGACGGAGGGATGCGGACGATGGCGGGAACGAGGGCGCCCGGCGGGGCGCGGGCCGGCACGCGGAAGCCGCCCAGGGGTCTGGACGTCACGGCGCGGGCGCTGGACGAGCGGTTCGGCACCGCCGGATTCGCGCGCAAGGCGATGCGCAAGGCCTTCCCCGACCAGTGGACCTTCCTGCTCGGCGAGATCGCGATGTACTCCTTCGTGATCATTCTGCTGACCGGGGTGTACCTGACGCTGTTCTTCAAGCCGAGCATGCACGAGGTCGTCTACAACGGCTCGTACACGAGGCTGAAGGGCGTGGAGATGAGCGAGGCGTACGCCTCCTCCCTCAAGATCAGCTTCGATGTGCGGGGCGGCCTGCTCGTCCGGCAGATCCACCACTGGTCGACGCTCATCTTCATGGGCGCGATCCTCGTGCACATGCTGCGGAACTTCTTCACCGGAGCGTTCCGCAAGCCCCGCGAGCTGAACTGGCTGATCGGCGTCGCCATGTTCATGCTCGTGATGCTGAACGGCCTGTTCGGCTACTCGCTGCCGGACGACCTGCTGTCCGGCACGGGCCTGCGCATCCTGGAGGGCGTGCTCGCGTCGATCCCGCTGGTCGGCTCGTACGCGGTGATGTTCCTGTTCGGCGGCGAGTACCCGGGCACCGACATCATCCCGCGCCTGTACGTCATCCACGTGCTGCTGATCCCCGGCATCCTGGCGGCGCTGATCCCGCTGCACGCCGTCGTGCTCACCTGGCGGCAGACGCACACGCAGTTCCCGGGCAAGGGCAGCTCGAACACGACCGTGCGCGGCTACCCGTTCTTCCCCGTCTTCATCGCCAAGACGACGGCGTTCTTCCTGTGGGTGCTGGGCGTGACGACGCTGCTCGCCGCGTTCTTCCAGATCAACCCGATCTGGCTGTTCGGGCCCTACGACCCCGGCGCGATCAGCTCCGGGTCGCAGCCCGACTGGTACATGGGCTGGCTGGAGGGCGCGCTGCGGATCATGCCGTCCTGGGAGATCAGCGTGTGGGGCCACACCGTCGCGATGAGCGTGGTCGTCCCGGCCCTCGTGGTGCCCGGGCTCCTGTTCACCGGCCTGGCCGCCTACCCGTTCCTGGAACGCTGGGTGACCGGCGACTCGCAGATCCACCATCTGCTGGACCGGCCGCGCGACGTCCCGGCGCGGACCGGCATCGGCGTCGGCGGCGTGGTCTTCTACGGGGGGCTGTGGCTCGCGGGCGGCAACGACGTCCTCTCCCACAGCTTCCACGTCTCGCTGTTCTGGACGACGTGGTTCTTCCGCTTCCTCATCGTCCTCGGACCGGTGCTGGCCTACATCGTCACCTACCGGATCTGCGTCGGCCTGCAACACCGCGACCTCGGCCTGGCCCGGCACGGGCTGGAGACCGGCATCGTCCGCCAGTCGCCGGACGGGAGGTTCAGCGAGGTCGAGCGCCCGCTCCGGGACGAGGAGATCGCCGCGATCACCGATCCGCGTCCCGCGCCCGCCGCCGACCTGGACGTCCCGCCGCCCGTCGACGACGTCGACAGCCCCCGCGGCCGCACCGCCAGGGGACGCGTGCGCGCGGCCCTCAACCGCCGCTTCCGGGCGGACCTGGCCACCGTCCCCGAACGCCGCGTAGCGGAACCGGACGGCGAACGGCCGGCGATCGAGGAGAAGGCCGCGTCACGCTGACCCGGGACGCTCGAACAGGAGGCGGATGACCGGGCCGGCGGCCTCCACGGGGTCGTCGCCGAGGTCGCGCAGGGCGCCGCTCAGCCACAGGTGGGCGAAGCCGTGCACGATCGACCAGGCGGCGATCCCGGCGGTCCGGTCCCCCGCGGGACGGCCGGGCACGGCGCCGCGGACGCCCTCGGCGAGGACCCGGCCGGCGCGGTCGCGGGCGGCGGCCACCTCCGGGTCGTCCGGACGGTAGAGCGCGGGCGCGAACATGACCTCGAAGTGGACCCGGTGCTCGACGGCGAACCGCACGTAGGCGAGCCCGACGCCGTGCAGGTCGCTCCCGGCGGCCTCCAGGGCGTCGGCGAACAGCGCGTACCCCTCGGCGGCGACGGCCGTCAGCACGCCGGTCTTGTCGCCGAAGTGGTGGGCGGGCGCGGCGTGCGACACCCCGGCGCGGCGGGCCAGCTCGCGCAGGCTCCACGTCGCCGGGCCCGACTCGGCGATCGCCTCGATCGCGGCGTCGAGCACGGCGCGCCTCAGGTTGCCGTGGTGGTAGCCGTCACCGCTCATGCCCGGAATCCTAGGGCGGGAGGACGGGCCGCCCGTCAGTCGTGCTCCTTGGCGAACGCGCGGAGCCGCGCCAGGTCCACCACGGTGATCCTGCGCCAGCCGGTGCGGATCAGGCCCTCGCGGCGCAGCCCGCCGAGAGCCCGGGCGACGGTCTCCCGGGAGGCGTCCATCCAGCTGCCGAGCTCCTCCTGCGACAGCGGCGGCCCGATCTCGATCGACCCGTCCGCCGCGGGCGGGGCGTGCTGGGCGGAGCGCTCCGCCAGGTCGGCGAGCAGGGACGCCAGCCGCTCCGGGCCCCGGCTCGTGATGTGGGCGGTGAGCCGCCGGTCGGAGTCGTCCATGCGCTGGACGAAGGTACCGGTGACGAGCATCCACACGTCCGGGTGCGCGTCCAGGAACCCGGTGAAGCGGGCCGCGGGCACGACCAGGGCGCGGATCGGGGACAGCGCGGTGACGGTCGCGGCGCGCGGCCGCCCGCCGAGCACCGCGCTCTCGGCGAGCAGGTCGCCGGGGCCGCGCACGGCCAGCACCACGTCGTGGCCGTCCTCGGTCGCGGAGGTCACCTTGGCCCAGCCCCGCTCGATGATGATCACATGGTCGGACTCGTCGCCCTGGTACACCAGCGGCGCCTTGACCGGGAACGTGCGGGGGCGCGCGGCGGCGCGCAGCGCGGTCCGCTGCGCGGGTTCGAGCGCCGACCAGAACGCGGAAGGCGGTGAGGACGCCGCGTACGGAACCAACAGCCGCCTCCTTTGCTCAGGGTCACCTGAACTGTAAACCCGCAGGATCTCACTTGGGGACGGCGATGAGGCGCACGGCGAGCCCCGTGAACACGGTCCCGCTGAAGATGTTCAGGCCGCGGGCGACGCGGCGGCTGCGGCGCAGCAGGTTCGCGAGCCGGCCGGAGAGCAGGCCGACGGAGGCGTCCACGGCCAGGCCGATCAGGACGAGCGTGACGCCCAGGACGAGCAGCTGCGCCATCGGGTGCCCCATCGAGGGGTTCACGAACTGCGGCAGGAAGGCGATGTTGAAGAGGATCACCTTGGGGTTCAGCAGGTTCGTGACGACGCCCTGCCAGAACGCGCGGAGCCGCCCCGGGCCGGCGGGGGCCGTGCCCTCCCCGGCGGGTTCGCCGCGGTCCCGGAACGCCTTGACCGCGAGGTAGAGCAGGTAGGCGGCGCCGGCCCAGCGCAGCACGTGGTAGAGCGCCGGCAGCGCGGTGAACAGGGCGGACAGGCCGAGCGTGGCGGCGACGGCGTGCGTCAGGGCGCCGGTGGCGACGCCCGCCGCGGCCATGAGGCCCGTGACCGGGCCGCCGCGCCCGCCCATCGCGACGATGAACATCATGTCGGGGCCGGGCGTGACGCAGAGCGCGAACGCGGCGACAACGAACGCCGCATAAAGGGAGGTATCGACCATTCCGCAATCATGCTCCAGGAGGCCGCCGCTCCGCGAACCCCCACGGCCCCGGGCCGGCGTCAGGAGGCCAGGGGCGGCTGGGACTCGACCGTCACGGCCTCGTGGTCGAAGGACAGGTATCCCCCGATCTTCGCCGCGTCCTCCAGGGGCTCCTCGTACGACCAGGCGGCGTCCTCGGCCCCGGCCAGCGACCAGTACGTCGCCTCGCCCTTGTACGGGCAGAAGGTCCGCTTGGCGCTGCGGGTCAGCAGGTCGCGGCGGACGTCCTCGGCCGGGATGTAGTACCGGTTGGGCAGCCCGGTCTCCGACAGCAGCTTCGGCCGTCCCGTCTCGGCGACGACCTCGCCGTCCAGCAGCACCCGCACGCGCCGGGACGTGGTGCGCGCGTCGACGCGGTGGAAGGGGTCGCGCAGATGGCCCTTGACCTCCTCGTCCTCGTCGAGCCAGGCGTCCATCCGGTCCCAGTAGAAGGCCATGTGCCCGCGCAGCCACGCCGCCTCCGGCTTCGGCTCCGGATACCCCCAGACCGCGTTCTCGGCCGCCCGGTCGCCCGCCCGCACCGTCCAGTACACGGCGTCGCCCTTGAACGGGCAGTGTGTGGAGTGGACGGTCTTCTCCAGCAGGTCGGTGCGCACGTCCTCCTCGGGGACGTACAGGACGGGCAGCAGCCCGGTCTCGTGCAGGAGCCTCCCGCGCTCGGTGTCCAGCACCGTCTCGCCCGCGAACCGGGCGCGCACCCGGCGGGGGAAGTCGTGCATGAACAACCGGTGCGCCGGCCCGTCGATCGTGAAGTTGACCTCGTCGCCGAGGGAGCCGGCGAGCGGGCCCGGCTGCTTGGTCAAGGACATGGCGCTACTCCTCAGACTGCCCGATGACTAGACGCCGGTCGGCATCGTCTCCAGTTCACCACGGCGCGCGGCCTCCAGATGCAGCGGCTGGAGCGCCGAGGTGGCACGGAACCAGCACAGCGCGTCGTAGCGGTCGGCGAGCCGCGTCGGGACGTACTGGCGCGGATCCCGGTCCGGGTCGTACACGACGCCGATCGCGCGGTGCCCGAGCGCGTCGGTGAAGAAGGCGGGCTTCTCCCGCTCCGGCGGCACGACGAACATCGCCCGGTGCAGTTCCGACTCCGCCAGCACGTGCTCCAGCGAGCCGCGCGCCGGCGGCGGGACGCGCATGATCTCCATCGGGGCGCCCCAGGCCGGCGCCGCGACGACCTCGCCGGGTCCGCCCGCGAACCCGACCAGCACGGCGCCGCCGGCGCCGTACCGCTCCCTGGTGAGCTGGCCGAGGTTGACCATCCCGGCGCCCGCCATGTCGGTCGCCCGCGCGTCGCCCACGTGGGTGTTGTGCGCCCACACCACGGCCTTGCCGCCATAGAAGTCCATCAGCCGGTCCAGGGTGTCGGCCATATGGACGTCCCGGACGTTCCACGACTCGGGCCCGCCGTCGAGCATCGTGCGGTAGTAGTGCTCGGCGCCCGCCGCCACCTCGGCGTTCTGCCGGGCGTCGAACTCCTCCTCCGGGTCGCCCGCCTCCCCCGGCGGCGCAGGGCGGCGCAGGGCGGCCAGCAGTTCCAGGACCTCCGCCGTGCAGCCGCCCGGGACCAGGTCCGTGTTCCACCCATAGGCGCGGGGGTCGTGGCCGTGGGGCTCGAAGCAGCGGTACGCCTCCAGCGCCGTGTCCAGGTACTCGGGGCGATGCTCCGCCAGGTATGCGACGACCGCCCGCAGCGACTCCCAGAGGCTGTAGACGTCCAGCCCGTGGAAGCCGACCCGCTCGCCGGAAGGAAGGCCCGCGTTGCGGTCGCGCAGCCACCGGCAGAACCGGACGGTCTCCTCGTTGGCCCACATCCACGTCGGCCAGCGCTCGTAGGCGTTCAGGGCGTCCCGCGGCTCCCGCCGCGCCCCCGGCGTGAGCGTCACGGAGCGGCCGACCCGGCGGCAGTCGGGCCAGTCGCCCTCGACGGCGACGAACGCGAACCCGCGCTCGGCGATCAGACGCCTGGTCAGCGCCGCCCGCCACGCATAGTACTCGTGGGTCCCGTGGCTGGCCTCACCGATCAGCACGCACCGGGCGTCCCCGATCCGGTCGAGGAGCGGGTCCAGGTCCTCGGCGTACTCCAGCGGCAGCGCCGCTCCGCGCACGTCGGCGGCGGCGCGGCTCTCCTGGCGTGGCATGTCGGCGTCCCCCTCGCGTCCTCCATCGCGTTTCCAGGTCCTCTTCTTCGCGTTCCCGGGATACGGGGATCGATTCGCGCCGGCCGGGCTCGCGCGGCGCTACGCGTCCCGCCGGATGCCGGTGGTGCGGGCGCGGTAGTCGCTGGGGGTCTGCCCGTAGGCGGCGCGGAACGCGCGGCTGAAGGCGGCCGCGTCAGGCAGGCCCCAGCGGTTGGCGATCGCGCCGATCCGCTGGGTGCCGAGGAAGGGGTCGCCGAGTTCGCGGCGGCAGTGCTCCAGGCGGCGGGTCCGGACGTACCGGGCGACGGTCGTCCCGGTCGGCGCGAACACCCGGTAGAGCTGGCGGACGGAGATGTGGTGCGCGGCCGCGATCGCGGCGGGACTCAGCGACGGGTCGTGCAGGCGCGCCTCGATCCACTCCTCGATCGCCCGCAGCATCTCCGCTCCCTCCGGCGACGGGGACGGCGGCGCGCCCAGCCACTCGCCGGCCGCGCCGGTGACCAGCTCGACCAGCGCGCCGCCGAGGTGGTGCGCGTAGATCTCGTCGGGCGCGGTGCCGAGCGGGTCGTCGGCCGCGGCCCCGTTCCGCGCCGCGTCCTCGGCGCCGCTCTCGGCCAGGGCGGCGAGGAAGGACGAGACGAGCCGCCCGGTCCGGCCCCGCCCGCCGAGCAGCGTGCCGCCGAACGCGGCGAGGCGCTCGCGCGGCAGCGGGACGGCGCTGTGCGGGATCACGACGGTGAAGATGTGGTGGGCGTCGAAGGCGATCTCGACCGGACGGGTGAGGTCGTAGAACACCACGTCCCCCGCCCCGACCACGGCGCGGCGGCCGTTCTGCCGCAGCACGCACGAGCCCCGCAGCACCAGGCCGAGCTTGTAGCACTCGCGGGTGTCGCGGGCGATCTGCCGGGCGCTGCGCCGCACCGCGTGCGCGGGCGCGTACACGTCGCCGGCCTCCACCGGGCCCAGCGCCCGGCCGCTCAGCCGGGCGGCGAACCCGCCGGGCAGGCGCGGCTGGACGTGGAACGGCCCGAAGGCCGAGCTGATCAGGTGGCGCCAGAAGTCCGCCTGGTCGCGGGCAGGGTGGTCCGAGGTGTCAACGAGCGTGGGCATGACGCTCCTCCGGTCGGCGGGCGGGGTCTCGGACGCCACACGCAAGGCTTCTACGGCCCGTCAGGAAGGTCAATGAGCGAGTCAGCACGACGCTTCGGGCGGGCTTTGGCACTCGCCGCCAAAGTGACGGCACGCAGCGGCAAGACCGCCCCTTCCCGGGCGGCTTATACATGTCGCGGACCGACTCCCAGGGAGCCCCGCCAACCGGAAGATCCCGGACGACCCCCGAAGGAACCCCCATGACAGCGGACGAGCAGGAAACCGCCACCGGCCACGACCCCGGTGACGGCCAGGAGAACGGCATCAGCCGCAAGAACTTCATCGTCGCCGCGGGCGCGGCGGGCATCGGCGCGCTCGCGCTGCCCACCGCCGTGTCCGCGGTGGCCGCGCCCGCGCAGGCCCGCACGGAGCAGCGGCCCCTCACCCCGACGCCGAAGTGCGACGACGGGGACGACTCCCCGACGCACTCGCAGATGGAGGGCCCCTACTTCAAGCCCGGCTCCCCCGAGCGCGCTTCGATCGTGACCTCCGGCATGCCGGGGACCCCGCTCACCGTGTCCGGGATCGTCTACTCGATGTCGTGCGCGCCGGTGGCCCACGCCCTGCTCGACTTCTGGCAGGCGGACTACTACGGCAATTACGACAACTACGGCTATAAGCTCCGTGGACATCAATACACGGACGCTTCCGGACGATTCACCCTCACGACGATCGTGCCCGGCCTCTACCCCGGCCGCACGCGGCACATCCACGTGAAGGCCCAGGCCCCGTACCAGCAGATCCTGACGACGCAGCTCTACTTCCCGAACGAGCCCCGGAACAGCTCCGACATGCTCTACGACCCCGCGCTGCTCATGAAGGTCCAGACCGGTCCCAGCGGACGCACCGCGAAGTTCGACTTCGTCCTGCAGGTTCCCTGACCGGGGTTCCGCGGCCGGATTCCGTCACCGCTCCCGCGGAATCCCGCCCCCGCCAAGGCACCGGCGCGCCTTGGCGGGGGCACCCGCTATGACTCTGCGGGGGCACCCGCTATGACTCTGCGGGGGCACCCGCCATGACTATGCGGGGGCGCCTCGCCTGCGGTTTTTCGTGAGTTCCCACCGGCGCGCCGCGCCGTTTCGCGGGGAACGGGACCGAGACGTGATGCGATTCGCCCACGAAACGGCAAAGGAATGGATAGTCTCCCACCGATCACTTTTGGTTGTGTAAGGAATCTGGGAGCACACGCGCATGAGCGCTGCCAACCGGGCACAGGTCATCACACGGTGGGGGGCCATCGCCTTCATGGCGGCCGCGGTCCTGACCGCCACCGCCGGTGGCTTCGCCCAGTCCTATGCCGGTCTCTATCACTGGGCCCTGGAACACGGCCTGCGGGGCTGGAAGGCCGAGTCGTTCCCCCTGCTGGTCGACCTGTTCATCATCGTCGGTGAACTCGGGCTGTTCCTGCTGGCCATCGACGCCTTCGTCATCAAGCGCCGGGCCCTGATGAGCTGGCTCGACTTCTGCCTGCCGCTGACCATCGCCCTCGCGGGCTGGACGGCCAGCCTGATCTTCAACGTCGGCCACGTCGGCCACAAGACCTTCTCCTTCCAGGCGACGGCCGCGGTCCCGCCGATCGTGTCGATGCTCGGCCTGTTCGTCCTGCTGCGGACGCTGCACCGGTACGTGTCGCAGAGGACCGAGGAGGAGGAGACCAAGCAGCCCGAGCCGCAGACGCGCGCGATCGCCGGGCCGGTCACGCTGAACCAGATCACGCTGATGCCGCTGCGCAACACCGGCCCGTTCGCGCAGATCCAGGTGCCGGGGTACTCCGGCAAGGCGATCGAGTCCGGGACGTCGGGCAGGGCCGAGCCCAAGGCGGCGCCCGCGGGCGAGGCCGCACCGGCCCCGGCCGCACCGGCGGCCTCCGCTCCGGCCGCGGCCCCCGCCGCGACCGAGCCCGCGCCCGCACCCGCGCCGGCCCCCGCTCCCGAGCCGGAGCCGGAGCCGGAGCTGGCCGTGGTCAGCGCCGCGTCGCGCGGCAGCCTGAACGGGCGCAGTTCCTACGGCACCGCCCCCGAGGAGGACGTGCCCGCCGGGCCCGCGCCGGAGAACCTGCGGTCGCTGGTCATCGACATCCTGGAACGGCGCCACGGCGACGTCGCCGCGACGCTCGCCGAGGTCAGGGCCGAGGGCTACCGCTGCGACGAGGCCGAGATCCAGCGGATCAGCGACAACCACTGGTTCCCGTACGCGGTGTACCGGCTGCTGGCCAAGCACCACGGCGACGGCGAGCTCGTCGCCCAGGAGCTGAACGCCCAGGGCATCGTCTACGACCAGGTGACGCTGGACGCGCTCGTCCAGTCCTGGCGCGTCTGACGCCGGCGCGCTCGCGCGCCTTCCGGAACGGCCGCCCGCCACCGCGGGCGGCCGGGGCGCGGGTTTGGCCCGGCACGGGCGCCCGTGGTCGGTGTGTCGTGCCCCCCCCCCCCCCCGGCCGGGCCGCCCACCCG